>NZ_JBUYWD010000009.1:0-38580 GCF_055231015.1 Rhodococcus quanlei | reverse complement strand
ATTTTTTTGTTTTACCCCCACCTCGGGGGCCCCCACCCCCTTGGGGGGCCCCCCCCGCCGCTTCGTACGTTCTGTGATCGGTGCCGGACTGGTGTGGTTCCCGACTCGTGCAGGGCCGGACTTGTTCGGTGCCCGACAGGGCCCGACTTCGCCAGGCCGGGCGGCCCCACTTTCCCCCACCTTCGGCTGATGCCGGTGCGGTCCCCGCGCTTCGACGTGGTGGTTTGGCCCGATTGTCTGCGCACTTTCGCTTTTCGCTGGTTAGTGAGCGGTGTGGAGTGTGCTCGAAGCGCTGGTGACGCCTGTCGCATCGAATATTTCCCCCACCTACTTTTGGGTAGCTTGACCAGCAAGTACTTGGCAAATCGTTGGAAACCAGTCGCTAAGCGCCTTGAGAGTGGGGGAAAGTGGGGTATCGTGGTGGTCAGCGGAGAGCAAGGGTGATTCGCTTGGTTACAGAACGTTCGGCTGTGAATGCAGTGGGAGGTGTCGAGTGTTTCTCGGTACCTACACGCCAAAGCTCGACGACAAAGGGCGGCTCACGTTGCCCGCGAAATTCCGGGAAGCACTGGCAGGGGGCTTGATGATCACCAAAGGTCAAGATCACAGTCTCGCTGTGTATCCCCGGGACGAGTTCACAGTGCTCGCTCGGCGGGCGGCTGCGGCGTCCAGGAACGATCCCGAGGCTCGGGCATTCGTTCGAGGGCTTGCCGCAGGAACGGACGAACAGTACGCCGACGCCCAGGGGCGCATCACCCTCTCGGCGGATCACCGACGGTACGCAGGCCTGGCAAAGGAATGCGTGGTCATCGGCTCGGTCGACTTCCTCGAAATCTGGGATGCCCAGGCATGGCAGACCTACGTGGATGCGAACGAGGAGAACTACTCGCAAGCAACGGGCGTGTCCCTCGGTGGGATCGTCTGACCCAGTCTTGCGGTGAATGCCGCGAGGCCTCTGCCCGACTGGACCCTGACGCACTTCCCCAGCGCCAGGTTCCGCTTCGGACAGGGACCTCGAAGCATTCACCGCCCCGGCACCGGGAGCGGTCGTCGGTACAGGAACACGAGACAGCAGCGAGGAAGCAGGCGAAGATGGCGAACGACGAGGCGACCAGTTCCTCGGCAGCCGGCGCCTTCGGCCATGTCCCCGTTCTGCTTCGCCGGGCCGACGAACTGCTGGCACCCGCACTCACCGGAATCGACAGCGAGGGCACCGACGCGGTCATGATCGACGCGACCCTCGGACTCGGCGGCCACTCCGCACACTTCCTTCGCGCGTACCCGCAGTTGCGGTTGGTGGCACTGGACCGGGACCCCAAAGCATTGCGGATCGCCCAGGACCGGCTGGCCGACTACGCGGACCGCGTCACGTTCGTTCACACCCGATACGACGGTATCGTCCCAGCGCTCGAAGAAGCGGGACTCCGAGCCCACGAATCGGTGCACGGGATCCTCTTCGACCTGGGGGTATCGTCGATGCAGCTCGACGAAGCGGATCGCGGATTCGCCTATTCGATCGACGCCCCGCTCGACATGCGCATGGACCCGACGGTCGGTATCACGGCCGCAGAAGTGCTCAACACCTACTCGCACGGTGACCTCGCACGCATACTCAGCACGTACGGCGAGGAGCGCTTCGCGGGCAAGATTGCCTCCGAGGTGCTGCGTCAGCGTGAGAAGCAGCCTCTTCGCACCAGTGCCGAACTCGTCGAGTTGCTGTATCGGACCATTCCGGCCGCCACTCGCCGCACGGGAGGTCATCCCGCCAAGCGCACCTTCCAGGCGTTGCGAGTGGAGGTCAACGGCGAACTGGACTCGCTGCGTGCCGCTATACCGGCTGCTCTCGAGGCACTCACTGTGGGTGGCCGCGTCGTCTTCATGTCGTATCAGTCGCTGGAAGACCGCGTGGTCAAACAGGAGATCGTCCCGCGCGCCAAGTCCAAGAGTCCCGAAGGGCTTCCGGTCGAACTCCCTGGGATGGGGCCGGAGTTCCGGATCGTCACCCGAGGCGCCGAACGCGCCTCGGACCAGGAAATCGAAGAGAACCCACGATCAGCTCCGGTGCGTTTGCGTGCCGCAGAAAGAATTGCCAGGAGGGCGACGGCATGACTGTTCAGGTGAGTTCCCCACGGACCGCACGCCGTGGCGGTCGTCGTTCCGGTGCGGCGCAGCGTGCCTACGAGCGGCGGACACAACGCGCGACCGTTCACAGTGACTCGGGTGTATCGGCCAAGGTGAGCGCCGCGGGCGTGGGGACGATGGCGGCACGTATTCCGTTCGTGGCGACGATCATCGGCATGCTGGCACTCGGTCTGATGCTGACTCTTCTGCTGACGACGCGTTCGGCGGAGGATTCCTACGAACTCAGCGAAGCCCGCGAGTACAACCAGAGCCTCATCCGTGAGAAGGCTGCTCTCGAGCGTGATGTCGAGACTGCGAACTCGGCGCCGAGGCTGGCCGCTGAAGCGGCCGAGTTGGGCATGGTCCCTGCTGTCGATCCCGCGCGACTGGTCGTGCACCCCGACGGGTCGGTCGAGGTGATCGGTACTCCCGCGCCGGCAACGGGGACACCGGTTCCGCCACTGAATGCGCCGGCGTCGTCGGAACAGCCCATGACGAGTGTGACCACCCGCACCGATCGGGCCTCATCGGAATCGAGCAGGACATCCGCCACGCCGACTCCCGGCAATGACACCAGGATTCAGGCCGAGGGTGAACAATTGGTCCCCGTGATACCTTCTACCGCGTCATCCGACGGCGGTCGCCAGTGACCCGAAGCGCACCACGCGGCAGGCCCCGGCGCCCCAACTCCGGAGGAACGAGAAACTTCCCGTTCCGCCATCGAGTGGGGCGTCTCGCCATGTTCGCGGCGCTCGGTCTCACCGCGCTGCAACTGCTCTGGGTACAGGGTGTGCAAGCGCCCCGGCTGTCGGCGGAAGCCGCCAGCCAACGGACCACCACGAAGGTGGACGCGGCTGTGCGTGGATCGATCACCGATCGCAACGGCAACCCGATCGCGTTCACGATGGAAGCGAAGGCGCTCACCTTTCAACCTGCGCGGGTGAAGAAGGAACTCGAGGAAGCACGCAAGAAGAGTCCGGACGCCCCTGAGGTGGACGACCGACTGAAGGCCATTGCGGACGAGATTCACGATCAACTCGGTGATGCAGCGCCCGAGGAGGAAGTGCTCGACAAGCTTCGGAGCGACAAGACGTTCGTGTATTTGGCTCGCAGTGTCGATCCGGCGATCGCAGCCGATATCGCCGAAAAGTACAGTGAAGTCGGTCTCGAACGTCAGGACATTCGCGAATACCCTGGTGGGTCGCTTGCCGCGAACATCGTGGGTGCCACCGGATGGGATGGGCACGGTCTCCTCGGTCTCGAGGACTCGATGGATTCCATCCTTGCCGGAACGGACGGCTCGGAGACGTATGACCGAGGCTCGGACGGAGCCGTCATTCCCGGAAGTTGGCGAGACAAGCAACCCGCGGTCGACGGGTCGAGCGTTCAGCTCACCATCGACTCCGACCTGCAGTACTACGTCCAGCAGCAGGTGCAACTGGCGAAGGAGAAGTCGGGGGCCGAGAACGCTTCGGCTGTGGTTCTCGATGCACAGACGGCCGAAGTGCTGGCGATGTCGAACGACAGCACGTTCAATCCTGCGATCGGTGTGGGCAACAACCCGCCTACCGCCGAAATGGGCAATCTTTCCGTGACGACGCCGTTCGAACCTGGGTCGGTGAACAAGATCATCACCGCAGCAGCGGCAATCGAGTACGGGTTGACCACCCCCGACGAGGTGCTGCAGGTTCCGGGCAGCATTCGGATGGCCGGTGTGACTGTGCGGGATGCGTGGGCGCACGGGGTGGTTCCGTACACCACGACGGGAGTGTTCGGGAAGTCGTCGAATGTCGGCACCCTGATGCTCGCGCAACGTATCGGAGAAGACCGATTCGCGGACATGCTGAAGAAGTTCGGGCTCGGCCAACGCACCGAGGTCGGATTGCCCGGTGAAAGCGCCGGCAACGTTCCACCACGTGACCAATGGTCCGGCGGTACGTTCGCCAACCTTCCGATCGGGCAGGGGCTCTCGATGACCTTGCTGCAGATGACGGGCATGTACCAGGCGATGGCGAACGACGGTGTCCGAATTCCGCCGCGCATCGTCGACGCCATCATCGAACCGGACGGCGACCGCACCGAAACCGAGCGTCCCGAAGGCGTCGAAGTGGTGAGTCCGGAAACGGCGCGCACCGTTCGTGACATGTTCCGATCCGTGACTCAAGACGATCCGATGGGTGTTCAGCAGGGGACCGGCGTGGCCGCCGCTGTGGACGGTTACCAGATCGCTGGAAAGACCGGTACGGCGCAGCAGGTCGACCCGTCGTGCGGTTGCTACTCGAACTCCCAGTATTGGATCACCTTCGCCGGCATCGCTCCAGCAGACGATCCTCGATACGTCATCGGAATCATGCTCGATGCCCCTGCCCGCAGCGCGGACGGTTCGGGCGGGGCATCCGCAGCGCCGTTGTTCCACAATATTGCGTCGTGGATGTTGCAACGAGACAGTGTGCCGATGTCTCCGGAACCAGGACGTGAACTCGTGTTGCAGGCCGACTGAGGGTGTACGGCGCGCAGGCGCACCTTGGCCGGGTCCGGCTTCGGGGACGGGCGCGGTAATCTGACACGTCGACGTAGCGTCGGACCGTGAGCCACGGTCCGACCTGCAATTGTTCGACGACCGACTGACCGATGAACGACGTCCGAGGTGTTCGGATGTACGAGAGGAGCCAGGTGCCCGAGTCGTCACGTTCGCAGTCGCCGACGACCTCGGAGGCTGCCGCCGCGAACATCCGGCCCGCGGTCTCCGTCGTCACGTCCCTCGACGACCTCGTGTCGCTCACCGGTGCGCGGATCGACTGGGTCGGTGACGCGGTGAGGTCCGAGCAGGTACGGGGTCCGGAAGCCCTGGACGGGTCGGTGGTCACGGTCACGGGTATCGATCTTCGCGCGCAGGCAATACTGGCCGGAGACCTGTTCGCGGCGCTTCCCGGGGCGCGTGTGCACGGCGCAACGTTTGCGTCGGACGCGGTGGCACGGGGCGCTCACGCCGTGTTGACCGATCCGGCAGGACTCGCACTGATGAATGCGGCCCGATCGCCTATGGGCGTACCGATTCTCGTTCACGAGAGCCCACGCGCCCAACTCGGGGCGGTATCGGCCACGATCTACGGGCATCCGACAAAGAAGATGACGGTCATCGGGATCACCGGCACCTCGGGCAAGACCACAACGTCCTATCTGGTCGAGGCAGCCCTCGCTGCGGGTGGTCGTACCCCCGGTCTGGTGGGGACGATCGAGACGCGCATCAAGGGGAACCGAGTGCCGAGTGCGCTGACGACTCCAGAGGCTCCGCAACTTCATGCTCTCTTCGCCGTCATGCTCGAACAGGGCATCGATACATGCGTGATGGAGGTGTCGAGTCACGCGTTGGCTCTCGGCCGTGTGGACGGAGTGCGTTTCGCGATCGGTGCCTTCACGAATTTGTCACAGGATCACCTGGACTTTCACCGAGATTTCGAAGACTACTTCGCAGCGAAGGCACGGCTGTTCGATGGCGACTCCTCCGTCCGGGCCCAACACGCTGTCGTGTGCGTCGACGACGAGTGGGGTCGCCGGATGGCGGGAATCGCACGCGATGCCGGATCGACCGTCACCGCAGTGGCCACAACGCCGTCGGAGCCGTTGGAGCCGCCGCAACCGGCTGATTGGCAGGCGACGCGAGGCGATCTCGACGACAGGGGTGTTCAGGCCTTTCGTCTCGTGGACCCGTCCGGCCGCTCGAACGAGGTTCGATTGCGCATGCCCGGTGACTACAACGTTGCGAATGCGTCGGTTGCCGTGGCGATCGCAGATGCCGCCGGAGTTCGGCTCGAGGACTCGATACCGGCATTGGCTCAGGTGGATGTTCCGGGCCGCGTCCAACGGGTCGACAAGGGACAGGACTTCATGGCTGTGGTCGACTATGCCCACAAACCGGCAGCGCTGGGTGCGGTGATCGGGACGTTGCGTGGCCAGTCTGCCGGTCGGCTGGCGGTGGTTGTCGGCGCCGGCGGCAATCGGGACAAGGGCAAACGTGAGCTGATGGGGGCAGTGACGGCTCGCGGAGCGGAACTGCTGATCGTGACCGACGACAACCCACGGACCGAAGACCCGTCCGACATCAGGGCCGCCGTTCGTGGGGGAGCCGAGGACGTGCCCCAGGACGAGAGGGGCGAGGTTCGTGAGGTGGCCGACCGCGCGAGCGCGATCGCGGAGGCGGTCGAGTGGGCGCGCACAGGAGATGTGGTGCTCGTGGCAGGTAAGGGCCACGAGACTGGGCAGGAGGTAAACGGGGTGAAGCACCCGTTCGACGACCGTGCGGTACTGGCGGAGGCGATCGACCGAAAGATCGGAGGTGGGGCATGATCCCGATGACCCTCGCCCGCATCGCCGAGATCGTCGGCGGTCGGTTGTCCGAGGTGGACGATCCTTCTCGGGTCGTATCCGGGAGTGTCGAGTTCGATTCGCGGAAGGTGACCTCGGGCGGACTGTTCCTCGCCTTACCGGGTGCACGAGTTGACGGCCACGATCATGCCGCGGCAGCTGTCGACGCCGGCGCCGTCGCGGTTCTGGCTGCGCGTGAGGTCGGCGTGCCCGCGATTGTGGTTCCGCCGATTCCCCCGGAGACCGCGAGTCGTGCGATGGCGCTCGAACACGACAAGGACGGGTCCGGTGCGGCAGTGCTCGCCGCACTCGCGAAGTTGGCGCGCGCCGTGGTCGACGAACTGACCGCATCGGGTCTCACCGTGATCGGAGTGACGGGTTCGGCGGGCAAGACGTCGACGAAGGATCTGATGGCGGCAGTCCTGCGTCCACTGGGGCCGGTGGTGGCGCCGCCCGGATCGTTCAACAACGAACTCGGTCACCCTTGGACGGCGCTGCGTGCGGACGCGGACACCAAGTTCCTCGTCCTCGAATTGTCGGCGCGCGGAATCGGACATATCGAGGCGTTGACGCACATCGCACCACCCCGCATGGGTGTCGTGCTGAACGTCGGAACCGCCCACCTCGGCGAGTTCGGTTCACGCGAGGCGATCGCGGCGGCGAAGGGCGAACTGCCCGAGTCGTTGCCGACCGCCGAGAACGGTGGGGTAGCCGTCCTCAATGCGGACGATTCGCTCGTTTCGGCGATGGCGGACAACACCTCCGCTCGCGTCGTTCTGGTGGGCCGTTCGGAGAAGGCTCAGGTGCGGTCGGCCGATGTTCGGCTCGACGATCAGGCGAGGGCTCACTTCACGTTGGTCACACCCGGTGGTAGCGCGACAGTCGATCTGTCCGTCCACGGCGAGCACCAGATCGGCAATGCCTTGTCGGCTGCTGCGGTTGCGATCGAATGTGGAGCGACGGTGGACCAGGTCGCCGATGCGCTCTCGGGTGCCGCTGCAGCCTCCGAACGTCGGATGGACGTGCGGGACCGTGGTGACGGTGTCACAGTCGTGAACGATTCGTACAACGCGAACCCGGATTCGATGCGTGCCGCGATCAAGGCGCTGGTGTCGATGGCACGATCGGGCCGCCACGGTGCGCGGCGCAGTTGGGCCGTGCTGGGCGAGATGGCCGAACTGGGACCCGAGTCCGTGGTGGAGCACGATGCCATCGGCCGACTCGTCGTGCGGCTCGATGTGAGCAAACTGATCGTGGTGGGCACCGACCGCCCTGCTCGCGCGTTGCTTCAGGGCGCGATCATGGAGGGTTCCTGGGGCGACGAGGCGCGGATCGTGCCGGACGCCGCGGCCGCGATCTCGGCGCTCGAATCAGAGCTCGAACCCGGTGATCTGGTGTTGGTGAAGGCGTCACAGTCGGTTGGACTGTGGCGAGTAGCGGAAGCGGTGCTGGCGGACGAAGGCCGGCGCCCTGAACAGACGGAAACCGGTTCGGAGGCCACGCGGTGAGACAGATCCTCTTTGCGGCGGGAATTGCACTCGCCGTGTCGATCCTCTTGACACCGTTGTTGATCAAGTTGTTTTCCCGGCAAGGCTTCGGCCAGGAGATTCGCGTCGAAGGACCAGCCACCCACCAGTCCAAGCGCGGCACCCCCACGATGGGTGGTGTCGCGATTCTGGCCGGTCTGTGGGCGGGCTACTGGGGTTCACACCTGATCGGAGTGGGATACGACGCGGACGGGCCGTCCGCGTCCGGGTTGCTGGTCCTGGGACTCGCGACCTCGCTCGGTGTCGTCGGATTCCTCGACGACTTCATCAAAATCCGTAAGCAGCGCAATCTCGGTCTGAACGCGACCGGAAAGTACGTCGGCCAGATCATCAGCGCGGTCATCTTCGGTGTCCTCGCGCTGCAGTTCCGGGGTGGTAGCGGGCTGACACCGGGAAGTCCCAATCTGTCGTACGTACGCGACTATGCGACAGTCACGATGGGCGCGATCGTGTTCATCGTCTTCTGCTGTTTCCTCGTGATCGCGTGGTCGAATGCCGTCAACCTCACCGATGGGCTGGACGGGCTTGCCGCCGGTTCGATGAGTCTCGCGCTCGGCGCATACGTGATCATCACGTTCTGGCAGTACCGCAATGCGTGCGCGACCGCCCCGGACACGGGTTGCTACGACGTACGAGATCCGCTCGACCTTGCACTGATCTGTGCCGCGGGTGCCGGTGCTTGCATCGGATTTCTGTGGTGGAACTCCGCTCCGGCGAAGATCTTCATGGGCGACACCGGCTCGTTGGCGCTCGGTGGCCTGTTGGCCGGCTTGTCCATCACGACCCGTACCGAACTGCTCATGGTCGTGGTCGGCGCACTGTTTGTGGCGGAGGCGGCATCGGTCATGATCCAGGTGGCCGTGTTCCGTTCGAGTCGGCGCCGCGTGTTCCGTATGGCACCGTTCCATCACCATTTCGAGCTTTCGGGGTGGGCCGAGACAACGGTGATCATCAGATTCTGGCTGCTGTCGGCCATGGCATCGGCGATCGGCCTCGCGTTGTTCTACAGCGAGTACCTGGCCGCGGTCGGAGACTGACGGCATGGTCGACGCAACGAACGGTGGCGATCTCGGCCGCCTGAACGGCCGCGCAGTCCTCGTCGCAGGTGCCGGAATCTCGGGTCGTGCGGCGATCGTCCCACTCCAGGATCTGGGTGCCCGAGTCACGGTAACGGACACGTCGGCCGACGCGCTGGCACGGTGCGCGCAACTCGGTGCTCGAACCGTGCCACTCGACGACCTGCTCGGCGAGCCCGGCGGGGTCGCAGACTTCGCACTGGTTGTCACGAGTCCGGGGTTCCGTCCCGACTCACCGCTCCTGTCTGCTGCTGCCGGATCGGGAGTTCCCGTGTGGGGCGACATCGAGTTCTCGTGGCACGTGGACCGTTCCGGTCTGTACGGTCCGCCGCGTCGCTGGCTGGTCGTCACCGGAACCAATGGCAAGACGACCACCACGTCGATGTTGCATTCGATGCTGCAGGCGGCCGACATACCGAGTGCGGCCTGCGGAAACATCGGACTGCCGGTCCTGGACGCCCTGCAAGACGATTCGCCGAGAGCCGAGGTACTGGCGGTGGAGTTGTCGTCGTTTCAGCTGTACTGGGCGCCGTCGGTACGACCCGACGCCGGTGTCGTTCTGAACATCGCAGAGGACCATCTCGACTGGCACGGCGGCATGGATGGCTACATCGAGGCGAAATCGCGGGCATTGACCGGCAAGGTCGGAGTGGTGGGACTCGACGACGTCGTCGCCTCTTCTCTCGCACACACCTCCCGTGCAGAGCGCACGATCGGTTTCCGGCTCGGAGACCCGGGACTCGAGGAACTCGGGGTCTTCGAGGGATACCTGGTCGACCGCGCGTTCGGTGACGGTGTGCCACTGGCACCGGTGGAAGGCATTGCGCCGGCCGGTCCGGCTGGAGTTGCGGACGCCCTGGCAGCCGCGACGCTGGCTCGGGCAGTCGGTATCGAGCCGGAGGCCGTGGCCGGTGGGCTGGCGGCCCATGTGCTGGGCCCGCATCGTGCGGCCACTGCGCGAGTCCTCGGCGGTGTCGAGTTCGTCGATGATTCGAAGGCCACCAACCCGCACGCAGCAGCCCCGTCGATACTGGCTCACGATCGCGTCGTCTGGGTGGCCGGTGGACTTCTGAAGGGTGCCAGCGTCGACGAGTTGGTCGCCGAAGTCGGAAACCGTCTGGTCGGTGCCGTGCTTCTCGGTCAGGACGCGCCCCGGATCGCCGACGCTCTCGCACGACACGCCCCGAATGTTCCCGTTGTGCACGTCGAAACGGGAGACGATGCAGGGGTGACCGCACAGGCAGCTGCCATCGCAGGTGGAGACCGGGGAGTGCGTCGCGTCGTGCTTCCGTCCGATACCGACGGCGACGCCGTGATGAACGTGGTCGTGCGTCAGGCTGCCGCGATGGCCGCGCCCGGTTGTTCTGTGGTGCTCGCACCGGCCGCGGCATCTCTGGACATGTTCACCAGCTACGGCCACCGAGGCGACAGCTTTGCTGCTGCCACAGCAGCTCTGAGCGAATCCGACATCGGCAGGGCCTGAACATGGCTGCCAATCAGGGGCGCGAGCGGCAGGCACGGGAAAAGCGTGCCCGCCCGGCACGTTCACGGACGTCCAAGGCCCCACGAACTAGGCTCGATGCGTGGTTGGCTCGCCCACTGGCCTCGTTTCACCTGGTGGTGACCATTG
The DNA here is from genome assembly GCF_055231015.1 of Rhodococcus quanlei. Lineage (NCBI taxonomy): Bacteria > Bacillati > Actinomycetota > Actinomycetes > Mycobacteriales > Nocardiaceae > Rhodococcus > Rhodococcus quanlei. Next base: position 27,841 of record NZ_JBUYWD010000009.1, on the reverse strand, counting down.
CCTTCCTGCTGACGGTGCTGGGCCTCGTGATGGTGCTCTCCTCGTCGAGCGTCGAAGCATATGCCCGTGCGGGATCGGCCTACACGCCGTTCATCCGGCAGGCGATGTTCGTGGTCCTGGGACTGGTCTTGTTCTACGTGGCTCTTCGGATCCCGGTTCGGACCATGCGTGTGCTGTCGTTCCCGGCCTTCGCTGCAACCATCGTGTTGCTCGTACTCGTCCTGATTCCCGGCATCGGATCCAGGCAGAACGGAACCCGTGGGTGGTTCGTTCTCGGCCCGGTGTCGTTGCAGCCGGCGGAGCTCACCAAGATCGCGCTCGCAATCTGGGGTGCACACATCCTCGCGTCGCTGCGCCGGGATTCGGCATCGCTCCGGGACCTGCTCGTGCCGCTGGTTCCTGCTGCGCTGCTGGCATTCTTGCTGATCCTTCTGCAACCAGATTTCGGCACCACAGTGTCGCTCGGCATCATCATGGTGGCGTTGTTGTGGTTCGCGGGGCTGCCGCTCAAAGTGTTCCTCGCCATCGTCGGAACGGCCCTCGGCGGCGCGGTGCTGCTGGCATTGACGGCCGGCTACCGCTCGGCCCGTGTGCAGGCGTTCTTCAATCCAGATGACAATCCGCTGGGTAGCGGATATCAGTCCCGACAAGCGATGTTCTCCTTGGCCGACGGTGGGATCTTCGGTCGGGGGCTCGGCCAGAGTCGCGCCAAGTGGAGCTACCTGCCGAACGCGCACAACGACTTCATCTTCGCCATCATCGGTGAGGAACTCGGGTTCGTCGGCGGTGCTGCCGTCATCGGATTGTTCGCGCTGTTCGTGTACACCGGTCTTCGTATCGCGTCCAGATCGGTGGATCCGTTTCTGCAACTGATGGTCGCGACTGCGACGGTATGGATAGCCAGTCAGGCGCTCATCAACATCGGATACGTGGTGGGGCTGATGCCCGTAACCGGTCTTCAGCTTCCGCTCGTCTCCTCCGGTGGTACCTCCACGGCCACAACTCTGTTCATGTTCGGTCTGGTAGCGAACGCCGCGAGGCACGAGCCGGAAGCGGTGGCCGCGCTGAAATCCGGTCGCGACGGGCGTTTCGGACGGCTGTTGCGCCTGCCGGTCCCCGAAACCTATGTCCCGGTGCGGCCGGCTGCGGTTCGAGCGGAAGCGGTTCGGCGCGCAGAGGCACGCCAGCGGGCCGGTCGGCAGGATGCGGGCGCCCGCGGTGCCCCCGAACGGCGTAATCCGAACCGTAGTCGGCGTGTGCCGAACGGCCGCGGTACGGACGTGCGCGGGAATCCGCGCGGGGCCGGTACGCGAACCGCGGCGAGAGGCAGGCCGGTCGCGGACAGAGCGAGAGGTTCCGGTGACCCACGGCGTGGCGACCGGACCGACAGAGGACGACCCCGACATCCGTCCGACGGTGGACGTGGGCAGTGGCGCTCGGACGGACGAGCAGGAGAGCGAGGATTTCGCAGGTGAGCGGCGACAAGTCGGCTGTATCGGTGATCGTGGCCGGAGGTGGGACTGCAGGCCATATCGAGCCGGCCCTGGCGGTCGCAGACGCGATCAAGAAGATGGTGCCGGACGCGGTGGTGACTGCACTGGGCACGGAGCGCGGACTGGAGACCACGCTCGTCCCCGAGCGTGGTTACCCGCTCGAACTGGTTCCGCCGGTTCCGCTACCACGGAAGCCGACGCTGGATCTGTTGAAGTTGCCTGGTCGCGTGCTGAAATCGGTGCGCCGAACCCGGTCGGTGATGGACGAGGTGAACGCCGATGTCGTGGTCGGCTTCGGTGGCTATGTGGCTCTGCCCGCGTACCTCGCTGCCGGACGCGGTGCGCTGCGTCGACGGAGGAAGATTCCGATCGTCGTGCACGAGGCGAACGCGAGTGCCGGGATCGCCAACAAGATCGGTGCCCGGCTGGCAGCCCGCGTGTTGGCCGCGGTCGCCGGCTCGGGGGTGGCAGCCCGCGGCGCCTCCGATGCGGAGGTTCTCGGCATTCCGGTTCGCGCGTCGATCACCGGCTTGGACCGGCGTGAGCTGCGTGGGGCTGCCCGTGAGCATTTCGGGCTACCCGCCGAGGGCCCGGTACTGCTCGTGTTCGGTGGATCGCAGGGTGCACGCTCGCTGAACGAGGCCGTGTCGGGTGCGTCGCGCGAGTTGTCGGAAGCGGGAATCGCGGTTCTGCACGCACATGGTCCGAAGAACACGATCGAGATCGACACCGGGTCCGACGGAGCGCCGTACATCGCCGTGCCCTATCTGTCGCGAATGGATCTGGCGTACTCCGCTGCCGACGCCGTCGTATGTCGCTCCGGCGCGATGACGGTAGCCGAGGTCTCGGCGGTGGGGCTGCCCGCCGTGTACGTGCCCCTACCGCACGGAAACGGGGAGCAGGAACTCAACGCCCGGCCGGTGGTTGCCGCCGGAGGTGGAATGATCGTCGACGACGCCGCACTCACGTCCGAGTACATGGTGTCGAAGGTCGTCCCGCTGCTGAGGGACTGCGCCGCTCTCGAGGAGATGGGCCGCCGTGCGTCGGACGCGGGCCACAGGAGTGCCGCAGACGACGTGGCGCAGATCGTGCTCGACGTGGCAACCGGCGATTCGCACAAGCACACACCGAATGGGGAAAACCGATGACCGAGCTGCCCGCACACCTGGAACGGGTCCACATGGTGGGCATCGGCGGGGCTGGTATGTCCGGGGTTGCTCGGATCCTGTTGGCCCGCGGTGGTCAGGTGTCCGGATCTGACGCCAAGGAGAGTCGCGGCGTGCTTGCGTTGCGGGCCCGCGGTGCCGAGGTGCGTATCGGGCACGATGCGAGTGCGCTCGACCTGCTGCCGGGTGGGCCGACCGCAGTGGTGACCACGCACGCCGCCATTCCGAAGGACAATCCGGAACTGGTGGAGGCGCAGCGGCGCGGGATTCCGGTGATCTTGCGTCCGGAGGTATTGGCGGCGTTGATGGACGGAAACAGCACGCTGCTCGTATCCGGTACCCACGGTAAAACGTCCACCACATCGATGCTGGTGGTGGCGCTGCAGCATTGCGGTGTCGACCCGTCGTTCGCGGTGGGGGGTGAGTTGAACGAGGCAGGAACCAACGCGCATCACGGCAACGGCGACGTATTCGTCGCGGAGGCGGACGAGAGTGATGGCTCGCTGCTGCAGTACAACCCGAACATAGTGATCGTCACGAATATCGAGGCAGATCACCTCGACTACTTCGGTACTGCAGACGCGTACGTGCAGGTGTTCGACGATTTCGTATCCCGGCTGCCGGCGGGTGGCCTGCTGGTGGCGTGTCTGGACGATCCTGGCTCGGCGGCACTGGCAGAGCGGACCGCGGAGCGCGCGGACTCCGGTATCCGTGTGGTCGGCTACGGCACTGCGTCCGCAGCGGACGTTTCGACCGCGTTCGACGCCGTCGACGGCGTGGAGGTGGGTGTTCGTCTGCTCGATTTCGAGGCCCGTGACGTCGGCGGGGTCATGCAGTTCCAGTTGGCCGACGAGGATGCACCTCGGACTGTCCGAATGGGTGTTCCGGGGCGGCATATGGCGCTCAATGCGTTGGCGGCATTGCTCGCTGCGCGCGATGTGGGTGCCGATGTCGACGAGGTCGTCGAGGGGATCGGTGGATTCGGAGGAGTCCACCGTCGATTCCAGTTCACAGGCCGTGAGCGCGGCGTGCGCGTATTCGATGATTACGCACATCACCCGACGGAAGTGCGGGCAGTGCTGGGTGCGGCGAACGATCTGGTGGGGCAAGGAGGGGGCACCGGCCGCGTGATCGTGGTCTTTCAACCGCATCTGTATTCGCGCACAGCCACATTCGCGGACGAGTTCGGCGAGGCCCTGTCGTTGGCCGACGAGGTCGTTGTGCTGGATGTGTACGGTGCCCGCGAGGAACCGCTACCGGGTGTCAGCGGCGCTCTCGTCGCGCGTGCAGTGCCCAAACCCGTTCACTATCAACCCGACCTGTCACTCACCCCACGGCAGGTTGCGGGGTTGGCGAATGCCGGCGACGTGGTGATCACCATGGGTGCCGGTGACGTCACGATGCTCGGTGGTCAGATTCTCGACGCACTGCGGGCGGTCCCGCAGTCGTCGTCGACGTGACCGCCCGTAAACGGGGCGATCGGCCGCAGAGATCGAATCGTGGCCGGCGTACCGAGAGTGCCCGGACCCGAACGCGTGCAGAGAACGGGCGTCGGGAAGCAATGCGTGAAGCGTCGCGAGCGCGCCGAAAGGTCATGCAGCCCAACACCGAAACCGAATTGTCGGAAGGGGCGGCAGCGGAGGTGACGAAGGCTCCGCGATCGCCGTGGTTTCGACGGCCGAGACTGATGGTCCCGTTGGTTGTCGTGGTAGTCGTCGCGCTCGGTGCCGTCGCGTGGTTCACCCCGTTGATGTCGGTGCGCGACATCGAGGTGCGGGGAGCCGAGTCGATTGCGCCGGAGGAGATTCTCCACGCTCTGGACATCCCTCGGGGACAGCCGCTGCTGCGGGTGGACACGACTGGCGCAGCTTCGCGGGTGGCGCAGATTCCGAAGGTCGAATCCGCGAGGGTGCAAAGAATGTATCCGTCGACGATCCGTGTGACCGTTACGGAGCGGACCCCTGTCGTGTTCGTCGATACGCCCGGCGGCACGCACCTGCTGGACAAGGATGCAGTGGACTACGAGATTGCGCCGCCTCCGCCGGGCCTGCCTCGGCTGGTGACGGAGTCGCCGGGGTTCGGCGACCCGGAAACGGTTGCGGCGCTCGATGTGTTGGCGTCGATGCCCGAACAGTTGCGGACGCAGGTGGCCGAGGTCACCGCCGGTTCCATCTCGGATATATCGGTGAAACTCCACGACGGCCGGGTGATTGTCTGGGGCGGAACCGAGAAGTCACAGCGTAAAGGTGCCGTTACGCTGGCGTTGTTGACCCAGCCCGGGGCCACCTACGACGTCTCGAGCCCGGATCTTCCGACGGTTCGCTGAGGTGTTGGGAAACCGATTCGACAAATAACCACAGATGTCATCGGCGCGCCTAGTGGCGGAAGCGGTTGAACACCCATAGCGTTTCGCCCCAGTGATCCACTTGACATAATGCTAACCCTGTGGTTGAGGTTTAGGGTTTGTCGAACCGGACACGAGCTATTTTGTACGAGAGCGCGATACACACTCACGGAAGGCGAGAGCCGATGACGCCCCCGCACAACTACCTCGCCGTAATAAAGGTCGTCGGCATCGGCGGCGGCGGCGTGAACGCAGTCAACCGAATGATCGAGCAGGGACTCAAGGGAGTCGAGTTCATTGCCGTCAATACGGATGCCCAGGCGCTGCTGATGAGCGACGCCGACGTCAAGCTCGACGTCGGTCGAGAGCTCACCCGCGGACTCGGTGCCGGTGCAGATCCCGAGGTGGGTCGCAAAGCCGCCGAGGATCACAAGGACGAGATCGAAGAGGTACTCAAGGGTGCCGACATGGTTTTCGTCACTGCTGGTGAAGGCGGTGGCACCGGAACCGGCGGCGCACCGGTGGTTGCCAGCATCGCACGCAAACTCGGCGCGCTCACAGTCGGTGTCGTGACGCGGCCCTTCTCGTTCGAGGGCAAGCGTCGCGGCGGCCAGGCCGATACCGGAATCCAGTCGTTGCGCGAGTCGTGCGACACACTGATCGTCATCCCCAACGACCGGCTGCTGCAACTCGGTGACGCCGCCGTGAGCCTGATGGATGCTTTCCGCAGCGCCGACGAAGTGCTCCTCAATGGTGTTCAGGGCATCACCGACCTCATCACGACGCCGGGTTTGATCAATGTCGATTTCGCGGATGTGAAGGGCGTGATGTCCGGCGCCGGAAGCGCATTGATGGGTATCGGGTCCTCGCGCGGGGAAGGCCGGGCAATCAAGGCAGCCGAGGCCGCGATCAACTCGCCGCTACTCGAGGCGTCGATGGAAGGCGCACGTGGGTGTCTGCTGTCGATCGCCGGTGGCAGCGACCTCGGTCTGTTCGAGATCAACGAGGCAGCATCCCTCGTGCAGGAAGCCGCGCACATCGATGCGAACATCATCTTCGGTACCGTCATCGACGATTCACTGGGAGACGAGGTTCGGGTCACCGTGATCGCTGCCGGATTCGACGGTGGCACTCCGACCCGGAACCCTGTCGAGGCAGGCGCAGTCGGTCGGAACGCAATCGGTGCGGGTCGCGCTGGTGAGGTATCCGATCGTGAGCGTGAACGGTCTGTATCGGAGCCCGTTTCGGTTACGCGCGAGACGATCTCGCCGCAGTCGGGTTCGAACCCGGTTCAGAACCACAGCTCGGGCAACCTTCCTCCCGCTACTGCTCGTCCCGAGCCGCAGCGCAGTGCGTCGATGGTGGAGGACGACGGCGAGGACGATGTGGACGTGCCGTCCTTCATGCGTCGTTGATGAACGCTGAGATGCAGGGTATTCGGGTCCGCCGAGTAGTCACCTCGCGAGCAGGTGGCGCTTCGGCGGCGCCGTACGATTCGTTCAATCTGGGTGACCATGTCGGAGACGATCCCGCGGCAGTGGATGCGAACCGGCGTCGACTCGCTCGCGAGATCGGTGTGCCGTTCGATCACCTGATCTGGATGGAACAGATCCACAGTCGTAACGTGACCGTGGTTTCGGGTCCCTTGGACAAGCCGGTGGAGGCGAGCGACGCATTGGTCACCACGGTTCCGGGGCTGGCGTTGGCGACGCTCAGTGCCGACTGCGTGCCCATACTTCTGTCGGACGATCAGGCCGGCGTGATTGCGGCGGTTCATGCCGGAAGAATCGGTGCGCGGATCGGGATCGTGCCCCGGGTACTCGAGGTCATGGTCGAGCAAGGCGCGCAGCGTGATCGGATCGGAGCATTTCTCGGTCCGGCCGCCAGCGGCCGTCGATACGAGGTTCCTGCTGCGATGCAAGCGGATGTCGAACGTCATCTGCCGGGTAGCGCAACCCGTACGGCGAAGGGTACGGCGGGGCTCGACCTTCGGGCAGGCTTGCGCAAGCAGCTTCTCGAGTCGGGAGTGGCGAGCGTCGGGGAAGACCCCCGCTGCACGATCGAGGATCCGACATTGTTCAGTCACAGGCGTGCGGCGCCGACCGGAAGGCTCGCGGCAGTCATCTGGATGGATTCCGTCGATATCGGTGAGGAAGGCGAGTAGGGGCGCAATGGGCAGGGCAGAAGACGTCGCGTCCGCGCTGGCATCGGTCCGCGAAAGGGTTTCCTCCGCATGCGTATCCGCCGGGCGCAATCCGGCCGACGTGCAGCTTCTTCCTGTCACGAAGTTCTTTCCCGAATCCGACGTACGCATCTTGTACGACTTGGGCTGCCGGGAGTTCGGCGAATCGCGGGAGCAGGAGGCGAGCGCCAAGATCGACGCGTTCACGACCCATCAGCCCGAGGCGGATGTTCGCTGGCACATGATCGGACACCTGCAGCGAAACAAGGCGAAGTCCGTCGCGAGATGGGCACACGCAATCCATTCCGTCGACAGTTCTCGGCTGGTGACGGCGCTGGGTAAGTCGGTTGTGGTTGCGATCGACGAGGGTCGTCGGGAACAGCCGCTCGAGGTGTTGCTACAGGTGAGCCTCGACGGAGATCCGCAACGAGGAGGAGTTCCGGTCGAGGAACTGGAAGGACTTGCGACCCGGGTGGAGTCGACCTCGGGCCTGAGACTGTCCGGTTTGATGGCAGTCCCGCCGCTCGGGTCCGACGCCGAGGCGCAGTTCGAGCGACTCGCCGCTGTTCACAGCACCTTCCGCGAACACCACCCGGAAGCGATCGAACTCTCGTCCGGCATGACCAATGATCTCGAACATGCTGTGCGACATGGTTCGACCTGCGTGCGTGTCGGTACCGCGCTGTTGGGATCTCGCCCTATAACCTCGAGGTGATCGCCGAGGTGATCGCCCAACCCGTCCCACTGCGAGCGGTCGTAGTCGGAGCAAGTCCGTCGCGCCAAGGAAGGTCGATCAATGAGTAACCTGCACAAGTTCAAGGCTTACTTCGGCATGGTTCCCCTCGACGACTACGAGGACGACTACCTCGACGAACCGGACACCCGCCGGCCGGTGCGCGGCGGCCGCGACCCTTACCTCGAGCGTGACGACCGCAATTTTGCGGAACCGGGCTTCGCGAAGGGAGGGTATGGTCCGCGGCACGACGACCTGGATGACGAATTCGATCGCTACGAACCGGTGCCGCGGCACTCTGTGCGCGGAGAATCGCTGCGTTCGGTGCGACCGGGTCCGGGATCACCCGCGCGTGTCGGTGCCACCCGTGGTGCTCTGGCAGTCGACCCGCGACCCGAGCGGGTGGAAGCCCGACGAGGTCCGCTGTTCGACGAGGGCGGTCCGCTGTCCAAGATCACCACCCTGCGCCCACGTGACTACGGCGAGGCCCGCACGATCGGTGAGCGTTTCCGTGACGGAACGCCGGTGATCATGGATCTCGTGGAGATGAGCAACGCAGATGCGAAGCGTCTCGTCGATTTCGCTGCTGGGTTGGCATTCGCGCTGCGTGGTTCTTTCGACAAGGTGGCCACCAAGGTCTTCCTGCTGTCACCGGCCGACATCGACGTCTCAGCCGAGGAGCGTCGCCGCATTGCGGAGACCGGCTTCTACAGTCAGAAGTAGTTCCGAAGAAGCGGGAGCAGCAAACGTGGCGCATGTCACCGAAGGTGTTGCGGCAGGTTTCGGTGTCCTTTTGATCGGCCGACGAATGTCGGGCAGAGTGTGGGTGTGGCCTTGTTCTCGGTGATCTACCTGTTGCTGTTCATCTTCTGGCTTCTGCTCATCGGAAGAATCGTTGTCGAGTTCATTCGCAACTTTGCGCGGGACTGGCATCCGACGGGGTTCGTGGTCGTGATTCTCGAGGCGATCTTCACGGTGACCGACCCACCGGTCAAGCTTCTGCGCCGACTGATTCCGCCCATTTCATTGGGCGGCGTTCGTCTCGATCTTTCGATCATGGTTCTGCTGTTCATCGTGTTCATCCTGATGTCCGTGGTTCAGGCGCAGGCACGGGCCACGGGAATGGTGTGACAGAATGGACCCAATGCACCAGTGGTGGTCCGCCATTGCGTACGATGCGTTGTAACTGAATGCTTGCTAGACCGCCTTTAATGACGCGTGAAGGGATCCTTCCATGCCGCTGACTCCAGCTGATGTGCACAATGTCGCGTTCAGCAAGCCTCCTATCGGGAAGCGTGGCTACAACGAAGACGAGGTCGACGCCTTCCTCGATCTCGTCGAGCAAGAACTGACGCGGCTGATCGAGGAGAACGCTGACCTGCGGCAACGCGTCGGTGAGCTCGACAAGGAGTTGGCGGACGCGAAGAAGGCACCTCGGGCTGCCGCACCCGCTGCCTCCACGAAGACCGAATCCGCTCGTCCCGCCGAGCAGCAGAAGCAGGCCCCTGCTCCGGAGAGTGCGGCGCCTCCCGCACCCGCAGCAGCGGCGCCTGCTGCGGCTGGATCTCAGGCGCCATCACAGCAGGGTGGCGGTGACCCGCACATGCAGGCCGCGAAGGTTCTGGGGCTCGCGCAGGAGATGGCCGACCGTCTCACCAGCGATGCCAAGACGGAGTCCGAGCAGCTTCTCGGTAGCGCCCGCACCAATTCGGAGCAACTCGTCACCGACGCCCGGACCCGTTCGGAGTCGATGGTCGCCGATGCCCGGCAGAAGTCCGAGTCGCTCCTCAGTGACGCACAGACCCGGTCCGACACCCAGCTGCGCCAGGCCAAGGAGAAGGCCGACGCATTGCAGGCGGACGCAGAGAAGAAGCACACCGAGATCATGGCGACCATCAACCAGCAGCGTTCGGTGCTGGAAGGTCGGATCGAGCAGCTCAAGACGTTCGAGCGTGAGTACCGTGTGCGCCTGAAGTCCTACCTGGAGTCCCAGCTCGAAGAGCTCGAGCAGCGCGGTTCCGCGGTGCCGGTCGACGGGGGACAGGACACGTTCGCGCAGGGCGGTTCGCAGTCCAACCACAACCAGTCCTCCTACGCCAAGGGCAACAGCTGACCCAAAAGCAGGCGGGATGGCCGAGCCGGACAGAGGTGAACCGTGCTCGTCATGACGTTGATTCTGGCCGCGGCCGGATTTGCACTGCTCGTGGCCGCCCTGATGACCGGTTCGGTCGTGTGGGCCTGGGCATGCATCATCGTTTGTGTCGCCGGGGCCGTTCTCTTGCTCGTCAGTGCTCTGACGGGCACGGGAACCCGTTCGGCCGGTCCCAAGATTTCGCCGCGGGCTGACGCGGACGACGCACAGACGTAGTTCCCGGACGCTGGTCGACCAGAGGCGGTCCGAGTGGACTAAACTGCACTACGCGATGATCCGGCCATCACCGGGGAGCATTCGGAAGAACGGTCCGACCAGGCAGGCACGATCTTGCCGGCCGACTCAGTAGAACCGAACGGGTGGACCCGTCACCGTCCAGCACCGAGAGGCTCCTTCCCACGAGGAGCAAGCGGGGTGGTACCGCGGTAGCGGCGTAGAGACGCCGACTGTCGTCCCCGTGCCAGTACGTCAGGCACGGAGGAGAGCGCGATGACCGAAACTCAACCCCCCAACAGCAGTGCAGCCGGAAGTAGTGTTGCAGGTAAGGATGTCTATCCCCGCGTCGACTACGGGGTTCCCCGCGATTCGAGCGTGAAGTTTTCCAGGCTGGAGAAGGAAGTGCTTGCCGGCTGGGAAGCCGACGACACGTTCCGGGCGTCCGTGAAGAATCGCGCGGATGCCGAGGAGTTCGTGTTCTACGACGGCCCGCCGTTTGCCAACGGACTCCCGCACTACGGTCACCTGCTCACCGGTTACGTGAAGGATCTCGTCCCGCGCTTTCAGACAATGCGCGGCAAGCGTGTGGAGCGGCGATTCGGGTGGGACTGCCACGGTTTGCCAGCCGAACTCGAGGCCGAGAAGCAGCTCGGCATCAAAGACAAATCCGAGATCGATTCGATGGGGTTGGCCGAGTTCAACACCTATTGCAAGGAGTCGGTGCTGCGCTACACCGACGAGTGGCGTGATTACGTGACCCGTCAGGCCCGTTGGGTGGATTTCGACAACGACTACAAGACTCTCGACCTGGACTTCATGGAGTCGGTCATGTGGGCGTTCAGCGAATTGCACAAGAAGGGCCTGATCTATCAGGGATTCCGCGTGCTTCCCTACAGTTGGTACGAGCAGACGCCCTTGTCGAACCAGGAGACCCGCCTCGACGACGCCTACAAGATGCGTCAGGACCCCGCGGTCACGGTCGACATGCCGCTCCGGACCACCGGTCCACTCGACGGCGCGAATGCGATCATCTGGACCACCACGCCCTGGACGCTGCCGTCCAACTTGGCGATCGCAGTGCACCCGGACATCGACTATGTGCAGGTTGCGGTCGACGGAAAGCGGTACGTGCTCGCGAAGGACCGGTTGGCGCACTACGCACGTGAACTCGGCGAGGCGCCCGAGGTGGTGTCGGAACACAAGGGCAGCGAACTCGTCGGGATCGAGTACGACCCACCGTTCGACTTCTTCCTCGGGCACGAGAACGCCCATCGTGTGATCGCCGCGGACTACGTGACCACCGAGTCCGGTACCGGTGTCGTGCATCTCGCGCCGGCATTCGGTGAGGAGGACATGGAGTACTGCGCCGCGAACGGTATCGACATCGTGCAGCCCTTGGATTCCGGCGGCAAGTTCACCTCGATGGTTCCGCCGTACGAGTCCATGATGGTCTTCGATGCGAACCCACAGATCATCAGGGATCTGAAGGCTGCCGACAAGTTGCTGCGGCACGAGACGATCGAGCACTCGTACCCGCACAGCTGGCGCAGTGGTCAGCCGCTGATCTACATGGCTGTTCCGTCGTGGTTCGTGGCCGTCACCAAGATCCGTGACCGGATGGTGGAACTCAACCAGGAGATCACGTGGGTCCCCGAGCACATCAAGGACGGCCAGTTCGGCAAGTGGCTCGAAGGTGCCCGCGACTGGAACATCAGCCGTAACAGGTACTGGGGGAGCCCGATCCCGGTGTGGGTGTCCGACGACCCGGAATACCCTCGCACCGACGTGTACGGCTCGTTGGACGAACTCGAGCGTGATTTCGGGGTACGGCCGAAGGATCTGCACCGTCCGGTGATCGACGAGCTCGTACGTCCCAATCCGGACGACCCGACGGGCAAGTCCACCATGCGCCGCGTTCCCGAAGTCCTGGATTGCTGGTTCGAGTCCGGTTCGATGCCCTTCGCCCAGGTGCATTACCCGTTCGAGAACACCGACTGGTTCGACACCCACAATCCGGCCGATTTCATCGTCGAGTACAACGGTCAAACTCGTGGTTGGTTCTACAATCTGCACGTTCTCGCGACCGCCCTGTTCGACCGGCCGACCTTCCGGACGGTTGTCGCACACGGCATCGTCCTCGGCGACGACGGCCTGAAGATGAGCAAGTCCAAGGGCAACTACCCGGACGTCAAGGAAGTCTTCGACCGCGACGGCTCGGATGCCATGCGGTGGTTCCTCATGTCGTCGCCGATTCTGCGCGGTGGCAACTTGGTGGTGACCGAGCAGGGCATTCGCGAGGGGGTTCGCCAGGCGCTGTTGCCGTTGTGGAACGCCTGGAGCTTCCTTCAGCTCTACGCGCCGGAGTGCGGGCGGTGGCGGACCGACCAGGCCAACATGCTCGACCGGTATGTGCTGGCCAAGTTGGCCGGTACTCGTGACGTCATCACCGAGGCACTCGAAGTCAATGACATCGCGGGTGCCTGCGATGAGTTGCGAACGTTCTGTGACGCGCTGACCAACTGGTATGTGCGTCGGTCGCGGTCGCGGTTCTGGGACGAGGACACCGACGCGATCGATACCTTGCACACCGTGCTGGAAGTGGTCACACGGTTGGCGGCGCCCCTGCTGCCGCTCGTTACCGAGGTGATCTGGCGAGGATTGACGGGGGAGCGTTCCGTGCACCTCGCCGATTGGCCGACACGCGGCGAACTGCCGTCGGACCCGGACTTGGTCTCGTCGATGGACGAGGTGCGTTCGGTGTGTTCGACGGTTCTGGGCCTGCGCAAGGCACAGAACCTGCGTGTGCGGCTTCCTTTGCCCGAGGTGACGGTGGCGGCGAGTGATGCCGAACGGTTGAGTCCGTTCAGTGGATTGATCGCGGACGAAGTGAACGTCAAGAAGGTGGATCTCACCACGGATGTGGACGCACACGGTCGCTTCGAGCTGGTGGTGAATGCACGTGCCGCGGGCCCACGTCTGGGCAAGGATGTGCAGTCGGTCATCAAGGCGGTGAAGGCAGGCGAGTGGTCGGAAGACGATGGAGTCGTCACGGTATGGCCGGGTCGCTCCGCGGGCTCTGCTCCTGGTGGGCCGGGTCGCTCCGCGGGCTCTGCTCCTGCCACCGGGATCGAGTTGTTGCCGGAGGAATACACCCGACGACTGGTCGCAGCCGAGCCGGAATCGACCGCAGCTCTCCCCGACGGCGCGGGTCTCGTTGTTCTCGACTCCGCCGTGACGGAGGAACTCGAGGCGGAAGGCTGGGCCAAGGACCGCATCCGTGAGCTCCAAGATGCACGAAGGGCTGCGGGATTCGAGGTTTCCGATCGTATCCGCGTGGTGCTCGACGTTCCCGAAGAGCGCCTCGGTTGGGCGCGCACTCATCGTGATCTGGTTGCCGGTGAGATCCTCGCGGTCGACCTCGATTTCGATTCGCTCACCGAGGGAAGCGGCGTCGTCGAACTAGGGGAGGGTGTGCGAGCGCGTCTCGACCGGGTGTGATGTCTGCACCTACCGATAGCGTGACCGCGTGAGCCGTCGCTGGGTCCTGCATCTGGACATGGATGCGTTCTTCGCGTCTGTGGAGCAACTGACGCGTCCCACCCTGCGCGGCAGACCGGTCCTGGTCGGTGGGCTCGGTGGCCGAGGTGTGGTCGCCGGCGCCAGCTACGAAGCTCGCGTCTTCGGCGCGAGGTCGGCGATGCCGATGCACCAGGCGCGACGCCTCGTCGGTGCCGGTGTGGTGGTGCTGCCGCCGCGTGGCGCGTTGTACGGGCTGCTCAGCAGACAGGTGTTCGACGTGCTGAGAACCCGGATGCCGATTCTCGAGCAGCTGTCGATGGATGAGGCATTCGGCGAGCCCGCCGAACTCGTGGGTGCGGACCGGGAGACCGTCACACGGTTCTGCGATGACCTGCGGGCGTTGGTGCTGGCGGAAACAGGTCTCGTCGCCTCGATCGGTGCGGGGTCCGGTAAACAGGTGGCGAAGATTGCGTCCGGGTTGGCGAAACCGGACGGTGTCGCGGTGATCACCCCCGAGGAACACCATGCCGTCCTCGACCCACTTCCGGTCCGGAAGTTGTGGGGGATCGGACCGGTTGCGGAGGAAAAGCTGCGCCGCCTGGGTATCGAGACCATCGCCGGGTTCGCCGCCACGTCGGAGGCCGAGGTGGCGGCGATACTCGGCGCCGCAGTCGGCCCCGGGCTGCACCGTCTGGCGAAGGGGATCGATGACAGGCCGGTCGCCGAGCGTGCCGAGTCGAAGCAGGTCAGCGCGGAAACCACGTTTGCATCGGACATTGTGACGCTGGCGCAGCTTCGCGGAGCAGTCGACACTGCCGCCGGGTCGGCCTTCGCGCGGTTGCAGAAGGACGGTCGAGCAGCGCGCACGGTGGTGCTCAAACTCAAGAAGGCGGACATGAGCGTCGTCACCAGATCGACGACGCTGCCATACGCCACCCTCGATCGTCAGGTTCTCGTCGCGGCCGCACAGCGGCAGGTCATCGACCCACTCGAGTTGGGGCCGATCCGTCTCGTCGGTGTGGGCTACTCGGGTCTGTCGATGGTGCACCAGGGTTCGTTGTTTCCCGAATTGGACCTCGAGGTTCCCGGTTACGGGTCCGGTGACAGCAACGATCAGGTAATCGGTGAGGAGGGTGGTGTCGGATCGGTACACGTTTCACCGGTCGGGGGTGTGTGGCACGCAGGTCTCGACGTCGTCCATCCCGAGTACGGTCACGGTTGGGTGCAGGGTGCCGGCCACGGTGTGGTCACCGTCCGCTTCGAGACACGCTCCACCGGACCGGGAATCGCCCGTACCTTCGACGCGGGGGACGCGCATCTCGAACGTGTGGGGGCGGAGGGCTGTCTCGAATAAGGGTACCCTCCGTTACTTGGTCACTACCATTGGGTAAGGTTGGCGCGAGCAGTATCTCGATGATTGGATCTCGGGGAAAATACGACCCCGAGGAAACTCGACAACGAAGAGGACACTGAGTTGAAGCTCCGCAAGATGTCGGTCGCCGCAGTCGCGATCGCCGCCGCACTGACCATGTCCGCCTGTTCGGATGATTCCGGTGACACGGCGACCGAAACCACCACGACCACCGCAGCGGTCACCACGACCGAGGAGGCGGCACTCGAGCTTCCCACCGCTGCAGACCTGAACGCGCTGCTCATGAAGGGTCTCGATCCCAACGTGCCGCTCGAGGAAAAGACCGCGATGGTCGAGGGATCCGAGCAGGACCCCGAACTCATCAACCAGGTTGCGGCTGCGGCCCAGCAGTTCGGCGCCGAGGTCACGGTTCTCGAACCGGTCATCGATCAAGGTGACGGCACCGCCTCGGCTCAGCTTCAGCTGACCGTCAACGGTGAGGTTCAGCAGGGTGGCCTCGCTGCTACCTTCGTCCCGGCCGAGGACGGATCGTGGAAGCTGTCCAAGGCGACCGCGTGCCAGATCGTGGGCATGGCGCAGCTGACGTCCCCGGCATGCCCGGCGGCCTGATAGACGCTGCCGGCCTCTGAGGTCCGTACACGAAGAAGTCCTGGGGCTCGCGCATCGCGAGTTCCAGGACTTCTTTTTGTCCGCTACGCAGGCGGCTGGGAAAGCTTGCGTACCGCGGTATCGGTCATCTCGGCGAAGACTCCGGGGTCGATCGGAGTCTGCCCGGTGGCGGCCAACTGCACGAGGGAGTTTCCCACCGCGACGAGGACGAGATCGGATGTGAGGGTGAACCCTTCGCTCGTGGTGACGAGCCGGTATGCAGTCGAGGCGTCACCGGCCGGACGCTGTTCACGGCCGCCGAGAGCGTAGCTGATCTCGACGCCGTCGACATCGGTGCCGCGATATTCGGTGCACTGTCCGAGTGTCTCCTGAACCGTCGCGAAGGCGCGTTCCGTCGCTTCGGGGTCCGAATAGGTGGCGACGCCCTGGTCGATACTCGAGAAGTCGGGTCCGGTGAACGTCACTGTCGCCGAACCGACAACGCCGACGCTCTGTTCGGCGAGCGGTGCGAGCACATCGGCGCACCGTTCGGGGTCGGTGCTCGACTTGTCCGTTTCCGAGGTTGCGTCTGCGGGTGGCAATCCGAGGTCTTCGGGGGACGGAGCCTGTACGAACCCGACAGGCAGATCGGCGGATGTCAGCAATCGCGCGCGCAGCGCGTCGTCGTCCGGGGGTGGTCCCGCCGTGTCGTTCGGAGGAATCGTCACAGTGGGACCGATCGGACCGAGTCGAGGCGATTCGTGTTCGCTCCCGGTGGAGCAGCCGGCGACGGCGATCAGAACAGCCCCTGCGACGAAGCCCGCTCGCACCTTCGGATCGCGCCGTGTCACGGCGTCGCCCACTCGACGTGGTTCGTGATCGTCTGCATCAGTTGGGTCGTTCCGCCGGGGTCGCTGTAGCGCTGCTCGCCGCCGACGGTCACCGTGCCTGCCACGGGCAGTGGCTTGTCCAGCTCGATGGTCATGCCGCCGTTTCCGGACATGACGTACTGGTCGATGTTCAACGACCCCGAATCGCCTTCGAGGTTCCAGACCGCGGATCGCGGCTTCTGGTCCACCACGAACTCGATGGTCAGACGGTTGCCCTCGCGTGCGGTCAGCGTGGCCGTCGTCGTCTGGTCGAGCGTGATACCACTGGTTACCTGCTGGCGGACCGTCCACTGGGCGCCTACCCCGATCGGGGTGTCGGGGAAGGGGAGAGTGCGATAAACAGCTTGGTAGAAGGCTTGTTCGATTGCGGACCTAGCTACGTCCGGTGCGTCTTCGGCCGGCTGTATCCGAAGAGCCGTGATCGCGCCGTTGGGCTGAACTGTCAGGTCGACACCCGAACCCTCGCTGTGTGACAACGCGCCGTCGAGTGTGCCATCCGGGGTGGCGGCGTCTCCGATGGTGAGTTCGACGGTGTGCAGATCCGAGTCGGCCGATCGCTGGTCGCTGTCGTTTCCTGCGTCCACGTCCGTGTTCGGCGTCTGCTCCGCCACCTCCGCCGAGAGCGGCAAGGTCAGTTCAGGGGTGGAGAAGTCCTGTGGTGGCTGGTCGTCGATCTGCTGGGAGACCTGCGAACTCGTGGTCAGGACCACGTCCTGGGTTGCTTCGGGGGGCGGCCGATGGCGTACGACCTCGCGCGGTTCGGCGCCGTCCGTGATCACCTCCACCTCGGCCGCGGATATGGGAACGGTTACTTCGGAGGGCGGCGAATCCGGCTGTGCACCGGCCTCCCCGGTTCCGGTGTCGTCGCTACAGGAGGTGATCAGAGTGGCGAGGGACAGCGTCAGCGCAACCAGGCAGGATCGGGTTCGCGATGCTTTGAACTTCGATGGCACGACACCCAGGCTAGTAGCCATGGGTCCACGTGAGCCGGAGGTTCCCCTCGTAAGGGATGATGAAGGCGTGAGTCACGACCCTCCTTTCGAAAACCAGACCGACTCCGAGCACCGGACCGATCTCGATCCGAAAGCTGCGGAGCCGCCGCCTGGCGGTGACGATGCGGCTGATCCACGGGAGCGACGCCGCATGCCGCTGCTGATCCTGGTCGGGGCAGTGATCCTGGTGTTCGACCTCGTCACCAAGATCATTGCGGTCGCCAAAATAGAGCCGGGGGAGCCGGTGTGGCTCGTCGGCGACATCGTGTCGCTGCGGCTGGTTCGGAACCCCGGCGCCGCCTTCTCGATGGCGACGGGCATGACGTGGTTGTTGACGCTTGTGGCCGTTGCAGTGGTAATCGCGGTGGTGCGGATCGGGCGAACACTGCATTCTTCGTGGTGGGCGTTCGGCCTCGGGCTGGTGCTCGGAGGTGCGCTCGGCAACCTGGTCGACCGGTTCTTCCGATCACCCGGGTTCTTGCAGGGCCACGTGGTCGACTTCGTGTCGATCGGGTGGTGGCCGGTGTTCAACGTGGCGGACTCCGCCATCGTGTGCGGTGCGATCCTGCTCGTGGCGCTGACACTCTTCGGAATCGACCCCAGCGACACCCGGAAGGGAGAGAAGTGACGAGAGAAACCCGGTCCATGCCGGTACCGGACGGGCTCGAGGCCATGCGCGTCGACGCCGGCCTGGCACGTCTGCTCGGATTGTCGCGGACAGCCGTGGCACAACTGACGGAGGAAGGCTCCGTTCACGTCGACGGTGGTGCGGTCGGCAAGTCGGATCGGTTGACGGCCGGTTCGTGGCTCGAGGTTCAACTACCCGAGCCGCCGCGGCCGCTCACGATCGAAGCTCAGCCCGTCGAGGGTATGGAAATTCTGTACTCGGACGACGATGTGGTGGCTGTGGACAAACCGGTGGGTGTAGCGGCCCATGCCAGCGTCGGCTGGACCGGTCCGACTGTGATCGGTGGCCTGGCTGCGGCAGGCTTCCGGATTTCGACGTCCGGTTCCCACGAGCGTCAGGGCATCGTCCATCGACTCGACGTCGGAACGTCGGGTGTGATGGTGGTGGCGACCTCCGAGCGGGCCTACACACTGCTCAAGCGGGCGTTCAAGCAGCGCACCATCGACAAGCGTTATCACGCGCTGGTGCAGGGGCATCCTGATCCGAGCAGCGGCACCATCGACGCCCCGATCGGGCGCCATCGCAGCAACGACTGGAAGTTTGCCGTCACCGCGGATGGTAAACCCAGCGTGACGCACTACGACACGGTCGAGGCCTTCCAGGCTGCGAGCCTGTTGGACATTCATCTCGAGACCGGCCGAACCCATCAGATTCGTGTGCACTTCGCGGCGCTTCGGCATCCGTGTTGTGGAGACCAGACCTACGGTGCCGATCCGCGTCTGGCCGAACGTCTCGGGTTGGAGCGGCAGTGGCTGCATGCACGGTCCCTCGGTTTCGCTCACCCATCCGATGGCCGGTGGGTGGAGATCACCAGCAAGTATCCGAAGGACCTCGAGGATGCGCTCGAAGTTCTCCGGGCCACCTGAGGTGCGACGCGCGGGTCAGGTGGTCGTGGCCCTCGCTGCGGCCGGGGCGCTGCTGTTCGCGATCGGGGTGCTCAACCCGCCCCTGCCGCGCCCCGTAACCACCGACCGGCTCGGTCCTGAGAACGGTGAGTCTGTGGCGGCGTACATCGCCCGAGCGGGCGAGAATCGAGACTCGGCGAGCGGATCCGACGCACGCTGGGGGTTGGTGTCGTTCGAGCGCGCGGTCGGAACCTTCACGGTTCGTGACATTGCGGGGTCGGTGCGGGTGTCTCGAGTGCTGTTCCAGGTGCCACTGGATCGGGTGCAGACCCCGGTCGTCTCCGTCGCGGTCGGGGCGTCGGACGCGGCTCTGGGGCGTGCAAGCGGGTTCGCGGCAGCGCAGGTTCGACTGAGCGGAGCGACGACCGAGCGCGCGCAGAAGATTCTCGGCGTCTCGTCCGAACGGTTGGCCATGGGCTGTGAATGTGTCGTGGGCGTGTTGGCACATGCAGACCCTGCTGCACTCTTTGCCCTGGAGCAGACACCGGATGTGCGCGTTGTCGAGGTGATGGATGTCGCCGTGCCGTACGGGCAGTTCGCGGTACGTCCGTTGCTGCCTTCGCATCGCGTCGTCGTCGGGCCGGGCCCGGACGACGGGCAGGTCCCCGACAACTGAGCGAAGTGGGACAATCGTTGCGGAAGTGACCCGAGTGACGGCAGGGTTCGTGACACACGGTGACACGGTCACGGCATGCCCGACACCGGCGCGAGGGTGAGCGATCGTGTCGGGCCGAGGGCCTACACTCGGAACGCTCCCAAACCTTCAGAGAGGCGCACGTGGCTGACTCGTTCGTACATCTGCACAACCACACCGAGTACTCGATGCTCGACGGTGCCGCCAAGGTCGGACCGTTGTTCGACGAGGCCGCGCGGCAGGAGATGACCGCGGTGGGGATGACGGACCACGGCAACATGTACGGCGCCAGTGAGTTCTACAACGTCGCGAAGGACAAGGGCATCAAGCCCATCATCGGTATCGAGGCGTACGTCGCGCCCGAGTCGCGGTTCAACACCAAGCGCGTGCTGTGGGGTGAACGCAGCCAGAAGTCGGACGACGTCTCGGGTAGCGGTGCGTACACGCACATGACGATGTTCGCGGAGAACTCGACGGGTGTGCGCAATCTGTTCAAGCTGTCCTCGCTCGCGTCGATCGAGGGACAGCTCGGCAAATGGGCACGCATGGACGAGGACCTCATTGCCGCCAATCACGAGGGGATCATCGCCACGACGGGGTGCCCGTCGGGTGAGATTCAGACTCGTCTGCGTCTCGGTCACGAACGGGAGGCTCTCGAGGCGGCGGCGAAGTGGCAGGAGATCTGGGGCAAGGACAACTTCTTCCTCGAACTGATGGACCACGGGCTCTCGATCGAGACTCGGGTGCGCGAGGGCCTGCTGAAGATCAGCAAGACGCTGGGAATCCCTCCGCTGGCGACCAACGACTGCCACTACGTCACCAAGGATGCAGCCGAGAATCACGAGGCGCTTCTGTGCATTCAGACGGGCAAGACCCTGTCGGATCCCACTCGCTTCAAGTTCGGCGGCGACGGCTACTACCTCAAGTCCGCCGCGGAAATGCGAGCCATCTGGGACGACGAGGTTCCCGGCGCTTGTGACAACACGCTGCTCATTGCGGAGCGGGTGCAGTCCTACGAAGACGTGTGGACGCACCGTGATCGGATGCCCGTCTTCCCGGTGCCGGAGGGGGAGACCCAGGGAAGTTGGTTGCGCAAGGAGGTGCAGCGCGGCCTCGAGAGGCGGTTCCCGAGCGGCCCGCCACAGGAGTACCTTTCGCGGGCCGACTACGAGATCGGCGTCATCCTCGAGATGGGTTTCCCAGCTTACTTTCTGGTGGTCGGTGACCTCATCAATCATGCCCGCGACGTGGGTATCCGGGTGGGGCCGGGCCGTGGTTCCGCGGCCGGTTCGCTCGTCGCGTACGCGATGGGCATCACCAACATCGACCCGCTCCCGCACGGTTTGCTGTTCGAGCGATTCCTCAATCCCGAGCGTGTGTCGATGCCCGATATCGATATCGACTTCGACGACCGCCGTCGCGGTGAGATGGTCCGCTACGCGACGGACAAGTGGGGTAGCGACCGGGTGGCTCAGGTCATCACCTTCGGCACCATCAAGACGAAGGCTGCGATCAAGGACTCGGCGCGTGTGCAGTTCGGGCAGCCGGGGTTCGCGATCGCCGATCAGATCACCAAGGCGCTGCCGCCACCGATCATGGCGAAGGACATCTCGGTCGCGGGTATCACCGACCCCAACCACGAGCGGTACAAGGAAGCCGTCGAGGTCCGCACTCTCATCGACTCCAACCCGGACGTCGCCAAGATCTACCAAACAGCCAAGGGGCTCGAGGGCCTGATCCGAAACGCAGGCGTCCACGCCTGTGCGGTGATCATGTCGTCCGAGCCGTTGATGGACGCGATACCGCTGTGGAAGCGCGCACAGGACGGCGCGATCATCACGGGATGGGATTATCCGTCGTGTGAAGCCATCGGGCTGCTCAAGATGGACTTCCTCGGTCTGCGAAACCTCACGGTCATCGGTGACGCGATCGACAACATCAAGTCCAACCGCGGCATCGAACTGGACCTCGACACGTTGCCCCTCGACGATCCGGCCACCTACGAATTGCTTTCGCGCGGGGACACTCTCGGTGTGTTCCAGCTCGACGGCAGCGCAATGCGCGATTTGCTGCGTCGTATGCAGCCCACCGGGTTCGAGGACATCGTCGCAGTGCTGGCGCTGTATCGACCCGGTCCGATGGGCATGAACGCGCACAACGATTACGCCGACCGCAAGAACGGCCGACAAGAGGTCAGACCGATTCACGCCGAGTTGGCGGAGCCGTTGAAGGAAATTCTCGCCGACACGTATGGATTGATCGTCTACCAGGAGCAGATCATGCAGATCGCTCAGAAGGTGGCTGGATACTCGCTGGGCCGAGCAGACATTCTGCGTCGTGCGATGGGCAAGAAGAAGGCCGAAGTGCTGGCGGCCGAGTTCGAGGGCTTCGAGAAGGGCATGCAGGACAACGGGTTCTCGAAGGACGCGATCAAGGCGCTGTGGGACACGATCCTCCCGTTCGCCGGCTACGCGTTCAACAAGTCACACGCGGCGGGGTACGGTCTCGTCTCGTTCTGGACCGGCTACCTCAAGGCCAACTACCCGGGCGAATACATGGCGGGTTTGCTCACCTCCGTCGGCGACGACAAAGACAAGGCCGCGATCTATCTGGCCGACTGTCGCAAGATGGGCATCACCGTGTTGCCGCCGGATGTCAACGAGTCGGAGGTCAACTTCGCGTCCGTGGGCGAGGACATTCGATTCGGCATGGGCGCGGTTCGCAACGTCGGTGCAAATGTCGTCAACTCGATCATCAAGGCCCGAAACGAAAAGTCGAAGTTCGTCGACTTCTCCGATTATCTGAACAAGATCGACGCGGCGGCGTGCAGCAAGAAGGTCACGGAATCGCTCATCAAGTCGGGCGGGTTCGATTCGCTCGATCACCCGCGCAAGGGGTTGATGTTGGTGCATGCCGACGCCATCGATGCGGTGATGGGCACCAAGAAGGCGGAGGCGATCGGCCAGTTCGATCTGTTCGGCGGCGACGATGCGGACGAGTCGATTTCCTCGGTGTTCAACGTGAAGATCCCGGACGAGGAATGGGATTCGAAGCACAAACTTGCGCTCGAGCGCGAGATGCTGGGTCTGTACGTCTCGGGGCATCCGCTCAACGGCATCGAACACGTGCTGTCGGCACAGTCCGATATCGCTATTCCGACGATTCTCGAAGGCGACGTGAAGGACGGGACTCAGGTCACGGTCGGCGGCATCCTCGCCTCCGTGAACAGACGCATCAACAAGAACGGCCTGACGTGGGCGTCGGCGCAACTCGAGGATCTCACCGGTGGTATCGAGGTGCTGTTCTTCCCGCAGGCGTATGCGGCATACGGGATGGACGTCAACGAGGACACCGTTGTTCTGGTGAAGGCTCGTGTGTCGATTCGCGATGATCGGATCTCGCTGATCGCGAACGACCTCGCGGTACCGGACCTGTCCGCGGTGGGTGTCGCGAAGCCTCTGTCGGTGAGCTTGCCGACACGGCTGTGCACTCCCGACAAGGTGGGGGCACTCAAGCAGGTTCTGACGCGGCACCCGGGTACTTCCGACGTACACCTTCGGTTGATCAGCGGTTCACGAGTCACCATGCTCAAGGTGGACGACGTCTATCGGGTGGAGCCGTCTTCGGCGTTGATGGGAGACCTCAAGGCCCTGCTCGGGCCGGGCTGCCTGGCGGTCTAGACACCGTGGCGCAGATGGATGCGCCGGCCCCACCACACTGTGACGGCCACGGCAGCTGCGATGAGGACAGCGGGTTCGAGGGAACCGATCACGACGAATGTGCCGAGAAGAACTACGACACCGACTATCAGCGCCTCGAGTTTGTACAGCGGCCACCGTGTTCCTGCGACGTCGACGTAGGGGAGCCGGGAGCCGAGCCCTACGTCCGATTCGCTGGTGGTCATGACTCGAGGGTAATCCCACATCAGAGTTCGGTCCAGCGAACTCTGATGTGTGGGTGTGCGTTATCTACCTGATTCGGTGGCCGATACCGGCTGTTCGGGTGTTTCATGGACGTATGCCACTTTCAGGTGAATTCGAACGGAGCACATCCAATTGGGCCGCCGACCAGGCCGAACTGATCGAGAAGTCCGGAGGAACCGAAGGCACTGTCCTCCAAGGAATGCCTGTCGTCCTTCTCACGACCAAGGGCGCCAAGACCGGCAAGATCCGCAAGACACCGCTCATGCGGGTCGAGCACGAGGGGAACTACGCGATCGTCGCCTCGCTCGGCGGAGCGCCCAAGAACCCGGTTTGGTACTACAACGTGAAGAAGAACCCGCTCGTGGAACTGCGGGACGGAACGACCAACCAGGACATGGTTGCTCGGGAGATCACGGGGGATGAGAAGGCAACGTGGTGGGAGCGCGCAGTGGCCGCTTTCCCGCCATATGCCGACTACCAGAAGAAGACGGAGCGCGAGATTCCCGTCTTCGTCCTCGAGTCGGTGTAGTTCGGCCGACAGTCTGTCCATTCGCGACCGACCCCGGAGGTATCAGTGAGTGACCGTACAGTGGCCGAGCAAATCGTTCGTCAACTCCGTGATGCTGGGGTGCACAGGATCTACGGCATCGTCGGAGACAGTTTGAATCCGATAGTCGACGCGGTGCGCCGCATCGGAACTGCCGAGGACGGCGGTATCGACTGGGTCCACGTGCGACACGAGGAAGGGGCGGCGTTCGCGGCTTCGGCAGAAGCACAGATCACCGGTACGTTGGCGGTCTGCGCCGGCTCGTGCGGGCCGGGCAATCTACATCTGATCAACGGCCTGTACGACGCCGATCGGTCGGGTGCACCGGTACTGGCGATCGCCGCCCAGATTCCGAGCGAGCAGGTCGGACTCGAATACTTCCAGGAGACTCATCCTGATCGTCTGTTCGTCGAATGTTCCCGATACAACGAGTTGATCTCGACTCCGGCCCAGTCTCCGAGAGTCGTGGGTTCCGCGATCACTCACGCGATGGCCGGGCCTGGGGTTGCCGTCATCACGCTGCCTGGAGATATCGCCGCATTGCCGGCGGAGGGTTCCGCGCCGGCGATCGTCGAGACGCGCGCGCCGCGCTTGGTGCCGGCCGACGAGGACGTCGCGGCGTTGGCGAGGGCCATCGACTCCGCGAACAAGGTTGCGATCTTCGCGGGTGTAGGCGTGCGTGGTGCCCGGGACAAGGTTATCGAACTTGCCGACAAACTCGGTGCTCCGATCGGGCACAGCTTGCGTGGTAAGGAATGGATCCAATACGACAACCCGTTCGACGTCGGCATGACGGGGTTGCTCGGATACGGCGCAGCCCATTCAGGCATGCATGGCGCAGACCTCTTGCTGTTGGTGGGTACCGACTTTCCGTACAACCAGTTTCTGCCGGACGATGTCGTCACGGCCCAGATCGACAACAATGCGCAGAACATCGGCCGGAGAACCGACGTGAACCTCGCCGTTCACGGTGACGTGACCGCCACGATGGAGGCGCTGCTTCCCGTCGTGCAACGTAAGACGGATCGCTCGTTCCTCGACGGAATGCTCGAAAAGCACCGCAACCTGATGACGAAGGTCGTCGGCGCCTACACGAGTCCGGTCGGGCAGAGGACACCCATTCATCCCGAGTACGCCGCATCGATCCTCGACGACGTGGCTGCCGCCGACGCGATCGTCACCGCCGACACGGGAATGTGCAATGTATGGGCGGCCCGCTACGTCAGCCCCAACGGGAAGCGGCGCTTTCTGACGTCTGCGTTGCACGGGAGCATGGCGAACGCACTCCCGCACGCGATCGGCGCGCAGATGGCGGAGCCGAAACGGCAGGTCATCTCGATGTCCGGTGACGGTGGCCTGTCCATGCTGTTGGGCGAACTGGTCACCCTGGCCATGTACCGGCTGCCGGTGAAAATCGTACTCTTCGACAACTCGACCCTCGGCATGGTCAAGCTCGAGATGCTGGTGGACGGCCTGCCGGATTTCGGCGTGGATGTGCCCTCGGTCGACTATGCGGCCGTCGGGGCAGCCCTCGGAATCTTCTCGACACGCATCGAGAATCCCACAGACATCGAATCGGGGTTGCGCGAAGCTTTTGCGCACGACGGGCCGGCGCTCGTCGATATCGTCACCGACCCCCGCGCACTCTCGTTGCCGCCCACGATCACCGGCGAACAGGTCGGTGGCTTCGCTTTGGCGATGTCCAAGGTCGTGATGAACGGTGGTGTCGGCGAAGCGGTGCAGATGGCGAAGGCGAACATCAGGAACATTCCCCGGCCGTCTCAGTTCTCCAGCGGCGGGTGAACCCGCGTGAGCGCCGACCCCGGGCAGGTGGGAACATATACGGGTGTCTACCTCGCCCGATACCGCAGATTCGACCGACATCTTCGACGTGATCAACGCACGTGAGATCGACGCTGCCGCCGAGCGAATTTCCGAGGTGATCGCAGCGACACCGCTCCAAGTGAGTGACCGCCTGTCCGCCGAGACCGGCGCCACGGTGTACCTCAAACGTGAAGACCTCCAGGTGGTGCGCAGCTACAAGCTGCGGGGCGCCTACAACCTGATGGCTCAGTTGACCGGCGCGGAGCGTGCCGTCGGAGTCGTCACCGCCAGCGCTGGCAACCACGCCCAGGGCGTCGCGTTCGCGTGCCGTGCGATGGCGATCAAGGGGCGCATCTATGTGCCGACGAAAACGCCGAAACAAAAGCGCGACCGGATTCGAGTTCACGGCGGCGACTTCGTCGAGTTGATCGTCACCGGTGACACCTTCGACGCCGCGGCGGCCGCGGCCAAGGACGATGCTGCCCGTACCGGTGCCACCATGGTTCCCCCGTTCGACGACGCACGTACCGCGGCAGGGCAGGGCACGATTGCCGTGGAGATTCTCGATCAGTTGGGTCAGGCCCCGGATCACGTCGTCGTCCCGGTCGGTGGCGGTGGATGCATTGCCGGCATAGGAACGTATCTGCGCGAGCGCGCCCCGGAAACGGCGCTCGTCGGAGTGGAGCCGTCGGGTGCGGCGTCGTTGACTGCGGCACTCGTGGCAGGCGGGCCGGTGACGCTCGACGACATCGACCCGTTCGTGGACGGGGCGTCGGTGCAGCGGATCGGTGACCTCCCGTACGCCGTGATGTCGAAACTCGGTGCCGCGGTGATTTCCCACTCCTCGCTGCCGCTCATCGCAGCGCCCGCTTCTGTGCGCAGGCCAGGTGAATCGTTCGCGGTCACCCAGGTCGACGAGGGAGCGATCTGCACGGCAATGCTCGACCTGTACCAGAACGAAGGCATCATCGCGGAACCTGCGGGTGCGATGTCGGTGGCTGTGCTGGAGACGATGGCGATCGAACCGGGTTCCACTGTCGTATGTCTCGTCTCCGGCGGCAACAACGACGTGTCACGGTACGGCGAGATCCTCGAACGTTCGCTGGTGCATCTCGGACTGAAGCACTATTTCCTCGTCGACTTCCCGCAGGAGCCGGGAGCACTCCGTAGGTTCCTCGACGAGGTGCTGGGACCGGGAGACGACATCACGTTGTTCGAGTACGTCAAACGCAACAACCGTGAGACCGGGGCCGCGCTGGTCGGTATCGAACTCGGTAAGGCAGACGAACTCAGTGCCCTGCTCGACCGGATGGAGAACTCGCGTATGCAGGTGGAGCGGTTGGAACCGGGCAGCCCCGCCTACCGCTACCTCACCTGACCCTTCTTCCTGTGAGTGGTTGACGAGTCTCTGGACTCGTGTCTGAGTTCAGGACATGCAGGACAGTTGATGTTTCAGGACATCGAGGACACTCACAGTCCACTCTGGTGACATTCAGGGATGGGCGGAAAAGGGTTTTCGATGAATCCGATCATCGTGGAAGCAGTAGCCAAGGTGGCCGGCGGGACACAGATCAATGTGTCCCGCCTGTGCCGCGAACAGGGCATTTCCCGCAACACCTTCTACACGCTGGTGCACCGTTTCGGTGACGAGGGCGCGTTTGCGTTCACCGCAC
>NZ_JBUYWD010000008.1:0-299803 GCF_055231015.1 Rhodococcus quanlei | reverse complement strand
GGCCGAAACCAGCAATCAGTCATAGACATCGAGTCAAATCACTAGCAAAAAAACTCAAACTAGCAAAAAATTGTCAATCCATCCCAGACGGAAGAATGAAATGAACCGACAGTCACACCCACCAAAAATGGTAGGCGCCAAAAACATTTGGCACTGACATTCATCGACACACTGTTGAGTTCTCAAAGAACACGCACACACCATCACCACCAGGGAAAACCTCGTCCCTGACCGCTCCGGGGCAACTTTTCCAGCCTATCCAATCCCTCACACCAGCGCAAACCGGGGCTCAGAACCATCAAAACCGGAGTAGAAGCACAACCATACACCAAGCTGTAACTTCGGATTCACCAGGCGCCTACGTCCAACCTCGTTCGCTCCAACCTCGCGGCGGAGTCGGTGTCCGTGTCGCTCTGACCTGGAATAAGTTACGGCACGAAGAACGCCACACCAAATCCCCAGGTCGCACCTACTTCTTCACCGGAATCCCCAGGTCATGGCGCGACAGAACGGCGCCAGAGCGACTTCCGAGTCGAAAGTTCTGCGTGTGACGCCCGACACCACACACGCGATTCGACTGCCACACGTCCACTACCTGCAGATATAGGTCGATCCGCACCGGTTTCACGGTGCGGATCGATTTTGTGCGACTGACGGTCAGGGTCAATCAGGGCGCTGAAGACCCGACGCGTTCGATATCGCCACCGAGCTCCTGAAGGATTTCCACGAACCGCGGGTAACCCCGGTCGATGTGGTAAACGTCGTGCACCTCGGTGATCCCCTCGGCCACCAAACCTGCC
Source organism: Rhodococcus quanlei (assembly GCF_055231015.1). Taxonomy (NCBI): domain Bacteria; kingdom Bacillati; phylum Actinomycetota; class Actinomycetes; order Mycobacteriales; family Nocardiaceae; genus Rhodococcus; species Rhodococcus quanlei. Next base: position 299,003 of record NZ_JBUYWD010000008.1, on the reverse strand, counting down.
AGTACCAACCCCGCGCCGGCACGAATGTCCGACGACCACACGGGGGCGCTCGACAATCGCGCCACGCCGCGGATCACCGCGTGATGACCATCAGTTCGCGAATCTGCACCGAGCCTGATCATCTCCTCGACGAACCGAAAACGCGCCTCGAACACGTTCTCGGTGATCATCGACGTTCCATCGGATACCGCAGCAAGGCCGATGGCCATCGGTTGGAGATCGGTGGGAAAGCCCGGATACGGCAACGTCGCGAAGTTGACGGCGGTGGGTCGCTCGGTTTGGACCACGCGGAAGCCATCCGATTCGGGAGTGACCTCGGCGCCGGCACTACGCAACTTGTCCAGCACCAGGGACAGATGCTTGTGGTTCACCCCGCGAACACGAACGTCTCCCCTGGTCATCGATGCGGCGATCCCCCACGTCGCCGCAACGATGCGGTCGCCCACAACCCGATGGGTGGTCGGCAACAGTTTGTCGACGCCTTGAATGGTCAGCGTCGAAGTTCCCGCGCCGGAGATCCGCGCGCCCATCTGCGTGAGCATGGCGCACAGATCGACGATCTCGGGCTCACGCGCGGCGTTGTCTATGACAGTCTCCCCTGCGGCCAGGACAGCAGCCATGAGAATGTTCTCGGTCGCACCGACGGAGGGGAACGCCAAACGAATGTTTGCGCCCCGGAGGTCGTCGGCCTCTGCAACTACACATCCATGCTCGATCTCGCTGCGGGCACCCAGCAGTCGCAGCCCCGATTGATGCATGTCGAGTGGCCGCGATCCGATAGCGTCTCCACCGGGCAATGCGACGACTGCCCTACGGCAACGCGCCACCAGCGGCCCCAGAACACACACCGAGGCACGGAACTGCCGGACCGCAGCGAAATCGGCGTGGTACTTCGGATTGGGCGGCGTCGTGATACGAACGACCGAATCGTCCAGGTCGACATCGCACCCCAAACCGCGAAGCACGTCGGCCATCAACGGGACGTCCAGAATGTCCGGGCAGTTGGTCACCACAGTGGTGCCCTCTGCGAGCAATGCTGCCGCCATCAGCTTCAGAACACTGTTCTTGGCACCGCCAACAGACACTTCACCTGAGAGTCGGCTGCCGCCGGTAACGAGAAAGCGCTCATTCACATCGCACAGCCTAGAGCCACTCGCCGTGACAAGGGCGGCCGGTACCGTAACCGTATGGCTGTCCACCTCACCAAGATCTATACCCGTACCGGCGACGATGGCACGACGGGGCTCAGTGACTTCTCGCGTGTGTCGAAGAACGATCCACGCTTGACTGCGTACGCCGATTGCGACGAGACCAACGCGGCAATCGGGGTGGCAGTGGCACTCGGTTCCCCGCCCGCCGACATCCACGACATCCTGCGCCGTCTGCAGAACGATCTGTTCGACGCCGGCGCAGATCTTTCGACTCCGGTCGTCGAGGATCCGAAGTATCCGCCGTTGCGCATCACCGGGGACTACATCGATCGTCTCGAGGAGTGGTGCGATGACTTGAACGAACGGGTGACACCGCTGAACTCGTTCATCCTTCCCGGCGGGACTACGCTCGGGGCCTTGCTTCACGTCGCCAGGACGGTCGCGCGGCGCGCCGAACGATCGGCCTGGGCTGCGATCGAGGCCAGCCCCGAGGACACGCACGTACTTCCGGCCAAGTATCTGAATCGATTGTCGGATCTGCTGTTCATCATGAGCAGACTCGCCAATCCAGAAGGCGATGTGTTGTGGAAGCCGGGAGCCGGAAGATCTTGACCGGCCGGCTCTGCCTACTGCGGTCTACCGCGCACCGAACGCCCGGACGGACGTGACTCGATCCACGAGAGAAACGCTGTCAACGCGCCGCTGTCGAGCGCGATCTCGTAACTCTTGGCCCCGTCGGTGACCGCGAGAATCACGATCTCCTCGGTCATGATGTCGAACTCGGAACCTATGGGTCCCCGTCTCGACACGACCTCGATGCCTTGGCGACTGATCCGTGAGTCGGGTCCGAGCCGCAGGCTGGACAGCTTGTAGAACACGAGAGTCGAATCGCCGTAACGAGCCATTCCGTGCCGCCACCCGATGCCCTCGTCGGCAGGTGTCGATCGCACGATCGCCGGCGTTCCGCCCTCCCGCAGAACGATCAATCGATACAAAAAAGCCGCGACGAGAGCCACGAGCAGCACAAGCAGAATGATCATCACGACCATTCCGGTTGTCACTGTCATAGCCTCCGTCGCGGCTTTTCCTGGGAGACCTAGGCGCGCTCGACTGCGCGGAGACGACCCTTGGCGGCTTCGATCGCCTCGGTATCCTCCGAATCCGCCAGCACGGCCTTGGCCGCCTCCACATCGATGTCTTCGACCAAGTCCGCCGACTCGGCGAGGACGGTGACTGTCTTCGCGGTCACGGAGAGAAAACCGCCGTGAACTGCCGCGACAACGCGCTCGCCGTCAGCGGACGTGATCGACACGACGCCGCCTTCGACCAGCTGGCCGAGGACCGGCTCATGCCCGGGCATGATGCCGATCTCGCCCTCGGTGGTCTGGGCGCTGACGAGTGTCGCCGTCCCCGACCACAACCGCCGCTCGACGGCGACGAGTTCTACGGTCATTTCCGCCATGGTGGACTACTCTCCGGCGATCTTCTTGGCTGCGGCCTCGACGTCGTCGAGTCCACCGCAGCTGTTGAACGCCTGCTCGGGCAGGTGGTCGAACTCACCCTTGCACACGCGGTCGAATGCCTCGATGGTGTCGCGCAGCGGCACGACCGAACCGACCTCACCGGTGAACTTCTCGGCAACGATGAAGTTCTGGCCGAGGAACTTCTGCAGGCGGCGGGCACGGCCGACGAGCACCTTGTCCTCTTCCTGCAGCTCGTCCATACCGAGGATCGCGATGATGTCCTGCAGTTCCTTGTACTTCTGCAGAATGCGCTTGACCTCGTTGGCGACGCGGAAGTGCTCCTCGCCGACGATTCCCGGCTCCAGGATGCGCGAGGTCGACGTCAGCGGATCCACAGCTGGGTAGATACCCATCTGCGAAATCGGACGCGAAAGCTCGGTGGTCGCATCGAGGTGCGCGAACGTGGTCGCCGGCGCGGGGTCGGTGTAGTCGTCGGCGGGAACGTAGATCGCCTGCAGCGACGTGATCGAGCGGCCCCGGGTCGAGGTGATTCGCTCCTGCAGCTCACCCATCTCGTCGGCCAGCGTCGGCTGGTAACCCACGGCCGAAGGCATACGACCCAGCAGGGTGGACACCTCGGAACCGGCCTGGGTGAAACGGAAGATGTTGTCGATGAACAGCAACACGTCCTGACCCTGAACATCGCGGAAGTACTCCGCCATGGTCAGCGCGGACAGCGCCACGCGCATACGCGTTCCCGGCGGCTCGTCCATCTGGCCGAAGACAAGGGCGGTGTCCTGGAGGACGCCCATCTCCTCCATTTCCAAGTGGAGGTCGGTGCCCTCACGAGTACGCTCACCGACACCTGCGAACACCGAGGTTCCGGAGAACTCACGGGCGATACGGGTGATCATCTCCTGGATCAGAACGGTCTTGCCGACACCGGCACCACCGAACAGACCGATCTTTCCGCCCTTGACGTACGGGGTCAGAAGGTCGATGACCTTGATGCCGGTCTCGAGGATCTCGGTCTTGCCCTCGAGCTGATCGAAGGCTGGTGGCTTGCGGTGAATTCCCCACTGGTCGCCGTCACGGCCGAGGCCCGGGCTGTCGAGGCAGTCACCCAGCGCGTTGAACACGTGGCCCTTGACCACGTCACCGACGGGCACCGAGATCGGCTTGCCGGTGTCGGTGACCGTGTTACCACGGACCAGGCCATCGGTCGGCTGCATCGAGACCGTACGCACGAGGTTGTCGCCGAGGTGCTGTGCAACCTCGAGCGTCAGCGTCTTGGCCACCGAGGACAGCGCGATCTCGGAGTGAAGGGCGTTGAACAGCTCAGGAACAGCGCCACGCGGGAATTCAACGTCCACGACGGGACCGATGACCCGCACGACGCGACCGGCTGCGGTCGAAGCCGAGCCTGCCCCGTTGTTTTCGGTTACTGCTGCGGTCATTGTTAGTCACTTCCTGCGCTCGCGGCTAGCGCATCCACGCCACCGACGATCTCGCTGATTTCCTGGGTGATCTGGGCCTGGCGAGCCTGGTTGGCCTGACGGCTGAGCGTGCTCGCCAATTCGTTTGCGTTGTCCGTCGCCGCCTTCATAGCGGTACGACGAGCAGCGGACTCCGACGCAGCAGCATCGAGCAGCGAGGAGTAGATACGGGTGCTGACGTACTTCGGCAACAACTCGCCGAGCAACTTGTCCGGTTCCGGCTCGAAGTCGTAGTCCGGAGTCGGGTCACTGCTCGGATCGGGCTGCCCGTTGGACAGCATGTCCTCACCGAGTTCGAGGGGCTCCTCCGAGACGGACACTTCGAGGGGCGCCATCCGACGAACCTCGGGCGACTGCGTCAACATCGACACGAACTTGGTGTAGACGATGTGAAGTTCGTCCACACCCTCGATCGTGCCTTCGCCGTTCACCGAAGCGACGTCCGTGCCGGAACCTGCCATGAACAGCTCGACGAGATGCTTGCTCGCCTTTGCCGCATCGGCGTAGCCGGGCTGCTGCGAGAAGCCGGTCCACGAGCCGCCCAGTTTGCGGCCGCGGAAAGTGTAGTATCCGAGACCCTTCGCACCGAGCACGTACACGATCGGCTCCTTGCCCTCGCTGCGAAGGAGCGCAAGAAGCTCTTCCGCCTGCTTCAGAACATTGGAGTTGTAGCCACCGCACATTCCGCGGTCACTGGTCACGACCAGCACCGCGGCACGCTTCGGGTTCTCCCGCTCGTTGAGCAACGGGTGGTCGAGCGACGATGAGGCGCTTGCCAACTCGGAGAGCACCTTGGTGATCTCCTCGGCATACGGCTTGGACGCCGCGACGCGCGCCTGCGCTTTCGTGATGCGGGAGGTCGCGATCATCTCCTGCGCTTTGGTGATCTTCTTGGTCGAGTTGATCGACTTGATACGAGACCGCAGTTCGAGAATGTTTGCCATCGGTCGCTCACTCTCCCTTCGTGTGTCGCAGTGTCATGCCCGGACCGCTCACTTGCTGACGGTCTTGCGCTTGACGCTGACCTGCTCCTGGCTGACCTCGTCGGCACCCAGAGCGTCGGCCTCGGCCTCGTTCACGACGCGACTTCCGTCGGAAGCGAGGAAGCCCTCCTTGAACTTGTCCGTTGCGGACTTCAACGCGGACTTGTCGTCGTCGGAGAGCGCCTGGCCACCCTTGATGTTGCCGTAGACACCCGAGGCGTTGCGGTGCAGGTCCTCGAGGAGTTCGGCCTCGAAACGACGCACGTCCGGAACCGGAACGCTGTCGAAAGCGCCCTCACCGGCGAGGTAGATCGAGACGATCTGATCCTCGACGGCCACCGGGGAGTACTGGTCCTGCTTGAGCAACTCGACCCAGCGTGCGCCACGCTCGAGCTGAGCCTTCGACGCGGCGTCCAGGTCGGAAGCGAAGGCCGAGAAGGCCTCCAGCTCACGGAACTGTGCGAGCTCGAGACGCAGCGAACCGGCAACCTTCTTGAGGCCCTTGGTCTGGGCGGCACCACCGACACGAGAAACCGAGATACCGACGTTGATGGCCGGACGAACGCCCTTGTTGAAGAGGTCCGATTCCAGGAACACCTGGCCGTCGGTGATGGAGATGACGTTGGTCGGAATGAACGCCGAGACGTCGTTGGCCTTGGTCTCGATGATCGGGAGACCCGTCATCGAGCCGCCACCGAGCTCGTCGGACAGCTTCGCGCAACGCTCCAGCAGACGGGAGTGCAAGTAGAAGACGTCACCGGGGTATGCCTCACGTCCCGGCGGACGACGCAGCAGCAGCGAGATGGTGCGGTAGGCCTCGGCCTGCTTGGTCAAGTCGTCGAACACGATGAGGACGTGCTTGCCCTCGTACATCCAGTGCTGACCGATGGCCGAACCGGTGTACGGAGCGAGCCACTTGAAGCCGGCCGAGTCGGAGGCCGGTGCAGCAACGATGGTGGTGTACTCCATCGCGCCCTGCTCCTCGAGGGCCGACTTGACGCCCGCGATGGTGGAGCCCTTCTGGCCGATCGCGACGTAGATGCAGCGAACCTGCTGCTTCGGGTCGCCGGTCTCCCAGTTGGCCTTCTGGTTCAGAATCGCGTCGATGCAGACGGCGGTCTTGCCGGTCTTACGGTCACCGATGACCAGCTGACGCTGGCCGCGACCGATAGCCGTCATGGCGTCGATGGCCTTGATGCCGGTGGCGAGGGATTCCTCGACCGGCTGGCGCTCGAGCACCGATGCGGCCTGGAGCTCGAGAACGCGGTTCTCGCTGCTCTCGATGTCCCCGAGACCGTCGATGGCCTGGCCGAGCGGGTTGACCACGCGGCCCAGGAAGTTGTCGCCGACGGGAACCGAGAGCACGTCGCCCGTGCGCTTGACTTCCTGGCCTTCCTGAATGTTCTGGTAGTCGCCCAGGATGACGGCACCGATATCGGTGGCATCCAGGTTGAGGGCAACTCCGAGCACGCCGCCGGGGAACTCCAGCAACTCGTTGGCCATAGCCGAAGGCAGGCCACTGACGTGCGCGATGCCGTCACTGGTGTCGGTTACGACGCCGACCTCTTCGCGGGAGGCCTCCGGGGAGTAGCTCGCGGTGTAGTTGTCGATCGCGCTACGGATCTCGTCGGAGGAGATCGTCAGCTCCGCCATGTTATTCCTGCTCTCGGTGTCTGGTCTTCGAAAAGATCTGGAGTATGTGTTCGGCGTGAACTATTTGAAGGACTTGCGCAGCGCTGCGAGACGTCCCGCTGCGCTGCCGTCGATCACTTCGTCGCCCACTCGGACGACCAAGCCGCTGAGGAGTTCGGGATCGACCTCCACGTGGACCGTCACCGGCTTCCCGTAGGTACGGGTCAAGGTGGCGGCCAGCCGATCCGACTGCTCTGCAGAAAGTGCGGAGGCGCTGCGCACCTTTGCGACCACTGCTTCGCGCTGCTGCGCCGCCAGGGTCGACAACTCGTCGAAGGTGTCCGCCGGGGCGGCCTTCAGACGGCCGACGGCCTGCACGGACAGGGACTCGGTCACTGCGGTGACCTTGCCGTACAGCAACTTGGCAAGCAGTTCACGTTTGCTCTTGGCCGGTGCCGAACGGTCGGACAGTGCCTGCTCGAGGCTCGGGTCACCGGCAACGATGCGGCCCAGACGGAAGAGTTCGTCTTCGACCGTATCGAGCTGTCCCTGGTCGGCAGCCGCCTTCAGCAGCGACTCCCGCCCGAGACGTACCAGCGAGTTGAGCAGATCGGACGTGGTCGACCAGTCCTGGCCGACCGCAGCCTTGACTGCGGAAAGGGCCGCGTCGGTCACCTTTCCACCGAAGACCTGCCCGGCCAGATCCTGGCGTGCCGTTCCGGCCGTCGAACTGTCCGACAGCGCACTCCGAAGATTGCGCTGTTCGTCCAGTGTTTCGACGACCGAGAACAGATCCGCCCCGGTCTGGGCGAAGGCCGCGGCGGCAGGAACCGATCCCAAGGCCGCAGACAACGCAGAACGGGTCTGCGTCAGTGCTTCACGGCTCGCTGCGTACATGGTGCTCACTTCCCTGCTGCGGAATTTGCGCCGATGGAGTCGAGCTCGTCGAGGAAGCGATCGACGGTGCCGGCCCGCTTCACGTCGTCGGCGAGGGACTCTCCGACGATGCGCTCTGCAAGGTCGACGGAAGTGCGTCCGAGGTCGCTACGGAGCTCCGTGACGATCTGCTGACGCTGAGCCGCGAGCTGGGTGTTGCCCGCCGCCACGATGCGGTCGCTTTCTTCCTGAGCCTGTGTCTTCATCTCGTCGATGATCTGCTGACCCTGGGTGCGCGCATCCTCGCGGATCTGCGCAGCCTCGGTCCGGGCTTCGGCGAGCTGCGCGCGGTACTGCTCGAGCGCTTCCTTCGCCTCTGCCTGTGCTTCTTCGGCTCGCTGAATGCCGCCCTCGATCTTCTCGGTGCGTTCGGCGAGAACCTTCTGGAACATCGGAAGCACGAACTTCCAGAAGACGAAACCGACGACCGCAAGACAGACGAGCGACCAAACGATGTCGTACGTCGCGGGCACGAGAGGATTCTGGTCCTCCCCTCCTGCCGCGAGGAGTGCGATGTTGGCTGCCATGTCGTTGCTCTTAGAAAATGAAGCCGGCGACGAGGCCGATCAGCGCGAGAGCCTCGGTGAATGCGATACCGAGGAACATCGTGGTGCGGACCTGTCCGGCCATCTCGGGCTGGCGAACCATGCCCTCGATCGCCTTACCGACGACGATGCCGATGCCGATGCCGGGACCGATCGCGGCGAGACCGTAGCCGATGGCTCCGTAGCCGGTGTTGGTGATCTCGGTGGCTTCCTGCGCAAGGTAAGCGACGCTCATGGTGTTCCGTTCCCTTTCTGTTTGCCTACACCGGTTTCGGTGTGAGGCTCAGTTCGTGGTGTAGCTGGTCGTGAAGCGGTCAGTGCGAATCTGCGTGCAGTGCCAGTTCGATGTACACGGCGGTGAGCAGCGAGAAGATGTAGGCCTGCAGGAAGATCACCAGGAGTTCGAAGAAGGTGAACGCGATCGCTGCTGCCAGCGAGGCGACACCGAACACCGACTGGAATCCACCGGATGTGAAGAAGAAGAACCAGGTCGCGCTGAAGAACAGCACCAACAGGATGTGACCGGCCAACATGTTGGCCAGAAGACGGACTGTCAGCGTGAACGGGCGCAGAATGAAGGTCGAGATGAACTCGATCGGCACGAGGAGGAAGTGGTACGGAAGCGGAACACCCGGAACCACAACACTGCTCTTCACGTACTTGAAGAAGCCGTACCTCTTGATGCCCACGTAGTTGAAGACGATGTACGCGAGTGCCGCGAGCACCATCGGCATACCGATTCGAGCGTTCGGCGAGATGTTCAGGAACGGTATGACACTGCCCAGGTTGCTGGCGAGCACCAGGAAGAAGATGGTGGTGATCACCGGCAGGAAGCGCTTGCCCTGTTCCTTGCCGAGAATTTCCTCAGCGATGTTGATGCGCACGAAGTCGAGTGCGATCTCCGCGACGTTCTGTACGCCACGGGGCACCAGCTTGGGGCTGCGCATCGCGATGGCGAAGAACGCGATCATCACGACCGAGAGCAGGATGCGGACCAGCATCAACCGATCGAGCTCGAACGGCCCGGAATGAATCCACACAGAGGGCGGAAAAAAATCGTCTAGTGACGGCGGATGGAATTCCTCCGCGGCCATGAAGGTGACGCTCAGCGGTCTCTCCCGTAGTCGGCCGCAACCACCGTTGGTTGCGGTTCGATCGGACATTGACGATCAATCAAGTCGACAAGATTCGACTCGCTTATTCGTCAGCAGCTGTGAACCGGATGGGCTCTCGCGTCTGTCGGTGTCGGCGACCCTCGTCGACTCGGCGGTCCCGTTCCGGCACCGCCTGCAAGTGACCGTGTGTGAGGCGAACCACCACATCACGCTTGCTTGCCCGAACCCTATCAACACCCTTGTGGGTGTTGTGAGATGGGGTCCGTTGAAATCGATGTTACTACATTTCGTAGTACTACTACGAATCAGACCCCTGCTGTTCCCGCGGCTCCACATAAGGAGATTTCACGCCCAGCACACCGTAGGTTTCGGCCCCGAGGACGATGACCAGCGAGAACACCATGACCAGGACCAGGGACGTCTTGTCGTAGAAATCCAACGGCTTCAGGATCGCGAGAACCGCGATGGCCAGAATCATCTTCAACAGCCAGGTACCTAGAATCACCGCACCTGCGGTCGTCGCGGGCATTTTCGCCGTGAACAGCACGCCGAGCGCGGTACAGAGGATGAACAAGCCACCCACGGCCGCACCCAACAGCGCCCCGTAGAGACCGGGCGTTCCGGCCAGCAGAGCGGCCACGATCGATCCGACCACTGCCAACGCAATCAACCCCACAACCCCGTAGCGCACAGCCGACCGAAGTGCGGCGGTCGAGTCGGGCACGGGCTGCAGAGGCGAAGTCACGATCGCCAAGGGTAGTTGATGCGCACACAAGATTCGATCCGCGCCCGAGCTCCGTCGACTCCGCCACTCACCGCTCGTGTTGCTGCTCCCGCAGCGAGGGCACGGCGGTCACCACCAGAGCGAACACGAGACCCGCGGCCGCAAGGAGGACCACTATCCGCCTGTCGAACAACGCGGAACCGACCGCACCGAACGCGAGAACGCCGACCCACAAATAGATCAGCAGCACGACCCGTCGGTGTGAATGCCCGATCTGTAACAACCGATGATGCAGATGCATCTTGTCGGGACTGAACGGACTGACGCCTGCCCGGGTTCGGCGAATCACGGCGAGCAGAAGGTCGAGTATCGGAATGAACATCACCGCACCGACCAGGAGCAGCGGAGACAGCAAACCGAGCAGGTCACGGGTCCCGTAGGCAGTCAAGGGGATACGCCCCGAAGCACTGGTGGAAATCGTCGCCAGCATCAGCCCGATCAGCATGGAACCGGAGTCGCCCATGAAGATGCGGGCGGGCTGGAAATTGTGAGGCAGGAAGCCGAGGCACGCCCCCGCGAGGGCAGCAGCGATCATCGCCGGTGGATAGGCGCTGACGTCACCACCCTGGTCGTACAACAGACCGACGGAGAAGGCGCAGATCGCGACGGAGGAGATCAGACCCAGCCCGGCGGCGAGCCCGTCGAGCCCGTCGACGAAATTCATTGCGTTGATGGTCACAACCGCGACACCGACCGTCATCAGACCGGCTTGGAGTTGATCGAGAACCACCGTCGTGTCGCCGAACGGCAAGTAGATGATGAACCAGCTGACGCCCATGACGGCGAGAATTCCTGCCGCAGTGACCTGCCCGACGAACTTGGTCAGAGCGTCGAGACCCCACCTGTCGTCGACCACTCCGACCAGCACGATCACGAGCCCCGACACCAGCGCGGCCGGGACATCCTGCGTGTACTCGAAACCCCTCGTGAGAGCCGGCAGCTGCTGCGCGAACAACAGAGCTGCGAGTATCCCCAGGTACATACCGATACCACCGAGTCGGGGGGTCGGCGTGACGTGAACGTCGCGATCTCGCGGTACGGCGACGGCACCGAAGCGCAGTGCACCGACCCGAACAACTCCGGTTGCCAGGTACGTGACCACGGCAGCGGTGAACAACACGAGCAGGAGTTCGCGCAGCGGGACACCCGCTCCCCCACTCGATTGAGCCAACACGAGGCTCGTCGATTCCGCTCCGATCACCTCGGAGACGCTACCGGTGCGGAAGCTGTGCAGAGCGCCGGGACACTGCCAGAGACCACCCGGACCGTAGTGCTACAGGACACCGGGCTCATACGGGAACATCGCCGTCGACCAAACTTTCGGCGGTGACGCCGAGAACGTCGGCGACATCGCCCGTCGGAATGGCGCCTGCTCGCAGAATCCTCGGGTGGGATCCCGTGAGGTCGACGATGGTCGATGCGGTGGCCTTCTCGGCGGGACCGCCGTCGAGGTAGACGCTGACCGATCCGCCGAGTTGTTCACGGGCTTCGGTGACGGTGGTGGCCGGAGACCTGCCCGAGATGTTGGCGCTCGACACCGCCATCGGTCCGACGTCGCGCAGCAAGTCCAGAGCAACCGGGTGCAGCGGCATTCGGAGCATGACGGACCCACGAGTGTCGCCGAGATCCCACGCAAGCGACGGAGCCTGCTCGACGACGAGACTCAACCCGCCCGGCCAGAAAGCCCGAATCAGATCACGGGTCTGCGGGCGCACGGTGTAGACGAGTCCGTCGATGGTGTTCCACGAACCGACGAGGACCGGCACGGGCATGTCGCGGCCACGGCCCTTGGCACGCAGCAGACCGGCGACGGCCTCGCCGTCGAAGGCGCCCGCACCGATGCCGTACAAGGTGTCGGTGGGGAGTACGACGAGGCGCCCGGCCTCGAGAGAATTCTTGGCGGCGGACAGACCGGCCTCGCGGCTGTCAGGATTGCCGCAGTCGTAAACGGTGCTCACTCCGCCATTCTTTCACCCGCCGACCCGGCAGCCGTGTGGTGTGCCTGACCTCGTCGCGACTCGACCTCTGTTGCGATCCGCTTCGCCACGACGAAACGCGGCTTGCCTGCCAGATCGGGATGCTCGACGACCTCCCCGAAGACTCGCCTGGAGGAGAAGAGGGCCGCCACGTCACCGCCGTTCGTGTCGTCGTGCTCCACCCCCACTGCACCGCCGATGCGCAACCATCGGGCAACGTTGGCGATCATCGGTTTGATCACCGACAGCCCATCCGGTCCACCGAACAGGGCCGAGTGCGGGTCGTGATCGGCGACCTCGGGATCGAGCTCGGCCGACTCGGGAATGTACGGCGGGTTGGCCACGATGAGATCTACCCCACCTTCGAGGCCGGGAAGGAGCATACGGTCCGTGACGTCACCCTGATGGAGCTGAATCGGGGTATCGCCCGAGTTCTCCCGTGCGTCGGCGTTGCGGCGGGCCCAGGCGAGCGCGTGTGGCTCGAGTTCCACGGCGTGAACCACTGCGTCGGGCCTGGCCTCGGCAATTGCGAGTGCGAGTGCGCCCGTCCCGGTACACAGATCCACAACCACGGGCGGATGCTGATCGCACGTGCCGAGGAAAGCCAGGGCCCAGCCAAGTAGCAATTCCGTCTCGGGCCTGGGCACGAAAACACCGGGGCCCACCTCGACCTCGATGTTCCCCATCGCCGCGGTTCCGAGAATGTATTGCAGGGGGATTCGCTTCGCCCGCTGCGCGACCATCGTCCGATACGCCTCGATGACGGGTTCGTCGACCAGTGGCGTCAACCCCAGCCTGGTGCGCTCGATGCCGAGCAGGTGCGCGGCGATCAGCTCGGCATCGACACGGGCGCTACGAACTCCGGCAGCCTCGAGCTGCTCGGTTGCCTCGATGATGGCAAGGCGAAGAGGGTGACGACTCACCCGTACAGCTTCCCACGTACCGGCGACACACCGTGCCGGGGATCTCGACTCGGGTTGCCGCAAGGTAACGGTCGTCGTCCACTCCACGACAGAATGAATGAAACGGCAACAACGTATCCGCGTAGTGGCTAACGTGCGGCGTGCACAGGGCATGCGCCCGCCATGAACTCGAGGAGGTTCGTCCGATGTCGAGAATCCGAATGATCCGTAGAGCGGGAGCCGTAGCCGCCATCGCCGCTGCCGGCGCCCTGGGACTGCCCGCCGTAGCCTCCGCCGTACCGTTCGAGAACCAGCCCATGCCCTTGGGATGCGCGGACGGAATGGGGTCTGTTCTGGGCGTTACACAGGACGAGTCGGACAAAGTCCCGTACGGCCAGCAGTACTACGCCATCGGCGAGGCTGGTGGAGGTACAGGCGCGAACGTGAATTGGCTCAATCTGAACACCTTCCAGGGCGGCGGTGCGGCGCTCGTTCCGGCGCCGTTCCCCGCAGCGGACTCCGAGACATCGATCCCACAGGCATTGGGTGAGACCGGGCCCGGCCAGGTGGTCAGTGTGGTGCACGGCGCCTACACCAACGCGGCGGGCCAGACCTGCTTCTTGTTCCCGGGCTGGGACTTCGCCGATGTTCCGGCCGCACCGCCGGAAGCCGAGGAGTAGCCAGTCTGGCCGAATACGTCACTCGGCGGCGAGCCGTGCCTCTCGGTCCGACTTACCCAGGGCATCGAGCAGGGCGTCGAGCTCGCCGTCGAGCACCGAGTCGAGGTTGTGCGCCTTGAAGCCGATCCGGTGATCCGTGATGCGATTCTCCGGAAAGTTGTACGTGCGGATGCGTTCGGAGCGGTCCACCGTGCGCACCTGACTCTGTCGGCCCGCCGAGGCTTCCGCCTCGGCTTCTTCTTCCGCTGCCGCCTGAAGCCTGGCCGCGAGCACCTGCAAGGCCCGGGCCTTGTTCTGTAGCTGCGAACGTTCGTTCTGACACGTCACCACGATCCCGGTGGGCAGATGTGTGAGGCGTACCGCCGAGTCGGTGGTGTTGACCCCCTGCCCGCCCTTACCGGACGAGCGGTACACATCTATACGCAGATCCGATTCGTCGATCTGCACCTCTTCGACTTCCTCTGGTTCCGGGTAGATCAGAACCCCTGCGGCGGACGTGTGGACACGACCTTGAGATTCCGTCACGGGAACGCGCTGCACACGGTGCACGCCGCCCTCGAACTTGAGCCGTGACCACACACCGTCACGAACGTCGCCCTTCGACTTGATCGACAGTGTCGCATCCTTGTAGCCGCCGAGATCCGACACGGTCGCGTCGAGAATCTCGACCCGCCAGCCGTACCGCTCGGCGTAGCGCACGTACATGCGCGCCAGATCGGAAGCGAACAGCGCCGATTCTTCGCCGCCCTCGCCCGACTTCACCTCGAGCACGACGTCGTCGGCGTCGTGTGGATCGCGGGGCGCCAGCAGATCGGTGAGGGTCTGATCCAGCTCTTCGACCTGCTGCTCGAGGCCGGGGATCTCCGCAGCGAAGCTCGAATCGTCGTCAGCCAACTCGCGCGCGGCCGCGAGGTCGTCCTGGGCGGACTTCAGCTTCGTGTAGGTGGACATGATCGGTGCCAGCTCGGCGAACCGCTTCCCTGCCTTACGCGCAACGGACGGGTCGTTGTGCAGGGCCGGATCGGCCAACTGCTGCTCCAACCCGGCATGTTCGGCCAGGATGTCGTCGATGGCCGAGGGCTGGGACATCCCTGCCATGGTTCGCTCCGCTCTGCGTGGTGTTCGGGAATACAGGCACAAAAAAGCCGACGCCCGGCCTGCAAATTATCGCAGGACGGGCGTCGGCGTGACAGCTAGGACTTCGCTGCACCCTTGGCAGCGCGCTTGCCGTAGCGAGCCTCGAAGCGAGCAACGCGTCCACCGGTGTCGAGAATCTTCTGCTTACCGGTGTAGAACGGGTGGCACTGCGAGCAGACCTCGACGTTGATACGTCCGGTCTCCTTGGTGCTACGAGTCTCGAAAGTGTTTCCGCAACCACAGACGACGGTGGTCGCCACGTAGTCGGGGTGGATGCCTTGCTTCATGGTGTGTCCCTTTCAATGGTCGCCGGGTCGACTTCGCCGTTCGAAGCCGTGAACCGGAACCGGACTATGGCTGCCAAGTATGCCAGATGGGATCCCTGCTACCCGAATCGAGAACTCGGCGATCCCAATCGGCAAGCCGGCTTGCGGTCAGCTCGACGCGGTGGCGAGCCACCAGTTCAACACTGCCGTGACCGGATTGATTCCCGGCAGGTCAGTCGTCGATCGCCCCGGGAGCGGTCTTCGACACCTGCATGAGAAACTCGAGGTTGTTCTTGCTCTTCTTGAGCCGGTCGACAAGCAGGTCGATCGCCTGCTGCGAGTCGAGTCCCGACAGCACCCTGCGCAGCTTGTGTACCACCGCTGCCTCGTCCGGGCTGAGCAGCAGCTCGTCCTTGCGGGTACTGGACAAGTTCACGTCGACCGCCGGGAACACACGACGCTCCGCGGTCTTACGATCGAGCTTCAGCTCCGCGTTGCCGGTGCCCTTGAACTCCTCGAAGATCACGGTGTCGCCGGTGGAACCGGTCTCCACCAGTGCGGAGGCGATGATGGTGAGCGAGCCACCGTTCTCGATGTTGCGGGCCGCGCCGAGGAATCGTTTCGGCGGATACAGCGCAGTGGAGTCGACACCACCGGACAGGATTCGGCCCGATGCCGGTGACGAGTTGTTGTACGCGCGTCCCAGTCTGGTGATCGAGTCCAGGAGAACGACGACGTCCTTACCTGCCTCCACCAGGCGCTTCGCACGTTCGATGGCCAACTCGGCAACCGACGTGTGGTCTCCCGGCGGACGGTCGAAGGTCGAGGCGATGACCTCACCCTTCACCGAACGCTGCATATCCGTGACTTCCTCGGGACGCTCGTCCACCAGAACGACCATGAGGTAGCACTCGGGATTGTTGGTGGCGATCGCGTTGGCGATGGCCTGCAACACGCTCGTCTTACCTGCCTTCGGCGGGCTGACGATGAGAGCGCGCTGCCCCTTGCCGATCGGCATCACGAGGTCGATCACACGCGTGGTGAGAATGTTCGGCTCGGTCTCGAGGCGCAGGCGCTGGTTCGGGTACAGCGGCGTCAGCTTGCCGAAGTCGGCGCGCTTCTTCGCTGTCTCGACGTCGTGTCCGTTGACGGTGTCGATCCGCACCAGCGGATTGAACTTCTGGCGCTGATTGCCGCCACCCTGATCGCCCTCGCGTCCGACGCGCACGGCGCCGGTGATGGCGTCGCCACGGCGAAGCCCGTTCTTGCGGATCAGGTTCATCGACACGTACACATCGTTCGGACCCGCCAGGTATCCGGACGTGCGCACGAACGCGTAGTTGTCGAGGACGTCGAGGATGCCGGCCACGGGCTGCAGGACGTCGTCCTCGCGAATCTCGGTGTCGGTATCGCCGCCGCGATCACGCCCGCGCCGACGCTCACGGAAACGTCGACCGCGACGGCCGCGCCCGCCGCCTTCCTGATCGTCGTCGTTGCCACGGTTGTCCCGCGGTCCGTTGTTGCCCTGGTTGCCCTGGTTGCCCTGGTTGCGACCCCGGTTCTCACCACGGTCGCGGCCTTCGCCGCGTCCCCGGCCCCGGCCCTCACCCTGGTCTCCGTCCTGCTTGGTGGAGTCTTGCTTGTTGGGCTCGGACTTGTTGCCGTCCTGCTTGTTCTGATTCTGTTTGCCGGACTGATCCCCGCCCTGGTTGTCGCGGCCCTGGTTGTCGCGGCCCTTGCTGTCACGGTCCTGACGGTCCGACTGGCCGGCATCGGCCTGCTTGTCGTTCGACCTTTGCCGGCCGGCATCGTCGGACGGCGCTGCGTTCTCGGAGCCGCCAGCCTGGTCGGCAGCGCCGCGACGGCCGCCACGGCGACGGCCACGACGGTTTCCGCCCTGATCGCTCTCGGAATCCGCATCCGAGGACGCGGACTGCTCGCCGTCGCCGGCATCGCCGGTGGTCGCCGGGGCCGCGTCCTGCGAAGCAGGGGCGGATGCGTCGCTGCCGGATTTGCGGTCGGGCGAGGCGCTCTGCGTTGGTGCCGCCTTTGCGGGCGCTCCGGCGCCTGCCTGGCGTTCCTTGATGGCGGCGATCAGGTCACCCTTGCGCATACCCGATGTGCCTTTGATGCCCAGCTCACCGGCCAGGCCACGAAGTTCCGCCAGCACCATTCCGGAGAGCCCGCCGCCGCGCCGAGACTCGGCGCGTTTGGTCGATGCTGTGACGGCGCCACGTGCGGCATCGGTAGTGGTCGAAGTATCGCCTTCCTGAGCAGCGTTGGCACCCGCAGTGGACGCCGGTGCAGAGGTGGCGATGAGATCCGTATCGGTCACGGAGGTCCTTTCCTTCCCTCGCTCGCGCTGCGCTGAGCCGAGGGTTCGTCCCGCAGTTCAGTTGAGGTCTGAACTCGGATGTGCCGTACGTAGTTGCATGTGAAGAACTGTCGGCCGTCCGCCATCACGACACCTTCGAACCAGGCGCGTGTTCGCAAATCCATCACAACTGAAGAGTGCGGAGGATCATGCCAGGAACGACCAGCCGATCGAGCGCGATAAGCGTTGGATGGTTGCCCTGGTGAAGCACCGGCGGCTGACGCGCACGATGTACGGACAAGACCCAGAGTAGCGGTCACACTTCGCATGAGCAAGAAAACACCCGAACAGCGGCGTGTCAGGTCAGCTGCACACCGTCGGCGATATCGAGATCGTAAACCTTCAGACCTTCGGACACAGCCTGTTCACGCAGGTTGTCTGGGAACTCGGCGGTGGTCAGAGCAAGGATCGTGGGACCGGCCCCCGAGATGGTGGCTGCGAACCCATCGGCTCGAAGAATCTCGATCCACCTGGCGGTGAGCGGAAGGGCAGGAGCGCGTTGCGGTTGATGCAAGAGGTCCTCGGTCGCCGGCATCAGCAAGTCCGGACGCTCCGTCAGCGCAACGACTGCCAGCGCACCCCTGCTCACGTTGAACGCCGCGTCGCGATGCGGAACGAACTCCGGCAGCAGACCGCGAGTGTGTGCTGTCGACGAGCGCTCGTCGGGTACGAGCACCACAGCCTTGATCGTCTGGTGGACATCGAGTCGTGTGGCGAAATAGCCGCGGGGCGCGTCCGCCCCCTCCGCGGGGCAACTCCAGGACACCACTGCTCCCCCGAGCACACTCGCGGAGGCGTTGTCGGGGTGGCCCTCGAACTCGGCGGACATCTGAACCAGTTGCGCTGGAGTCAAGGCGAGATCGTCGCCGACCTTGGCGGCGAGACCGCTTGCTGCGGCCAGACCACCCACCACCGCCGAAGCCGACGAACCGAGACCACGTGAATGCGGAATAGCATTGCGGCACAACACTTTCAGACCATCCGCCCATACGCCGGCAGCTTCCAGGCCCCGCTCGATCGCACGCACCACGAGGTGCGAGGGACCCCAGGGCACATCCTCGGCCCCCTCGCCTTCGACTGTGATGTCGAGGCCGGAACCCGTTGTGGTCACGGTGATCTCGTCATACAGCCCGAGAGCCAGCCCCAGTGTGTCGAACCCGGGGCCAAGGTTCGCGCTCGATGCCGGCACACGTGCCGTCACCGTCAAGCCGATGGGCAAAGTCTGTGTCATCGCAGATGTCCGATGTCGCGGAGTCGAGGACGGGGCGGAGGTCACTACGCCAACTCGAGCGCAGACGCCACCGCAACGGGATCCACCGGAATCGGCTTCACCTCCGGCATTCCCGCCAGAGCGGTGTCAGGATCCTTCAGACCGTTTCCGGTCACGGTGCACACCACGGTGAGACCGGAATCGAGCCAGCCGTCCTTGCGGGCCGCGAGCAGTCCCGCGACGCTTGCGGCCGAGGCCGGTTCCACGAATACCCCTTCGGTCGCGGCGATCAAGCGGTAGGCCTCGAGGATTTCCTCGTCCGTTGCCGCGCGGAAGGCTCCGTTCGACTCTTCCTTGGCGGCAACCGCCCCGTTCCAGGATGCCGGCGAACCGATCCGGATGGCGGTGGCAATCGTTTCGGGATCCTTCACCGGTGCGCCACCGACGAGCGGTGCCGCTCCGGCCGCCTGCACGCCGAGCATCCGGGGCTTGACGGCCGTCAGTCCGTCCGCGAAGTACTCGGAGTAGCCGCGCCAGTACGCGGTGATGTTGCCTGCGTTTCCGACCGGCAGTGCGTGTACGTCGGGTGCCTTGCCGAGTGCGTCGCAGATCTCGAAGGCTGCTGTCTTCTGCCCCTCGATACGAACCGGGTTGACCGAGTTGACGAGGCCGATGGTCGGGAACTCGGCGGTGGTCTTGCGGGCAAGCTCGAGGCAATCGTCGAAGTTTCCCTCGACCTGAATGATGCGAGCGCCGTGCATGACCGCCTGCGCAAGCTTGCCCATGGCGATCTTGCCCTGTGGCACCAGCACGGCACAGGACATCTCCGCCTTCGCCGCGTAGGCCGCTGCGGAAGCAGACGTGTTGCCCGTCGATGCGCACAGCACGGCACGCTGACCGCGTGCGAGTGCGTCGGTGACGGCCATCGTCATACCGCGATCCTTGAACGACCCGGTGGGGTTGAGCCCCTCGACCTTGAGGTGCACCTCGCACCCGGTGATCTCGGACAGGTGGCCGGCAGGCAGCAACGGTGTGCCGCCTTCGCGCAGGGTCACCGTCTTCCAGTCCGGACCGACGGCCAGGCGATCGCGGTACGCCTCGATCAGTCCGGGCCACGGCTTGTGCACTGCAGCGGTCGCGAGAGAGTTGCCAGTGACGGTCATTGTTCGGTGCCTTCCAGTCGCAGCACGCTGGTCACAGCGGTGACGAATTCGAGTTTGCTCAGTGCATCAACGGTGTCCGACAGGGCGGAGTCGGCTGCGGTGTGGGTGACGACCATCAACCGCGCCCCCTCGCCCTCGTCTTCCTGACGGACCGTGGAGATGCTCACGCCGTGCTGCGTGAACTCCGAAGCCACGGCAGACAGGACGCCTGCACGGTCGGCCACCTGCATGTTCACGTAGTACCGGGTGGGGATGTCGCCCATGGGGGCAACCTTGAGCTTGGCATACTTGGACTCGCGTGGCCCACGTCCCCCGTGCACCTTGTTACGGGCAGCCATCACCAGATCACCCATCACCGCTGACGCAGTCGGTGCTCCCCCGGCACCCTGGCCGTAGAACATGAGGCGGCCGGAGTTCTCGGCCTCGACGACCACGGCGTTGAAGGCGCCGTTGACAGTGGCGAGAGGGTGCGTGGACGGCACCAGCGCCGGGTACACCCGAGCGGAGATCCGTTCGCTGCCATCGGGCGCGGTGATGCGTTCGCAGATCGACAGCAGCTTGATGGTGCAGTCGAGTGCGCGCGCAGAGGCCAAATCGTCGGCCGAGATCTCGGAGATGCCCTGCCGGTAGACATCGGCAGCCGTGACGCGGGTGTGGAACGCGATCGATGCGAGGATCGCAGCCTTCGCCGCGGCATCGTATCCCTCGACATCTGCCGTCGGGTCGGCCTCCGCGTACCCCAGACGGCCGGCTTCGGCCAGCGTCTCGTCGTAGTCGGCGCCCGTCTCGTCCATGGCCGAGAGGATGTAGTTGGTGGTGCCGTTGACGATGCCGGCGACCTTCGTGATCCGGTCGCCCGCCATCGACTGGGTGAGCGGGCGGATCACCGGGATCGCGCCTGCGACGGACGCCTCGAAGTTGAGGTCTACGCGCTGCGCCTCGGCCGCTTCGGCCAGCTCGCCGGTGTGCTCGGCCAGAAGCGCCTTGTTCGCTGTCACGACGGACTTGCCCGAGTTCAGAGCCGAGAGGATCAGCTTCCGTGGAACCTCGATACCGCCGATCAGCTCGACGACGACGTCGACGTCGTCACGGGCGACCAAGGCTTCCGCGTCGGTGGTCTGCAGGTCTTCGGGTATGCCCCGATCGCTGCTGATTCGCCGCAGGGCGACGCCTCGCAGCTCGAGTGGCGCACCCACGCGCGCTTCGAGATCCGCGGCCTGGTTACGAAGGATGCGGACGACTTCGCTTCCCACGTTGCCGTAACCCAGTACGGCAACGCCGATCGGACGCTGCGTCGATTCGCTCGTCACTGTTGTGCCTCCAAGCTGAGCAGGTCTTCCACTGTTTCCCGGCGCAGGATCACGCGGGTTCGGCCGTCACGTACGGCCACGACGGCGGGGCGAGCCAGCAGGTTGTATCTGCTGGACATCGAATAGCAGTATGCGCCGGTTGCGGCCACTGCCACCAAATCTCCGGCGTCCACGTCGTCGGGGATCCAGGTGTCCCTGACAACTATGTCACCGGATTCGCAATGCTTGCCCACGATACGGGCCACGACCGGTTCGCCGTCGCTGACACGCGAAACGAGGCGCGCCTCGTAGTCGGCCTGGTAGAGGGATGTCCGAATGTTGTCGCTCATCCCTCCGTCGACGCTGACGTATCGGCGCGTGAGGTTGTTGTCCACGGCCACATCCTTGATGGTGCCCACTTCGTACAGCGTGACCGTGCCCGGTCCTGCGATCGCGCGCCCGGGCTCGACCGCGATGGTCGGCTCCGGCAGTCCTGCGAGGGCCGATTCGTTGCGCACGATGTCGCGAAGCTTGGCGGCCAGGTCGTCCACCGCCGGGGGGTCGTCCGAGGGAACGTAGGAGATGCCCATGCCACCGCCGAGATCGACGACGCAGACCTGCGTCGTCTTCTCGACCCCGAACTCGGCCACGACGTCGCGCAGCAGGCCGATGATGCGGTGGGCCGCTGCCTCGAAGCCGTCGACTTCGAAGATCTGCGAACCGATATGACTGTGCAGGCCGACGAGCCGCAGGTTCTCGGACGCGAACACGCGCCGCACCGCATCCATGGCGTCGCCCCCGGCCAACGAGAACCCGAACTTCTGGTCTTCGTGGGCGGTGGAGATGAACTCGTGAGTGTGTGCCTCGACTCCGACCGTGACACGAACGAGAACATCCTGGACTGCACCGGCGGCACCCGCGACCGCATTCAGGCGATCGACCTCGTACGTCGAGTCGAGGACGACATGGCCGACGCCGGCAGCGACGCCCGCCTCGAGCTCGGCAACAGATTTGTTGTTGCCGTGCATGGCAATTCGTTCTGCGGGAAAGCCTGCATGCAGCGCGATGGCCAGTTCGCCGCCCGAGCAGACGTCGAGCGAGAGCCCCTCGTCCGCAACCCACCGCGCGATCTCGGTGCACAGAAACGCCTTGGACGCGTAGTGCACGGCGGCGTCGGGTCCGAATGCCCGGCGCATGTCACGGCACCGTGAGCGGAAGTCGTCCTCGTCGATCACGAACAGCGGGGTGCCGTACTGCTCGGCAAGGTCGGTCACCGGCACTCCGGCGAGCCGGACCACACCGTCGTCGCCGCGGGTCGCGTTGCGTGGCCACACGTGTGCGGGCAACTCCGCGTACTCGGCCGGTGATTCCGGCCGCGCCGGCAGACTCGGGGCGTGTGGTTGGTCTGCGTGTTTGGGGCCGGCTGGATGGGCGCTCATCACATCTTCTCCGGTGCGCTGACGCCGAGCAGGTGCAACCCGTTCGCCAGCACCTGGCGGCTGGCGTCGCACAGTGCAAGACGTGCGGTGTGTACGGGACCCGCTTCCTCGTCGCCCTGCGGAAGGATCCGGCTTGCACCGTAGAAGCGGTGGTAGGCGCCTGCCAGTTCCTCGAGGTAGCGAGCGATGCGGTGCGGTTCGCGCAGGTTCGCCGCACTGGCGACCACGCGGGGGTACTCGCCCAGGGTACGGACGAGTTCGCCTTCCTGGTCGCCGATCAGCAACGAAAGGTCTGCATTATCGGCGCTGATGCCGAGTTCTGCGGCGCCGCGTGCGATCGAGGACAGCCGTGCGTGCGCGTACTGCACGTAGTACACGGGGTTTTCGTTGCCGTCGCTGGTCCACACTTCGAGGTCGATGTCGATGCTCGAGTCGACCGACGAGCGGATCAGGGCGTAACGGGCGGCGTCGACGCCGATGGCATCGACCAGATCGTCGAGAGTGATCACGGTGCCCGCACGCTTGCTCATCTTGACGGTGACACCGTCACGGACGAGGTTCACCATCTGACCGATGAGGACCTCGACGGTGGCCGGATCGTCACCGAACGCAGCAGCAGCCGCCTTCAGCCGCCCGATGTATCCGTGGTGGTCGGCTCCGAGCATGTAGATGCACAGATCGAAGCCGCGCGATCGCTTGTCCTGGAAGTAGGCGATGTCCCCGGCGATGTACGCGGCGTTTCCGTCGCTCTTGATGACGACGCGGTCCTTGTCGTCACCGAAGTTGGTGCTCTCGAGCCACCAGGCGCCGTCCTTTTCGTAGAGATTTCCCGACTTCTTCAGAGTCTCGACCGACTTCTCGACCGCACCCGATTCGAAGAGCGAGTTCTCGTGGAAGTACACGTCGAAGTCGACACCGAACTCGTGCAACGTCCGCTTGATGTGCGCGAACATGAGCTCGACGCCCTCCGCGCGGAACGTCTCCTGTTGGACGTCGGACGGCTGCGACAGCACATCGGGATGCTGCGCCACGACCTCGGTGGCGATGTCGGCGATGTATCCGCCGGCATAACCGTCCTCGGGCGCAGGCTCGCCCTCGGCTGCGGCGATGAGGGACCGCGCGAAGCGATCGATCTGTGCGCCGTGGTCGTTGAAGTAGTACTCGCGCGTGACCGCTGCGCCCTGGGCGCTGAGGATACGGCCGAGTGCGTCGCCCACCGCCGCCCAGCGGGTGCCGCCGAGGTGAATCGGACCGGTCGGGTTCGCGGAAACGAACTCGAGGTTGATCTTCGTGCCCGCCAGCGTCGCCGCAGTACCGTATTCGGGTCCCGCGGCCAGGATGGCAGCGACGATCGCGCCCTGCGCGTCCGCTGCGAGCCGAATGTTCAAAAAGCCCGGGCCGGCAATCTCCGCACTCTCGATACCGTCGGCTGCGGTCAGCGCTTCGGCGAGCCACGAGGCGAGCTCACGCGGGTTGGTACCGACCTTCTTCGCCACCTGCATCGCAACGTTTGTCGCGTAGTCACCGTGTTCCGGGTTTCGCGGTCGCTCCACCGTGAGCTTCTCGGGGAGCACCGACACGTCGAGGCCACGGTCGGCGAGTACGGTCGCGGCGGTGCCGCGCAGCAGTTCGGCAAGGTCAGCAGGAGTCACAGGTATCCATCTTATGGGTTCGACCCACGTCACAGTGACTCGCCTGTGTCGGCTTCTGCCGCTCACGCCGTCGAACCCGGAAAGTACAGTGGGCAGCACCCTGCGTGTGCAGGTACCAGGGAACGGCGCACGTGACGACAGAACGAGAGAGCGCATCAGATGCCAAGCGGTACGGAAAGTAGCGGTCCCGGCAAGAAGTCGGGTGCAAAGTCCGCCAAGGCCATCAAGGCCGCAAACAAGCAAAGCGGTGGAAACAAGCCTCGCGGTGCGAAGCCTCCGCGGCAGATCCCCTGGCTCACCATCGGTGCGGTGGTCGCGGTCGTCGCACTGATCACGGTGCTGGCGGTGAACCTCTATCCGAAGTACCAGGCCACGGAAGCAGCTGCCGAGTACCAGCCGAGTGCGGAAACACCTGACCCGTCCGACAAGATCGACGGTGTCGTGAAGCTCGACTACCCGGCCGGCATTCACGTCCAGCCCACTCAGCGCGTCGCCTACGATCAGACGCCGCCGTTCGGTGGTCCGCACGACGGAATCTGGGCCACCTGCACCGGAACCGTGTACGAGCAGGCGATTCGCACCGAGAACGCGGTCCACTCTCTCGAGCACGGCGCAATCTGGATCGCCTACAACCCCGACCTGGTCTCGGGCGACGCCCTCGCGACCCTCGAGGACAAGGTCGACGGCGAAACGTACATGATGCTGTCGCCGTACCCGGGCCTCGACTCCCCCGTGGCACTGCAGTCGTGGGGCCACCAGTTGAAGGTGGACAGCGTCGACGACGAGCGCATCGATCAGTTCATCACCGCGCTGCGCCTGAACCAGAACACCTACCCCGAGGTGGGCGCGAGCTGCTCGAGCATCCCCGGTTCCGGATTCGACCCCGAGAATCCTCCGGCCTTCGATCCGTCCGCACCCGGCCCCGACGCCGTACCGATGGACGGTCACGGCATCGCACCGGATCCGTCGGAGGTCGGCGGCGCACCTGCTGGTGGGGCCGTCCCGCCGGCGGGTCAGCTGCCACCCGAGGCGCCGCAGGCACCCATGGGTCAGTGATGAACGAAAAGGACGACACCTCCCGCAACGGGGTCGCCGGGTTCCGGGCCGCCGCCCGCAATCAGCGGACAGGACTGCTGGTGGTGGGTGTGATCGGCGCGATCGTCTTGGGATTCGCCTTGGGGTTTCTGGCACGTATCCCGCTCGACGACGCGTCGACACACACCCCCGAAGCCGGCTCTGTCGATGTCGGGTTCGCGCAGGACATGAGCGTCCATCACAGCCAGGCTGTCGAGATGTCGGCCATTGCTCTGGCCAACACCGACGATCCTGCGGTTCGAGGTCTCGCGTACGACATCCTGACCACGCAGCAGAACCAGCTGGGCCAGATGCAGGGCTGGCTGAGCCTGTGGGACCAGCCACTGCTGCCCAGCGGCGGCTACATGGGCTGGATGGAGATGCATTCGGGGCACGGTGATCACAACGCCGACGGCCACGGAAACAGTGGGCACGAGTCCGGCTCGATGGCGAAGATGCCGGGAATGGCGTCGTCGGACGAAATTTCCGCACTCCGTCAGGCAACGGGCGTCGCGGGCGACGTTCAGTTCCTTCAGCTCATGCTCCGTCACCATCAGGGCGGTCTGCCGATGATGGAGTATGCGGCACAGCACGCATCGGAGGCTGTCGTCCGGCAGCTCGCCCAGACCATGGTCGATACGCAGCAGAGTGAATCCGCCCTCATGACGGACATGCTCGCCGAGCGTGGAGCCGCTCCTCTTCCCATGAACTGAACCGAGTCGGGGGTGCGCCATACCGCGCGGCGCACCCCCGATTTGGTCCTTTACGACCTGAATGCGATACGCTTACGCAGCCCGATCGGCACACCGGATTCCGGTGCGCCCCCGTAGCTCAGGGGATAGAGCGTTCGCCTCCGGAGCGAAAGGTCGCAGGTTCGAATCCTGCCGGGGGCACCACAGTGAGCAACAGCAGCACGGTTGCGTCGGCTAATCGCCCCCAGCCGCTGCTTTGGTTATCGGTGCCATGTCGAAGTAGTCCCGCCAGGCGGCAATCTTGTCCCCTCGCACCTCGAACACGCCGACTACCGGAAGTTCGACCTCCGCGCCTCCCAACGCGAGCACATCGGTCCTTTCGTTCATCACCACGTCACCGTCGACGATTTGGCGATGCACGCGGAACTCGATGTTTCCGAATGCGGCCACGAACCCCGCCACGAACGTGCGAATGGCGTCGCGCCCCTCGACCGGTTCCATCGGAATATTGTGGTAGACACCATCTTCGGTGAAGTAGTTCGCAATCCTTTCCGGATCGGCTGTGGCCCATTCGGTACAGAACGCCGTCACGAGTTCGCTTGCCGTCACATTCCACCTTCCGTGTGTTCGTGCGGTTCGATGACCGCCGTGATCGATGCGATCTCACCGCCGGGAACATCGAAGTGTTCCGTGACGTGCACGGTGATCACCTCGGTCGCCGAGACCACGAAGTCCAGGTCGTACCGAGCCACCACATTGTGACCCCATTCCCGGAACTCGAGTGCTGTGATCGCGCGGATCGGCTTGTACTGCTCCCCCTCCTCGAGCTCTGTGCAGATCTCTTGCCCCGACTCACCGGTCCGCTCGCCGTTCTCCACCCGCCACGCATCCGGTGCGAGCCTGACCTTCGAGGCATCATGACTGACCAACGAGGCGATGTACTCCCGCGCCATTGCCACGCGCGCGCTGTCGGCAGCGTCAGGAGCATGCGTGCCGATGGCTGCCAGCAGCGGCGAAGCGAACTCCGGTCGGCAGATCACGAGGTCCGGTAGATAGGGATGCGGCCGGTTGTAGACGAGTTCGCTGCCGTCGATACGCGAACAATGCAGGCCGGCCACCTGAGCCACGCCGACAGGGGCCGCCGAGTCCCATTCCCACTGACCGCCCGCATGAACGTAGGCATCCACCTCGCCCCGCACCACAGCCATCGCCTTCGCACCGGCCGACCCCATCGTCACGACTTCTGCGCCGAGCTGCGTCGCGACGTCGTCCATGAATGCCGGGGGCCTGCTGCCGCTCACCACGATTCGCGGTCGCACGGAATTCGCGGTGGTCGCGTATGGCACCTCACGTTCCTCGTCGCTCGAGTAGACGGCGCCGAGTGCAGGTTGTGCCACCGCCGCCGCGGTGATGCCGCGGTTCTTCTCCCACAGGGCCACGTGCACGGCCCAATCTTCACGACCCGGCGTTCCGTATTCCTTCGAGCCGTCCAGCGGATCGATGATCCACACCCGCGAGCCGGTCAGTCGTGTGCTGTCGTCGACCGATTCCTCCGACATCACGGCATCGTCAGGACGCTCGGCGGTCAACCGTTCGAGAAGATAGTCGTTCGCGACGCCATCGCCTCGGCGACCCAGTTCACGTCCGCTCGCCGGCGGCTGCCCGAGCGGTCCGGTGCCCGAACGAATTTCGAGCAAGACCTTGCCGGCACCTTCCGCCAGATCGGCTGCCAGCCTCGCGTCGGCGCTCACAGATTCAACTCGTTCATGATCTTGGCGGCAAGCTCTCCGGGGCTGCCGTTCTCGGGGCGCACCACCAGTTCCGGGTTCTCGGGCGCCTCGTACGGGTCGTCCACCCCGGTGAATCCGGTGATCTCACCTTG
This sequence comes from Rhodococcus quanlei, assembly GCF_055231015.1. NCBI lineage: Bacteria > Bacillati > Actinomycetota > Actinomycetes > Mycobacteriales > Nocardiaceae > Rhodococcus > Rhodococcus quanlei. Next base: position 271,162 of record NZ_JBUYWD010000008.1, on the reverse strand, counting down.
CCTGGCCTTCGCCCACATGCCTTTCGGGTCACGTGCCTCGCATTGTTCGATCGGTGTGTCGACGAATACTTCGACGAAGGGAATGCCCGCGTCGGTGTGCTGCCGGCGCACCTGCCGCCGATCCTCTCGATACGGACTGATCAACGACGCAATCGCGATCACGCCGGAGTCGGCGAACAACTGGGCGACCGCGCCTACTCGTCGGACGTTCTCCGCCCGATCCTGGGCACTGAACCCCAGATCTGCGTTCAGTCCATGTCGAAGATTGTCACCGTCGAGTCGGTACGCCGGTATCCCCGCCGCCACCAGCATCCGCTCGAGTTCGACCGCCACCGTCGATTTTCCCGACGCAGACAGACCGGTGAGCCACACCGTGGCCCCCGTGGTGGCGCGTTCGTCCCGCGTCACGGACGCCGCATGCCACACCACCTTCGACTCGGACAGCGTCGGACCGGTGATCATTCCGGCCGCGACGGTGTCATTGGTGGACTCGTCCACCAGAATGAAGCTGCCCGTGCCGGGGTTGCGGCGATAGGGGTCGAACGTCAAGGGATTGTTGGTCTTCAGCTGCACACGGCCGATTTCGTTGAGCGACAGCGATTGCGCTGTTTCGTCGCGGTGCAGCGTGTTGACGTTCAACCGATAGTCCAACCGTGCGACCAACGCCTTCGTTCCCCGCGTGTTGTGCAACAACGTGTAGCGGGCATCGGGGGCGAGCGTCGACTTCTCGGTCAGCCAGCACACCATCGCGTCGATCTCGTTGGTCATCTGCGGCCTGTTGTTGGGCCTGCACAACATGTCCCCGCGTCCGACATCCAGATCGTCCACGAGTTGTATGCACACCGCAGAAGCGGCGAACGCTTCCTCGACGGGAGTGCCGCCGGGGCCCGAGATCGCTTTCACGGTCGAGGTGAACCCGGAGGGCAGCACGACCACGTCGTCCCCCGGTTTGAACACCCCGGACGCTACGGTGCCGGCATAGCCGCGGAAATCGTGAAGGTCGGGCGCCGACTCCGATCTCGGCCGGATCACGTACTGGACGGGGAATCGGGCGTCGATCAGGTTGCGATCGGAGGCCACGTGCACCTGTTCCAGGTGATGAAGAAGCGAACTGCCCTCGTACCAATCCATGTTGACGGTGCGCTGCGCGATGTTGTCGCCGCGCAAGGCCGACACCGGTACGAAGGTCAGGTCGTGGACGTCTAGTTTGATTGCGAACTGTCCGAACTCGTCGACGATCTGCTCGAACCGTTCCTGCGACCAGTCGACGAGATCCATCTTGTTCACACACACGACGAGGTGTGGAATCCCCAGAAGGGTGGCGATGAAGGCGTGCCGGCGGGTCTGTTCGAGGACACCATTCCGCGCGTCCACGAGGATCAGTGCAAGGTCGGCGGTGGAAGCGCCCGTAACCATGTTCCGCGTGTACTGCTCGTGCCCGGGGGTATCGGCAATGATGAACTTGCGCTGCGGTGTGGCGAAGTAGCGATGCGCGACATCGATCGTGATGCCCTGTTCACGTTCGGCGCGCAAGCCATCGGTGAGCAGCGCCAGGTCGGCGTGTCGGTCACCCCGGTCGTGACTGGTGCGCTCGACGGCGGCGAGTTGATCTTCGAAAATGGCCTTCGAGTCGTACAGCAGGCGTCCGATCAGCGTCGACTTCCCGTCGTCCACACTGCCCGCCGTCGCAATCCGCAACAGTCGCGGCATCAGAAGTACCCCTCTTTCTTGCGGTCTTCCATACCGGCCTCGGAAATGCGGTCGTCTGCTCGTGTCGCGCCGCGTTCGGTGATCCTGCTGGCCGCCACCTCCATCACCACCGCAGCCGGGCTGTCGGCAGACGATTCGACGCAGCCGGTGCAGGTGGCATCACCCACCGTCCGGAAACGGACCAGCGCTTCGTATGACTCCTCCCCCGGCCCGAGTTCGAGAAAGCGGGTGCGCGCCAGAAGCATTCCGTCACGTGGAACCACCTCGCGACGGTGCGCGTAGTACAGCGCCGGCAGGTCGATGCCTTGCTCGTCTATGTATTGCCAGATGTCGAGTTCGGTCCAGTTGGACAACGGGAAGACCCGGATGTGTTCACCTTTCCGGTGCCGACCGTTGTAGAGGTTCCACAATTCGGGTCGCTGTGCACGCGGATCCCATTGACCGAATTCGTCGCGGAAGCTGAAGACGCGCTCCTTGGCACGGGCCTTCTCCTCGTCACGCCTGGCCCCACCGAACACCGCATCGAACCCACCCTCGCGAATACCGCGGAGCAGGGTTGCCGTCTGGAGTCGGTTACGGCTCGCACGCACACCCGACTCGTCGACCGATCGGCCTGCGTCGATGTCTTCCGCAACGCTGGCTACGACAATCCGAACCCCGAAACGCTCGATTGTCCGATCACGAAACTCGATGACCTCGTCGAAGTTGTGTCCCGTGTCGACGTGCATCACCGAAAAGGGAATCGGAGCAGGCCAGAACGCGCGGGCGGCGATATGCAGCATCACGACGGAATCCTTGCCGCCCGAGAACAGCAGAACAGGCCGCTCGAATGTGGCGGCGACTTCCCGGAATATGTGGACAGCCTCGGCCTCCAACGCGCCGAGATGAGACAACTCGTAGAGCGGGGGCGACGTCATGGTGGGCGACTCCTCTGGCCGAGCTCACGGATACCGTTTCATATTTGTACCAATGCGGTCGAAATCGTTACAGGGTGACTGTAGAACGCGTTTCAGAACTTGGTCAATGCCCGACTCGGGTTTCGCTTACGGCCTGCGCCCCCCAACCTCCTCCGTGACCGCATCCGCTGCAGCGGCGAGCGCCGCACCACGCTCACGTATCTCGCCGTCGGAGATCGTGACGCCCACGTACAGGGTGAGCACCATCGCCTGATGCCCCTCGGCGTCGAAAGTCGGTGCCGCAATGAGACTCACCGGGTGACCGCCGGCAGTCTCCTCCGGCTCGTCGAAACCATCCGCCCCTGCGAGATAGACCCGCTCACCGAGACTCGACACCATCTCACCCAGAACATCCCTCAGTTCCGGCGGCAGGTCGTGAGCCGCCACCCCGGCCATGAGTGCGTGAAGTTGCCGCCCCGCCAGGGTGAGCGTCTCCACCAGGTAGCCGTCGCGCCGACACTCGGCCACGACCCGGCCAAGACGGTCACGGTCCAGGCGAACCGGGAGCGTCGGCTCCCTACGCAGCCACGCCTCCAGTTGCTCGTCGCCGTCCCACAGGACGTACATCAACCCCACCGGCGGCGCGAAAGGGTACACCTCACCTACCTTCACCGCCGGCCTGACCCCCGGCGGACTAGTGAGTTCGAGTACGGCAATGCGATCGCCGACCACCGCCGAAGCCGTGCAGGTCGTGCCGAAGCGCTCGCCCAACTTCTCGAGGTGCTCGCGCGCGATCGGTCCTGCCGCGAAGCCCTGTTGCGCCGCGCGCCCCGCCGCGATGAGCGCGGGCCCGAGCCCGTAGGTCTTGGATTCTGCGTCCCGAATGAGGTAACCGCCGTCGACGAGCGCCGACAGGATCCCCAGACAGGTCGGCTTGCTGATCTCCAATTGACGTGCCAGTTCGGACAAACCGAATCGCTGCCCTTTCCGGGAAACGAGGAAGTCCAGCACCTGCACGACTCGTTCGGTCGGCGGCGATCGTCTCGCCGACCCGCCGGATGCCACCATTGACCACTCCCTAGAACGCGTTCTATTGTCTTATCAGTTCTACCATGTCGGTTCATATTTGTACCGCACTCGTAGTTGTACCGCATCTCAGTCGCAAGGAGTTCTGTCATGAGGAGCACGGTGTGCTGACCGATCCATTTGCGGACGCCCTCGCCGAGGCCGAAATGCTGATCGAGAGCGCCCCGCACGTCCGAGACGAGAAGGACCTGCTCGAGGGCTATCAGTACCTCGCCGGCGGAATAGTGGCGACCACCCACGCAGCGTGGGCGACGCATCGGACCCACCCGTTCTTCATCACCGGCACCGGGCCCTTCACGAAGATGGGCCTCGACAACCCGGACACGCTGTATTTCGGAGCCCGTATCAACGACGACATCGAATACATCGTGAGCGGAACGCGCGGCAGCACAGTCGATCTGAGCTTCCAGGTGCTCAACGGTAACTACACCTCCGCAAACGTCCCCGGTAGCACCAATGCTTTCGACGACCGCGAGATCGACATCGCCGACGACGGCTCCTACGAGATCCGATTCGGCCCCGAGCCGGCGGAGGGGCGTCGTAACTACTTCACGTTGGCGCCCGGCGCCGCGCAGTTGGTGGTCCGCGAGGTGTACAGCGACTGGTCACAAAAGCGCGGAACCATTCGAATCGCCCGCGCCGACACGATTGGTAGCGCTCCGCCACCACTGACTCGCGACAGCGCCGAAAAGAACTACGCGCGTGCAGGCAAAGCGCTGGTATCTCGCGTGAAGACGTGGCTGCAGTTCCCGGAGTGGTTCTACTTGAAGCTTCCGGTCAACTCGATGACCGAACCTCGGTTGACGCCGGGCGGATTGGCCACTCAGTACTCGTCGGTCGGCCATTACGAGCTCGGACCTGACGAGGCCATGATCGTGACCGTTCCCAAATCCGATGCGCCCTACCAGGGTTTTCAGCTCGGCAGCATGTGGTATGTCTCGCTCGACTACATCAACCATCAGACGTCGTTGAACGCCGATCAGGCCCAGGAAGATCCCGACGGAATGATCCGGCTGGTGGTCAGCGACCGTAATCCGGGTGTCACCAATTGGATCGAAACGCTCGGTCACGATCGTGGCTACCTGCAGTTCCGGTGGCAACGAGTGTCTCGCGAGTTCACTCCGAAGGATGGACCGAGCGTGCAGATCGTGAGTTTCGCCGAGATACCGGACGCGCTCCCCCACTTCGACCACAACAAGATCACGCCCGAGGCGTTCGCGACACGAATCGCGCAGCGCCAAGCGGCGATCGCCGGCCGGATGCTGGGGTGAACGTCGTGAGCAATCTTCTACAGGACAAAGTGGTCGTCGTGTCCGGCGTCGGCCCCGGCCTGGGCCGCACGCTTGCCGTGCGCTGCGCGCAACAAGGTGCCGCCGTCGTCCTCGCCGCCCGGACTGCGTCTCGACTCGACGACGTCGCGAAAGAAATCATCGATTCCGGTGGGCAGGCCCTGACCGTTGCCACCGACATCACAGATCAAACGTCGGCGGAGGCGCTGGTGGCGGCCTCGCTCGACGGGTTCGGCCGCGTCGACGCCCTCGTGAACAACGCCTTCTCCATTCCCGCGATGAGGCCGTTGGCCCGTACCGACTTCGACCACATCCGGGACAGCATCGAGCTGACGGTACTGGGGGCGTTGCGTCTGACGCAGTTGTTCACTCCGGCGCTCACCGAATCGAAGGGCGCCGTGGTCAACATCAACTCGATGGTGATCCGGCACTCGCAGCAGCGATACGGCTCGTACAAGATCGCGAAGTCCGCGCTGCTGGCGGCTTCCCAGTCGCTCGCCAGCGAGTTGGGGCCGTACGGCATTCGCGTCAATTCCGTCGCTCCTGGCTACATCTGGGGGGAGACGTTGAAGCAGTACTTCGCGCATCAGGCCGAGAAGTACGGCATGAGCGTGGATCAGATCTACGAGCACACCGCTGCCGGAACGGATCTTCTGCGTCTCCCGGAAACGGAGGAAGTCGCAGACGCGGCCATCTTCCTCGCGTCATCGATGGCGAACGCGATCACCGGGCAGTGCCTCGACGTGAACTGCGGCGAATACCACCACTGACCAGCGCCACCACCGAAGAACGGAAGCTCATGAGCGAACGAACCACCGTCGGGACGATCGAAGACCTGCAAGCATCCGCGACCCGCATGACCGGGCTCGACGATTTCGGGGGCGACGACTACACCGAAGCACTCGGTGTCCTGCTCGAGTCGTACCGCAGCGACGAGTCCCTGACTCCGCTGGGGAGCAAGATGTCTCGGTTCTTCCTGCGTGGCGCACTCGTGGCGCGGCTGCTCAGCGAAGCCGCTTGGAAGCAGCACCCGGAGCATACCGACGTCGCGATCGAGCGGCCGATCTTCGTCACCGGTCTGCCTCGCACGGGTACCACGGCCCTCCATCGGCTTCTGACCGCCGACCCGTCGCATCAGGGATTGGAAATGTGGCTGACGGAGATGCCACAGCCACGACCTCCCCGCGAGACCTGGGAGGCCAACCCGGTGTATCAGAAGATCGAGGAGGGTTTCGGTCGTCATCACATCGAACACCCCGAATTCATGGGGGTGCACTACATGTCGGCGGGCGAGGTCGAGGAATGCTGGCAGCTGCTCCGTCAGACGTTCAAGTCGGTGTCGTACGAGTGCCTGGCCAACCTGCCGACGTATTCACACTGGCTCGAAGGCCAGGACTGGACCAATGCCTACGCCCGTCACAAGAAGAACCTGCAGTTGATCGGTCTGCCCGACCGAGAGAAACGGTGGGTGCTGAAGAATCCCAGCCACCTCTTCGCACTGGACGAACTGATGGCTGTGTACCCGGATGCGCTGATCATCCAGACTCACCGGCCACCCAGTACCATCGTCCCATCCGTCTGCAGCCTCGCGGAGCAGGCGACCGCAGGATGGTCGGAGAAGTTCCGCGGCGAGGTGATCGGCCGCAACCAACTCGACCTGTGGGCGCGGGGGCTCGAGCAGTTCACGCAAGCACGGTCAGGGTACGACCAGACGCAGTTCGTCGACGTGGACTATCACGACTTCGTCGCCGATCCGCTCGGTACCGTCGACGACATCTACTCGACGTTCGGACTCGAACTCGGCCCGTCGGCGTGGGCTGCGATGGAGGGCATGCACAACGAGAGTCGCAGTGGCTCACGCAAACCCGCGCACAAATACACCCTCGAAGAGTTCGGACTCACCGAAGGCCAGGTGAACGAACGGTTCTCGGGCTATCGCTTTCCCGCGGATGCGTAGCACCACCGGCGACGAATCTCCTGGTCAATTCGGGCTCCATTGCTGGAGTGGGCAGCGGCTCCGATTGCGCCAACGCGTGCAGCAACGGAAGTAGTGCTTCGGCAATTCGGTCGCCCACCCTCGCCGCGGCCTCCGCCTTCAACCCCACCGGATCCGGGATGTCCTCGTCGTCGATCGAGTAGCGGCCGCGGGCTCGCGCCAACCCGGCCACCGTCGTGGCTCTCGCTCGCGCGACCAGTGTGGACGCCTCACGCAAAGTGAAGACTCGGCTGGACGCGTCCGGCACCAGATCGGCTGCGTGATCGCGAATGCGTTCGGTCATACCGAGTACCAGGTCCGCATCGTCGATCATGTCCGGCCTAAGTCGTCGGGCTTTGAAGTGTGCCGCCGACGCCCCGAGTCCCTCGATCACGTTGGCGGCGACGGGTTCGATCGGGAAACCGACGAGCGCACGCACGCCCGCACTCTCAGCCGACAGGTCGGTTCGGTCGTTCTCGACTGCGAACGCCCTCGTCACACGTTCCGCGATCGGCGAGCGGCAGACGTTACCGCTACAGAGGAACAGGACGTGCATGCGGGCACAATAGCCAACCGATACGTCCAACTCCTCGTGCGACGCGATGCGCAATTCGCCGGCCGACAAGGGTTAACCAGCAGTCAATGCGGTGTTCTCTCGATAGCCCATTCCTGGTCGCCGCGCGGCGGAGGACAACCAGGTGACGCGATGTGTGCCACCGCTGCGAATCACACGGGGGATCTTCGTCACGTTTCCCGCCGCATGCGTTAGGTTCGCCATGTTCGCTTCCCTCACGACACGCGGAGTTCGATCCACATGAGCGCATGCATCTTCTGCTCGATAGCGACCGGTGACGGCGATGCCCACCGGGTATACGAGGACGAGACGGTAATTGCGTTCCTCGACATCAGACCTGTCACGCGCGGGCACACGCTGGTCATTCCCAAGCAGCACGCCACCGACCTGACCGAACTGTCCGCCGACTTGGGGGCACACATGTTTCAGGTCGGACATATCTTGAGTCGCGCGCTACGGCTCTCCGACCTCCACGCGGATGGTGCAAACCTCGTCGTGAACGACGGCAAGTCGGCCTTTCAGACTGTCGCCCACACGCACTTGCATGTGGTTCCGCGGCACAACGGAGACAAACTTCGCTTCGTGAAAGGGCTCCTCGTCCGCCGCTCGTCGGACCCGCAAGGTACTGCGGCGACCATCCGGGAGGCGCTCGCCCGTACGAGCCATGACGGCCAGTGAGTGGTCAGCCGAGTGCTGGGACTCTGCGCTGGGACTCGTCAACCACTCACGGGGGTGGCGGACGCACCGGGGCCGGCATGGGCGACGAAGATGTCGGGCGAGGGAAAACCATCGCGACCGACATCTCCCGAAACTGCGGCAGCGACTCGGTCGACGTCGTCCGATCGCACCAGTGCGATCACGCACCCGCCGAATCCGCCTCCTGTCATGCGTGCACCCAGCGCCCCGTGCCGAACTGCAGAGTCCGCAATGAGGTCGATGTGCGGCGTGGTGATCTCGAATTCATCGCGCATCGACACATGAGATTGCACCATCAGCTCGCCGACGAACCGAAAATCGTTTGCGGACAACGCTTCGGCGCAATCGAGGACTCGCCGGTTCTCGGTGAGGACATGGCGCGCCCGCCGACGGTCGGTGGTGTCGGATATGCACCCGAGTGTCTGCGTGACGTCCATGCCCTGAACTCCGCGCAGAGAATCGACTCCCAACTCGTGTGCACTTCGAGTGCATGATTCGCGCCGTAGCGCGTATTCTCCAGTCGAATGTTGGTGTGCAGCATTGGAATTGATTACGAGCAACGAGAGTTCGTGCGCGTCGAGGTCGAAATGGACGGCAGTTACTGCGGAGGTCTCGAAGTCGATGAGCAGTGCGCGATCGACTTCACCATTGAGCGAGGCGAGCTGATCCATCAGCCCGGTAGGCGCGCCGACGAAGTCGTTCTCACCGCGCTGAGCGATCTGCGCAACCTCCAAACGTGACAGACGCGTTCCGGTAGCAGCATTCATTGCGAGCAGCACAGCGCATTCCAGCGCTGCCGACGACGACAATCCTGCTCCGATCGGAACATCGCTGTCTATGGTCATCGTTCCTCCGACCACCGGATGCCCCGACTCTGCGAGCGCCCACACGGCTCCCGCCGGATAGGCCGACCACCCCGCGACATCACCGGGCGCCACTGCGAGACCGAAAGTCTGGCCGTCTCCCTCTTCACTGCTCAGCAAAGTGACGACGTCCGTACCGTTCGGCTCGAATCGCACCGTCGTCTGCTGGGTCAACGCTATGGGCATTGCGTAGCCCTGGTTGTAGTCGGTGTGTTCTCCGATGAGATTGATACGGCCGGGTGCACGCGCCACCACCGGGTTCATGATTCCGCCGGTCATGATGCGGCCGCTTTCAACCGCTCGGCCATCGCTTCGGGAGTGACGTCGGTGATGAACGCGTCCATCCCCGATTCCGATCCCGCAAGATACTTCAGTTTGGTTGCCGACCGCCGGACCGACATCAGCTCGATGTGGAAGTACCCGTGCTTCTGGATCGACGTGGTTCGGTACTGGTGCAGCGCCGAGATGTACGGCAGTGGGGTCGGATAGAGCCGGTCGAACCGTCCGAGTACGTCCAGGTAGATCGAGGTGAGGTCGTCGAGCTCACGCGCAGACAGCTCGACGAGATTGTGTACCTGACGATTCGGGTAGATATGCACCTCGACCGGCCACCGAGCTGCGAACGGCACGAAGGCTGTGAAGTTCACGTTCGAGGTGATCACGCGCACTCCGGCGGAGACCTCGTCGGCAAGAATTCGGGCGAACAGGTTCCGGCCCTCGTTTCTCTTCGCGAACGCTTCGGCCTGACGCAGCATCGATGTGGTGCGCGGCGTCAGATACGGGTATCCGTAGATCTGACCGTGCGGGTGCGAGAGCGTGACACCAATTTCCTCGCCGCGGTTCTCGAAGCAGAAAACCTGCTCGATTCCGTCCATCGCGAGCAGCGCCGCTGTCCGCTGACGCCACACGTCGACAACGAGACGAGCCTGATCATGACCCAGTTCCGCGAACGACGTCGAGTGGTCGCTGGAGAAACAGATCACCTCACACCGACCGATTCCCGGAGCGCTCATCTGATCGTCCGACGATGTCGGCGGCAAAGCGGGTGCACCTGTACCCGCACCGGACAGGCTTGGAAAGCGGTTCTCGAAGACGACAACGTCGTAGTCGGCCGCCGGTACTTCGCTCGAGTCCCCGTGCGGCGACGGACACAGTGGGCATCGGTCGGCCGGCGGCTTGTACGTCCGGTCCTGTCTGAGCGCGGCGATGGCCACCCAGTCACCGGTCGCTCTGTCGTACCGAACGTCCGAGCCTGTCGTCTCGGTCCTGACGGGCAACGGGCGGACGTCTTCGACCGGTTTCGGGGTGTTTCCCGGTAACGAGAAGAACCGAATCGACCGGCCATCGGCCAGCGTGCTCAGCACGGGTTCCGAGATGGTCATGCGACCTCCGCTTCGGCGATGAGAATGTTCCTGACGTGGGGGGCGAGTTCGGCTCGTGCGACGTCGTCCAGCCCGTCGTCGACCACCAGGGTGTCGATGGCAGACATGCGGGCGAAGATGTTGGTTCCCACCTCGCGATACTTGGTGTGGTCTGCAAGCACGAACAACCGTCCCCCGGTGGCGATGAGGCGACGGTTGGTATCGGCCTCTGCAATATTCGGGCTGGTCAATCCGGATTCGATGTCGAACCCGTGCACACCCTGGAACACGGCGTCGACACGAAACGTGTCGAGCGCGGCATTGGCGACGGGACCGACCAGGGCATCGGACGGAGTTCTCGAGCCGCCCGTCAAGTAGACCGTCGGGTCGGCCCCCGCGAAGCCAGGTCGACCGGACGGTCGTTCGGTGAGTTCTCGAAAGATCGAGATCGAATTGGTGACGACGGTGACCGACGACCGCCCGCGCAGGAGGCGTGCGAGTTCGAGGGTGGTCGTCCCAGCACTGAGTGCGATCGTCATTCCATCCTCGACCGCCTCCGCGGCAGCGCGCCCGATGGCCACCTTTTCCGCGTGTTGTCGAGCCGCCTTCGCCGTGGCCGGCAGCTCGACGCCGCGATTGCCGCGCGCGATTGCGCCACCGTGCACCTTTCGCAGGATCTCACGCTCGTCGAGGACGTCGAGGTCGCGGCGGATCGTCATCTCCGAAACGTTCAGGTGTTCGGCGAGTTCCACAACCCGAACCGCCCCGTCCCTGCGCAGCGCCTTCGTGATTCTGTCGTGCCGCTCCGCTGCGAGCATGTCCACCTAACCTCCGAGTTCCGGCTGATCCACGCCACGTTCGAACATTACCAAACATTCTAGAACATTATGGACGCATTCGGCGCTCTTGATTGTGCGAGTCTGTTACTTTACGTTCAACATCGCACATCTCAGTGCGGCTGCTCACTCAACCAGGGAGGTTGACGCGTGACGTCGAACCTTGCGGCGGAAGGCGTGTTGTCGTTCAACACGAATGCGCTGGACTACGTACTCATCGCCGTGTACTTCACGTTCGTTCTCGGCATCGGGTACGCGGCCCGCCGTCAGCTCTCCACGAGCCTCGACTTCTTTCTGTCTGGGCGTCGCCTCCCGGCGTGGGTCACCGGCATCGCCTTCGTGTCCGCCAATCTGGGCGCCGTGGAAATCATGGGCATGTCCGCGAACGGGGCGCAGCTCGGTTTGGCGACGATGCACTACTACTGGATCGGCGCCATTCCCGCCATGATCTTCCTCGGTATCGTCATGATGCCGTTCTACTACGGCTCCAAGGTGCGCAGCGTTCCCGAGTTCATGCGCAAACGGTTCGATTCCAGGGCGCACCTCGTCAACGCGATCAGCTTCGCAGTCGCACAGATCCTCATCGCGGGCGTCAACCTGTTCCTCCTCGCAACCGTGGTCAAAGTTCTTCTCGGATGGTCCCTCTGGGTGTCGCTGATCGTGGCCGCAGCGATCGTGCTGACCTACACGGTCCTCGGCGGTTTGTCGGCCGCCATCTACAACGAAGTACTGCAGTTCTTCGTGATCCTCGCAGCGCTGGTGCCCTTGACGGTCATCGGTCTCATCAAGGTCGGCGGATGGTCGGGACTGAAGGAGAAGGTCGTCCCCACCAAGACCGACGGCACGGTGACGGCTTCGACCTCCGAACAGCTCACCTCGTGGCCGGGCCAGGCCTTGAGTGGTTTCGACTCCCCCATCCTGTCCATCGTCGGTATCGTGTTCGGCCTCGGTTTCGTTCTGTCGTTCGGATACTGGACCACCAACTTCGTCGAGGTACAGCGAGCCATGGCATCGAATTCGATGTCCGCCGCCCGCCGTACCCCGATCATCGGTGCGATCCCGAAAATGCTCGTCCCGTTCGTCGTGGTGGTTCCCGGCATGATCGCGGCCGCAGCGATCGGCGACATGATCAACCTGAAGCAGAACGGGACCGGCGAGATCACCTACAACGACGCCATGCTCCTGATGATGCGCGACATCTTGCCGAACGGACTCCTCGGCGTCGCGGTCGCCGGTCTCATGGCGGCGTTCATGGCAGGTATGGCCGCCAACATTTCGGCATTCAACACCGTCTTCAGTTACGACTTGTGGCAGCAGTACGTCGTGAAGGATCGCGAGGACAGCTACTACATCACCGTCGGGCGCGTCGCGACGGTGACTGCCACCGTACTCGCCATCTTCACCGCGCTGATCGCATCGGGGTACTCCAACCTGATGGATTATCTCCAGACGCTGTTCGGGTTCTTCAATGCACCACTGTTCGCCACGTTCATTCTGGGTATGTTCTGGAAGCGCATGACCCCTGCCGCAGGCTGGATGGGTCTCGTCGCAGGTACCGCATCCGCAGTGTTCGTGTTCGTGTTGTCGGAGGTCGGGGTGTACTCCCTGCCTGGTCAGGGGGTGCCGTTCGTTGCGGCCTCGGCCGCCTTCGTCGTGGACATCGTGGTGAGCGTCGTCGTCAGCCTGGTCACGCGACCCAAACCTGCGGCGGAACTCGTCGGATTCGTCTACTCCGAGACACCTCGCGAGCAGTTCGTCGACCCGGAAGACGCAACCAACCCCTGGTACAAGCGCCCTGTTCCGTTGGCGGGCTTCACACTCGGGCTCGTGGTCGTTCTCAACGTCATTTTTCACTGACCGCGAAGCGTCACAGGTTCACTGACCGCGAAGGAAGGATACGACAATGACCACCGCCGACAAGAAGTCGACCATTGCAGCTCGGCTGTTCGACATCCGCAGCATCATCGCCGCTCTGCTGGGCATCTACGGCATCCTGCTCACCCTTGCAGGATTGTTCCCCTCGGTATTCGGCGGACGCACCCAGTCGTCGCCGTCGAACAACGTCGTGGACATGAGCGTGGGCACCATCGCAAATCTGTGGGTGGGTGTGATCATGCTGGGGATCGCCCTCGGGTTTGCGGCGTGGGCCTTGGCACGCCCGCAAGTGATCGGCGAATAGCCGGTAACAGGGCGGGCTCAGCGCCCCTATGACCGCCGGGGCCACCCGTCTCGCATCCGGTCCGAGGATCCGCGACACGGCCCCACCGTGGCGATGTCCCCGAAACGGTCGTGGGATGATCGGCACATGGCATCGTCACCGCTCCCACTGGACCCGATCGAAGAGGCCCACAGACAGTGGACGACGCATGGTTGGGGTGCTGTTGCCGACGGTATGGCCGCCGTCACGTCGGTGATGCGTGCGCAGCAGATCTACATGGCCCGGGTGGAAGAGGTGCTCAAACCCGTCGGGCTCACGTTCGCGCGTTACGAGTTGCTGACCTTGCTGACGTTCACCCGGACCGGTGCGCTCCCCATGGCGAAGGCGAGCGCCCGCCTTCAGGTTCATCCGACGAGTGTGACCAACGCGGTCGACAGGCTCGAGGCCGCATCGTTGGTGAAGCGAGTGCCGCATCCCAGTGATCGCCGGACCACCCTCATCGAGATCACGGAGGCAGGGCGCACGCTCGCAACCTCTTCGACCGAGCTTCTCAACGAGCAGGTGTTCGCACAGCCCGGGCTCGTGGAAGGCGACATCGAACAACTGGTGAAGATCTTGGCGCAGCTGCGGCGCACCGCCGGCGATTTCGACACCGGCGATGCGCCGACCAAATGGTGACCGTGCGCGGCTGTCAGCGGTGTTTGAAGTCCGGTGTCCGCTTCTCGACGAACGCCGCCATCCCCTCGCTCTGGTCCTCGGTGGCGAATGCGGAGTGGAACACTCTCCGTTCGAAGCGAATACCCTCGTCGAGGGTGGTCTCGAACGACCGGTTGACCGCTTCCTTCGCCATCATCGCAATCGGCATGGACATCTCGGCGATGGTGGTGGCCGTCTTCAGCGCATCGTCGAGCAGGTCGGCGGCGGGCACGACCCGTGACACCAGACCGGCACGCTCCGCCTCGTCCGCATCCATGTTGCGGCCCGTCAGGCACATTTCCATGGCCTTCGCCTTACCCACGGCACGGGTGAGCCGCTGCGAGCCACCGATACCGGGGATGACACCGAGTTTGATCTCGGGCTGACCGAACTTCGCGGTATCTGCCGCAAGCAGGACGTCGCAGAGCATCGCCAGCTCGCAACCACCACCCAGTGCGTAACCGGCAACCGCCGCGATCGTGGGCTTGCGCGCCTGCGCGAGTCGATCCCAGGCCGCGAAGAAGTCGCTCAGGTACATCTCCATGTACGTCTTGGGCTGCATCTCCTTGATGTCCGCACCGGCGGCGAACGCGCGCTCCGAGCCGGTTACGAGGATCGCGCCGATTCCGTCGTCGGCCTCGAGTTCGTCGACAGCGGACACGACCTCGCGCATCAGTTCCGAGTTCAGCGCGTTGAGCGCCTTCGGCCGGTTCAGCGTGATGACGCCGACGCGCCCCTTACGCTCTAGCAGGATGGTGTCGAACTCGCTCACTTGTCTCCCTCACTGGACTTCTTCTCGGAACGGCTGCGGATGTCCTCGATTATCGCGGAGAAATCCTGACCTCCAGCCCCTGCCTCGTTGAACTTGCCGTACAGCTCCGCAGCACGCAATCCCAGATCGGCGTCGACACTGTTGGCACGCAGGGCGTTGGTGGCCAGGCCGAGGTCCTTGTCCATGAGTGCGACTGCGAATCCTGGCTGATAATCACGGTTCGCAGGGCTGGTGGGCACCGGTCCGGGGACGGGGCAGTTGGTGGTCAGTGCCCAGCATTGCCCGGATGCGTTGGACGCGACGTCGAACAGGGCCTGGTTGCTCAGGCCGAGCTTCTCTCCCAGCACGAATGCCTCGCTGACGGCAATCATCGAGACCCCGAGGATCATGTTGTTGCAGATCTTCGCGGCCTGACCGACTCCCGAATCACCACAATGAACAACCTTGCGGCCCATCACGTCCAACAGTGGTTTCGCCGCTTCGAAGTCGTCCGCGGATCCGCCGACCATGAACGCGAGCGTGCCCGCAGTGGCGCCTACGACGCCGCCCGACACGGGCGCGTCCACGGCTCTGTGCCCGGCTTCGGTGGCACGCTTGTGTGCCTCGCGCGCATCGTCGACGTCGATGGTCGAACTGTCGATGAACAACGTTCCGGCCTTGGCTGTGGGAAGAATCTCGTCGTACAGCCCGAGGACGTGCTTGCCGCTCGGCAGCATCGTCACCACCACGTCGGCACCGGCGACCGCAGCTACTGCCGAATCAGCAATGATCAGACCATCTTCGGTGGCCTGTTCCAGAGCCGCGGGCACCAGGTCGAATCCGGTCACCGACAGTCCGGAGGCGACGAGATTCGCTGCCATCGGACCGCCCATGTGTCCGAGACCGAGAAACGCAACTTTCGTACTCATGATCATCCTTCCTGAGCGTCGCCGACCTGCGCCGCGTATGTCTGTGCCAGTCCTAGCTCACGATCCCCGAGCGGTGCGAAATACAGGTTCACCTGTTCGGAATCGACGTCCGACAACTGGGCCGGGGACCACTTCGGGTTGCGGTCCTTCTCGACCACCTGAGCGCGAATGCCCTCCACGAGATCATGTGAGCGAAGCGACGCCGTGGATACCCGGAACTCCTGGTCCAGCACTGCCTCGAGGCTGTCGAGTTCGCGCGCCTGGCGCAGCGCCCGCAAAGTGACCGTGACGGCTGTCGGCGACTTGGCGAGAATCTGCTCGGCAGCCTTCTCGGCCTCCGCGACGCCGCTGCTGCGCAACCGCGAGACGATCTGGGGAACCGTTTCGGCCGAGTACGCCGCGTCGATCCAACTCTGCTGCGCCGTCAACTCCGACACGGGCGCGGGCTCCGCGAACGCCGCCAGTGCATCGCCCACGGAAGAAATCGTCACTGTCTCCACGAACTCGTCGAGCTTGTCCGACGGTACGAAGTGGTCTGCGAACCCGCAGGCGATCGCATCGCCGGCACTGAGCCGTGCCGTCGTCAGCGCGATGTGCGTTCCCAGTTCGCCGGGTGCTCGGGAAAGCAGATGCGTACCGCCGACGTCCGGGACGAACCCGATCCCGGTTTCGGGCATACCGACCATCGAACGCTCCGTGACGATTCGGACACTGCCGTGCGCCGAGACACCGACGCCGCCGCCCATCACGATGCCGTCCATCAACGCTATGTACGGCTTGCCGTAGTTGGCGATGGCCGCGTTGAGGATGTACTCGTCACGCCAGAAGTCGAGCGAGCCGGTGCCGCCGTCCTTCGCGTCGTTGTAGATCGACACGATATCCCCGCCGGCACACAGGCCGCGCTCGCCGGCCCCGGCCAAAACGACGGCACCGACCTCGCTGTCGTTCGACCATTCCAGGAGGGCCGCGGCGATCTTTTGCACCATCGCATGATTGAGTGCATTGATCGATTTCGGCCGATTGAGTGTGATCCGGCCGAGGCCGTCACGCTTCTCGATCAGAACCTCGGGCTCGATACCGGTCATGCCGCTCCTTTTCCGCTGGCGCTCTTCGCCGCCGACACCACGCTGCGGGCAATCACCACGCGCATGATCTCGTTGCTACCTTCGAGGATCTGGTGCACACGCAGATCCCGGACGATCTTTTCGATCCCGTACTCGGCAAGATAACCGTATCCGCCGTGCATTTGCAGCGCCTTGTTCGCGACGTCGAAGCCCGCGTCGGTTCCGAACCGTTTCGCCATGGCGCACAGTTCCACGACATCGGGGGCACTGTCTTCCAGCGCAGCGGCCGCTCGCCACAACAACGTGCGCGCCGCCTCGAGTTCGGTTCTCATGTCGGCGAGTTGAAACTGGAGGGCCTGCGACTCGATCAGGGCAGCCCCAAACGCTTTGCGATCCACCAGATACGCGGCTGCCTGGTCGAGAGCAGATTGGGCCCCACCCACGGAGCAGGCGGCGATATTGAGTCGCCCACCGTTGAGTCCGGACATGGCGATCCGGAATCCGCCGCCCAGTTCACCGAGCAGGTTCGCGGCGGGTACCCGGACCTCCTCGAAGATCACCTGACGGGTGGGTTGTGCGTTCCACCCCATCTTGTCCTCGTTTGCGCCGAAGGACAGGCCCGGCGAATCCTTGGGCACGATGAACGCCGAGATCCCTTTGGGACCAGGATCGCCGGTCCGCGCCATGACGACATACACGTCGGAGGTACCCGCACCGGAGATGAATTGCTTCACCCCATTGAGCACGTAGTGGTCACCGTCTGCGACGGCCTTGGTACTCAGAGCCGAGGCGTCGCTGCCGGCGCCGGGTTCGGTGAGGCAGTAACTGCCCAGCTGATCCATCGAGCACAAGCCCGGAACCCACGTGTGTCGTTGCTCGTCGTTGCCGAATCTGTCGATCATCCACGTCACCATGTTGTGGATCGAGATATAGGCGGCGATCGACGGGTCGCCTTTCGCGAGCTCTTCGAAGATTCGGGCGGCATCGACACGTGTCAGGCCGGAGCCACCTACATCTTCGCGGATGTAGATTCCACCCATTCCGGTCGACGCCGCCTTGCGCAGGACGTCGACCGGAAAGTGTTTGCTCCGATCCCATTCGACAGCGTTGGGCGCGAGATGCTCGGCCGCGAAATCACGGGCGGTGTCGCGTATCGCCCGCTCGTCGTCGGTCAAGGTGAACATGCGAGTTCCGATCAGTTCATTGTCGGGATGACGAAGTGGTCGGCCTGTTCCTTGGTGCCGGAGGGCCAGCGCTGCGTGACGGTCTTGGTCTTGGTGTAGAACCGGAACGAATCCGGTCCGTGCTGGTTGAGGTCACCGAATCCGGAACGCTTCCAGCCACCGAACGTGTGGTACGCGATCGGCACCGGAATCGGTACGTTGACGCCGACCATGCCGACGTTGACGCGGTTGGTGAAGTCTCGTGCCGTGTCACCGTCGCGGGTGAAGATCGCGACACCGTTGCCGTATTCGTGGTCCGACGGAAGTCGCAGCGCTTCCTCGTAGTCGGCGGCGCGGGCCACGAGCAGCACCGGGCCGAAGATCTCTTCCTTGTAGACCCGCATCTCCGGTGTGACCTTGTCGAACAGTGTTGCGCCGGAGAAGAAGCCGTCCTCGTGACCCTCGAGCGTGAATCCGCGACCGTCCACCACGGCCTCCGCGCCCTCGTCGATGCCGATCTGGATGTACTCGTCGACACGATCGGCGGCAGCCTTGCTGACCAGCGGCCCGAAGTCGACACCCTCGTCGTCGCTGCGGCCGATCTTCAGTTCGCCGACACGCTCCTTGAGCTTGGCGACCAGAGCGTCCGCTGTTTCCTGACCGACGGGCACGGCGACGGAGATGGCCATGCAACGTTCACCGGCCGAACCGTAACCTGCGCCGATGAGGGCATCTGCAACCTCGTCCAGATCTGCATCCGGCATGACGATGGCATGATTCTTCGCGCCGCCGAAGCACTGGGCACGCTTGCCGTTGGCTGCCGCGGTCTCGTAGATGTACTGCGCAATCGGGGTGGAACCGACGAATCCGACGGCCTTGACGCGCTCGTCGGTGAGCAGCACGTCGACTACTTCCTTGTCACCGTTGACGACGTTGAAGACACCGGCGGGCAGACCTGCTTCGAGGAACAGTTCCGCGAGCCGCAGCGGCACCGACGGGTCGCGTTCGGACGGCTTGAGGATGAACGAGTTGCCCGCGGCGAGGGCGGGCCCTGCCTTCCACAGCGGAATCATGGCAGGAAAGTTGAACGGGGTGATCCCGGCAACCACTCCGAGTGGTTGACGCATCGAGTACACATCGATGCCGGTACCGGCGGACTCGGTGTACTCACCCTTGAGGAGGTGCGGAGCACCCACTGCGAACTCGATGACATCGAGGCCGCGCAGGATATCGCCCTTCGCGTCCGGGATCGTCTTGCCGTGCTCGGACGAGAGCAACCGCGCGAGCGGTTCCATCTCGTCATGCACCAACTGAATGAACTTCATGAGCACGCGGGCACGCTTCTGCGGATTGAACGCTGCCCACTCCCGCTGCGCCTCGGCGGCGTTGGCGATGACGGCTTCGGTCTCGGCCTTGTCGGCGAGCGGAACACGCGCCTGGACTTGACCGGTGTTCGGGTCGAAGACGTCGGCGAATCGATCGGAAGCACCGGGAACCTGCTTGCCGCCGATGAAATGGGAGATCTCTCGAACCATGATGCAACCCGTCCTTGCTCGATGATTGTGGGCCGCCGCGGCGTGACCTCAGAGGTGTCACGCCGGCGACTACTTCTATCGCCCATCCTATAGTCGGATGTCCATGTATGTCTAGAGCTGCATCGATACGTCCAGCTCAGGGGTTCGTCTCGTCAGAGAAGTCGCCCGTACAGTCCCTTCAACTCACGGATCGCGTCCTCGAGTTCGTACTCGCCGTCGCTCATGGAGCGGAAGGCCCGCCGCAGCAGCCCTGGGTCCAGGTCGCCCGGAGCCGCTCGCACCTCCGGGCGCGGCAACGAGGGCAACCGGGTGCCGTCACCGAACCAGTCGGCCCAGTCGAGGTTCATCGGGTCGCCGAGTGTTCCTTCCGGGTCGGCGACACTCTCGATCAGCGCGTCGAGGTCCACACCTCGCAGCGCGAGTATCTGCAGCGGGTCCTCGTCGATGCGCTCGGCAGTCAGATAGGCGAGCGCTGCCGCATGCTTGCACGGCCACCCCACGTCGGGGCACGTGCAATCGAACTGCAGATCGGACGGACCCGACGGCAGGAGTACCGGCCCGAGGAACTGTGGCACCTTGCCGCCTGCCAGCGTGGACAGACTGCCCGGCGCTTTCCGCACCTGCGCCGTGAGCGCAGCGATCCGGTTCTCGTCCAGCGTGGGGACGAGGACGGTCGCCGTGAACGGCTGAATCTGACTGCCCTGTACTTCCCCTGCCACCACACCGGCGTCGATCTCGAGTGACAGCACCTGACCCGACCTGGCGTAACTGCGGCCGCGCGCCATCCTGCCCTTGTCCGCGATCAGGTCGATGATGGCGACGAACTCGCGCCCCCACCAACTCCTACCGAACCCGCCGCGCCGCGACTGCGCAGCCAATCCACCCTTCACCGGTCGCCGCTTTCCGAACTGCTCGAAGTACGGACCGGGTTCGCTCGCGTTCATTCGCCGACCGCCTCGTCACCGAGTCGCAGCAGGTCACTCAACTGCTCGGCGCTCATCTCGGTCACCCAGTTCTCCCCGGTTCCGACCGCCAGATCCGCCAGTTCCTGCTTGGTGGCGATCATCAGGTCGATCTTCTCCTCCAGGGTGCCCACGCACACGAGTTTGCGCACCTGGACATCGCGTCGCTGACCGATCCGGAAAGCCCGGTCCGTCGCCTGATTCTCGACGGCTGGATTCCACCAGCGGTCCATGTGCACCACATGATTCGCCGCAGTCAGGTTCAGGCCCGTGCCACCCGCCTTGAGGGACAGCACCATCACCGGCGGACCGTCCGGAGACTGGAACTGCTCCACCATCGCATCACGACCACTCTTGGGCACCCCTCCGTGAAGGAAGGGAACCCCTGTGTCGAAACGCTCCTCGAGGAACGGCACGAGCAGGTCACCGAACTCGCGAAACTGCGTGAACAACAGCACTTTCTCACCCTCGGCAATCACAGAATCGACGATGTCCTCGATCAAGCCCAGTTTCCCCGAACGGTGCCGGCCACGCCTGAGCACCGTGGAACCGTCGTGCAGAAAGTGGGCGGGGTGATTGCACACCTGCTTGAGCTTGGTCAGCGCCGCCAACACCGCACCCTTACGTTTGATGCCCTTCTTGTCCTTGATCTGCGCGAGCATGTCGTCGACCACCGCCCGATACAGCGCGGCCTGTTCCGCGGTGAGATTGGCACGCACCGTCATCTCGAACTTGTCGGGCAGGTCGGAAATCACCGCCGGGTCCGTCTTCACTCGCCTGAGCACGAACGGGGACGTGATGGCCCGCAGGCGTGCAACTGCGGTCTCGTCCTTGTCCCGTTCGATCGGCACGACGAATCGCTTGCGGAACATCGACTCCGAGCCCAGCATGCCCCGATTCGCGAAGTCGAGGATGGAACGCAGCTCGTCGAGCCGGTTCTCGACGGGAGTACCGGTCAGCGCGATCCGATGATCTGCAGTGATGCTTCGTGCAGCTCTGGCCTGAGAAGTCTTGGGATTCTTGATGTGTTGCGCCTCGTCGAGGACGATCCGCCGCCACGCCTGTTCCTTCAGGTGGGCAAGATCGCGGGCGAGAAGCGCATAGGTGGTGATGACCAGGTCACTACCGGCCACCGCTTCCCCGAACGCTGCCCCACTCGTTCGGCCGGAGCCGTGGTGCACCAGCACACGCAGGCCCGGCACGAAACGTGCCGCCTCACGCTGCCAGTTGCCGACGACCGACATCGGGCACACGATCAGGGTCGGATCGTCCGATCGTTCGTGTGCGAGGAGCGCCAGCAGTTGGACGGTCTTGCCCAGGCCCATGTCGTCGGCGAGGACGGCGC
Organism: Rhodococcus quanlei; assembly: GCF_055231015.1. Taxonomy (NCBI): domain Bacteria; kingdom Bacillati; phylum Actinomycetota; class Actinomycetes; order Mycobacteriales; family Nocardiaceae; genus Rhodococcus; species Rhodococcus quanlei. Next base: position 249,273 of record NZ_JBUYWD010000008.1, on the reverse strand, counting down.
CGAGGCCGGCCGCACTCATGAACGCCAACCAGTCCAGTCCGCGCTCCTGATACGGCCGCAACGTGGCAGTCAAACCCTCGGGAACACCGATCTTTTCGGGTCGGGTGTTCTCGTCGACCAGTGCCCTGACCCAGCCGCTGGCCTCGATGTCCTCGACCGGAAGGTCCCGTAAGTCGTCGTCGATCAGCTCCTGCAGCAGATCGAGGATGCTCCGCTCTCCCCCGGAGCTTCGTTGCGACACGTATCGAGCAGCCCGCGACAGCATGTCCGGGTCGGCACGCACCCACTCACCGCGGAGCCGAACGAGACCACTCTTCGCGTTGACGAGCCGGGCCATCTCGTCGGCGGTGAGGACCTCGTCGCCGAGTGCCAGCTCCCACTCGTACTCGAGGAGTTGATCTTTGCCGACGGCGCGGTCCTCCGCGGAAATCGGCGATCCCGGCGCCGACACCTTCAGTCGCATCGATGGCGCCGCCTTCTTCCACGCGCGGGGCAGAAGCAGCCCGATGCCCTTCTCCTGCAGGGCGCCCGCACCGTGGGTCACGAGGTCGATCACCACCGCTGTCGGCAACAGCAGGTCGAGGCTGTCGGGCGCACTGGGCACATCTTCGAGCCGGGGGTATGCCGCGACGGCCTCGGTGAGCTTCCGAACCCCCAACTGCAGGCGAATTCGGTCGGTGCGGTGCAGTGGAACGGGTTCGGGTGCCTCCCCCTCCGCCCTCAGACATACCTGCAACCGCCACAAAGCCTCGTCCGGGTCGTCGCCGGATTCGTCAGTCCCCTCGGGTTCGAGCAACCGCAACACCAGTTCGGGCTCGTCCATCTTAAGACTCTCGCGCCACCGGTCGAGATCGCCGGCAAGCTTCGGCGTACCGCCGATGAACGGCTCGCCCCGCACCAGTGCCGCGAGCATCGGATCGTTCGGATCATGTACGTCGAGACGCCTGCGCACGATGGGATCGGTGAGTTCGGCGAGCATGTCGTCCAGCACGGCACGTGGTCCGTCGCCGTATCGCTGGACCGACGGCATCCCCATGGACAGCTCCGTACGCCAGGCCCGCTGTTGCTCACCTCCGACGAGCCGCCACCGCGGCCACCATTCGCCGTCCGCCCGCTTCACCTCGGGGACCACACGACCGGCACCGGCCCAGCGGTCGATCCCCTGTGCGATGTGCGCGAGATACCTCAGGTCACCGCAGACGCGGGAGTCACGCCCGGGCAGGGTCAGCAACAGCTCCGCCGCATCGGGCGGCGCCAACGCGACGGCAGGCCACTCGATCAGGTCGACTCCGGACGGCGCGGGCATCGGCACCGTTACCCGATGACGGAACTTCCGCCGCAGGGTGCGGTCGACGACGTTGCCTTCGTCTCCGTGTTCTGATTCGAGCCTGTCCGGTTCGGGGCCTCGCCCCTCGGCGCCGTGTGTCCACAGCAGCAGTCCCGAACCCGGGGTCCACAAGCCGTGCAGCATGCCCCCATCCAATCAGGTAGCGCAGACAGAAATACAACTTGACCACCCTCTGCCGCCGAGCGAAGACTCTCGGCATGGCAACCACCGACGTGCTGCTCGAAACCTCGTCCACAGGCGATTTCCTGGCCGGCGACGAATTCGTCGACCGCGAGGATCGCGCTGTTCGGAAGTTGGCGCTGGCGTTGCGGCAACAGACCGACAGCGACGTGTCCTTCGCCGAAGCCGCGTTCGAATGGGTGCGAGACGAGGTCGGACACTCCTACGACGTTCGGAATCCACGGGTCACTCTCACAGCCGGGGAGGTGCTCGCCCACCGCGCGGGTCTCTGTTACGCCAAGTCGCACCTGCTGGCGGCATTGTTGCGCACCGAGGGCATTCCGACCGGATTGTGCTACCAACGTCTCGAGCACGGTGGCGGACACGTATTGCACGGCCTGGTTGCTGTCCACCTCGGCGGCGCCTGGCACCGGCAGGATCCACGCGGCAACACCAACGGGATCGACGCGCAATTTTCACTCGGTACCGAACAACTCGCGTGGACGATCGACCGCACCCGAGGTGAGATCGACTATCCGCAGCTCTTCGTCTCACCAGCCCCGTGCGTCATCGACTCGCTTCGCGGTGCGACGGACGTGCTGACGCTCTACGGCGCGGGCCTGCCGACGGAACTCTGACGCCTCAGCTGACGGCTGCGCCACCAGTGGCACAGTGAGAGCATGCCTGGCGCTTACTGCTTCACCGAATACGGCGGACCCGAGACACAACAGTTCCTCGAGGGTCCGATACCCACACCCGGCCCCGGTCGGCTACTCGTCGCCGTTCGCGCCGCTGGGGTGAACCCTGCCGATTGGAAGGTGCGGTCCGGCGCCCGCAAGGCCACCGTCCCCGTGACGTTTCCTGCGGTTCTGGGTCGCGAGGTGTCCGGTGTCGTGACCGGCGTCGGCGAGGGAGTAGCCGGCTTCTCGATCGGCGATGCCGTGTTCGGTGCGACGGCCACCGGTTTCGGTGGATACGCCGAATACACCCTGACCGACGCGTCCTCCACCGCGCTCAAGCAGTCGGCCGTGTCGTTCGCGGACGCGGCGGTGATCCCCGTCGCCATCGGAACCGCCTACGACGCACTCGATCAGCTCGACCTCCCTGCGGGCTCGACGTTGCTGGTGGTCGGTGCCGGCGGCGGCACTGGGCAGAGCATGCTGCAGCTCGCCGCTCTGCGTGGTGTGTCGGTCACCGGTGTTGCCGGCAGCACCAAACGAGAACTCGTGGAATCACTCGGAGCTACGTGGGTCGGGTCGGGTGAGCATCTGCTTTCACGGGTGTCCGGCAACGTGGACGCGGTGTTCGACGCGGTCGGCGCCGAACTCGCCGCGCTCGTCACGCTTGTCACCGACCCGAAGCGGCTCATCAGTATCGGAAACACCGCCCGAGCACAGGAACTCGGCGGCTCGGGTGTCACACGCCGACGAACATCCGAGGTTTTCGCGGAGATCGCCGCACTCGTCGCAGCCGGTGAGGTCGATCCTCACGTCACGGCACGGTTGCCCCTCAGTCGTGCGGATGAGGCTCTCGCCCTGGTCGAGAGCGGGCACGCAACCGGCAAGGTCGTCATCGAGGTGTCGTGACGCTGCCTGGAAGGCAAGCGATTCCGTTACGCGTGTCACCAGCTCGAGCTACAGTGCTGCCCTACTGAGCTCGATGAGCGCCTGGGGGGACGCATGAATGTTCGTCGTTTGGCCGTGCTGGGGGTTGCTGCGGCGATGATGTCGACCGCTGCATTCGGGGGCTGTGGCGCCGTATTCGGTGAGTTCACGTCGGTGGCTCCGGCACCGGGCAGTCCGTCCCGCGCCGATATCGAGGCGCTGCTGACCGAAGTCGAGATCGCGGATCGCCGTCACAACGCGGCCGGATACGAGCGCGAGTGTTCCGGCGACAGCAGTTGCGTATTCGGCCCCGCCTGGACGGACGAGCAAGACGCACAGGGCGGCCATGACGGGTGCGACACGAGAAACAATGTCCTCGCGCTGAGCCTGCATTCCACCACGTTCAGAGAGGGAACCGGCGGCTGCGTCGTGGCGAGCGGAATCCTGCCCGACCCGTACTCGGGTGAGTCGCTGTCGTTCGACCGCTCGAACGCCAGGGCGGTGCACATCGACCACGTCTACCCTCTCGCGGCGGCCTGGGACATGGGCGCACACCGGTGGTCACGAGAATTGCGCATCCGGTTCGCCAACGACATCGCGTTCAACCTGCTGGCCGTCAATGGTCCGGACAACATGCGCAAGAGCGACGCCACCCCGTCCGAGTGGTTGCCTCCGACCCCTGCATATCACTGCTTCTACGCGGGAAAGTACCTGATGGTGGCGGTGCACTACGCACTCCCGATCACGCGTTCGGATGCCGAAGTTCTGCGGGAGGTCGCTCGCACCTGCGACTGACACCGGTTAATGCACTAACCATTCAGTGGCTAACACTTAGGGCATTAACTAAATGCTAGGCTTGCCGCATGACCACCGAACCCGCACCCGATCCACTCGCCCTGGACCGGCAGGTCTGCTTCGCACTCGCCGTCACGAACCGTGCGGTGCTGAGCATCTATCGGCCGATCCTGGCCCCTATGGGTCTCACCCACCCGCAGTACCTGGTGATGCTTGCCTTGTGGGAAACCTCCCCCATGTCGGTGAAGTCGATCGCCGCGGCCCTGCAACTGGATTCGGCGACACTCTCGCCACTCCTGAAGCGTCTGGAAGCATCGGGTCTCCTCGTTCGTACGCGTAGCCGAGAAGACGAGCGTCAACTCGCCGTCGAACTCACCGAATCCGGCCGAGCATTACGAGCCGAAGCAGAGAAGGTACCTCCCGCGGTCATCGCAGCGCTCGGCGTCGAACTCACAGAACTCGAGGAGCTTCACCGCGTCCTCACCCGCATCAATTCCGCCGCACACGCCTCCGGCGCACTCAACCCACTGGAGCAACGATCATGACCGAGCGACGACGCCCGAATCCGATTCAATGGCTGGGATACTGCTTCGGCCGCACCCTCCCCCACTCCATGCAGGACTGGGTACGCAACGACCTGGTGGGCGAGTGGGCTGTGCCGCGTCACCTCATCCGCGCAATGGTGCCCTTCCTCCCGATCTTTGCTGCCTTCTTCCTCTTCCCCGGCCCGGTGTGGCTGAACGCCTCGATGACCCTGCTCGGCGTCATTCTGGCGATGTTCTACAGCGTTGCCTACATGGCACAGAACAGATCCCGTCGCCTCGAGCGCCATGGTCTACCGCCGGATCTCGAGAGCCTGAAGGTGGCTCGCCGACGCGCCGGCGAGCAGGCGTCGTACGAGCGCCTGCATCCGCATTCGTGAACGTCGGGAAGCCGAGGCCAAAGGCACTAGACTCGGCACAATGATGCTCGACGGCACCGCGACGAACGGCATGGCGATCGACAAGGACACCCGCGTCTGCATCTCGTTGTCGGGGCGGCCGAGCAACATCGGCACCCGATTCCACAATTATCTCTACGCCGAACTCGGGCTGAACTTCCTCTACAAGGCGTTCACGACATCCGACCTCTCGGCTGCGGTCAGCGGTATTCGTGGTCTCGGAATTCGCGGGGCGGGGGTGTCGATGCCGTTCAAGGAACAGGTCATCGAATTCGTCGACGTCATGCACGATTCGGCGAACGCCATCGATTCCGTCAACACCGTCGTCAACGAAGAGGGCGTCCTGCACGCGTACAACACCGACTACGACGCGGTGGCAACTCTTCTGCGCGAGAACCGAATTCCCACATCACAGTCGGTTGCTGTGGCCGGAAGTGGCGGCATGGCGAAGGCGGTGGTGGCAGCGCTGCGGAATCACGGACTCGACGATGTCGTCGTGGTGTCGCGCAATGCCGACAGCGGCGCCGCCCTGGCCGAACACTACGGATTGTCGTGGCGTCCGGAGTTCGGCGACGACACCCGGGGTCTGCTCGTCAATGCCACACCGGTCGGAATGGCCGGGAGTGCCGAAGCCGCGCAGATGCCGTTCACGGCCGCGGCCGTGTCGGCAGCCGAGGCCGTGTTCGACGTCGTGGCGACGCCATCGAATACTCCCCTGATTCGCCGAGCGACCGACGAGGGCAAGACGGTTATCACCGGCGCCGCAGTCATCGCTTTGCAGGCTGCCGAACAGTTCGCGCTCTACACCGGTATCCGACCGACCGTCGATCAGATTCGCCGCGCATCGGAATTCTCGCGATCGTGATGGAAGGATCCGAAACACCGGCTCAGCGGTCGACGCGCAACTTCAACGAGTTGCTACAGGAATTGCGGGTCGCTCAGGCCGGGGTTCAGATTCTGTTCGCCTTCCTCCTGGCAGTAGCGTTCACTGAGGCCTACCGCGAGGGCACCGCCTACGTCCACGCGATACACATGGTCACCGTACTGTTCACGACCATCGCCGCAGCCTTCCGCATCGCGCCCGCGGTCTGGCATCGGGTGCTGTTCCAGCAGGGACGACGCGTACACATTCTGGCATTGGGGACGAGGTTCGCACTGATCGGAATGGCTTCTCTTGCCGCCGCCATGACCGGTACCGTGCTGTTGATATCCGAGGTGGTCGTCGGTGGGTGGATCGCAATGATGCTGGCAGCAGTATGCGCTGTCATGTTCGTGGCACTGTGGTTCGTGCTCCCGCACCGGCTCCGTCGCGACGAGGAATCCGCGGCATCGACCTGACACCGAAGTAGTGTTCTATCCGTGACCGACACCAAGCAGGCGCTGCCCGTCGCAGCCGACTTTCCCGCACTCTGGCCCGTTGCAACGCGGTGGGAGGACAACGACCATTACGGGCACGTCAACAACGTCACGTACTACTCGTACTTCGATACGGCGGTCAACGCCTGGCTCATGGACGCAACCGGTGTCGACATCCGCGAGCTTCCTGCCATCGGGATCGTCGCCGAAACGTCGTGCACATACCTGCAAGAACTCACGTTCCCCGACCGATTGCAGGTCGGATTGTCGATCGAGCGGCTGGGTACCCGCAGCATCGTGTACGCGTTGGCGATCTTCCGGGAAGACCGCAATTCACCCGCTGCAGGATTGGTACCGGCCGCACGCGGACGCTTCGTGCACGTGTACGTGGACGCGAGAACTCGTACGCCGGTGCCGATCCCACCGGAAATCCGTGACGCTGCCGCTAGACTGCTGGCGACGGACTCGAACTGACCGGGTACGCCACGAAGGCGATCAGGACAGCCCCTCCGTCTCCGCGGTGGACACTGCCCGCGCGATGATCCCGTCGACGAGCCTCGCGGTGGGTCCGCCGTGTTCCGCCTCGTTACGAGGATCGTCGAGAATCCGGCGGAGCACTCCTTCGGCGATGATCGACAGTTTCCACAGTGCGAGAACGTGCCAGTATCCCACTGCCGAAGCGTCTCTTCCGGTCTCGTGTGCATACGCTTCTACCAACTCGTTGCGGTTCGGGAAACCTTCGAGTGTCGATGCCATGAACGGGCCGGCAACGTGCTCATCGCCCGCCTCGGGCCAATAGGCAAGCAGCGCCCCGACGTCTGCCAGGGGGTCACCGAGAGTGCACAATTCCCAGTCCACCACCGCACGAACCGTGCCCTCGCTCGGTGAGACTATGACATTGTTCAGGTGAAAATCGCCGTGTACCAGCGATACTTCCGTCTGCTCGGGAATGTTGCGCTGCAACAACTCCGCAAGCCGCTCGACGTCGGGTACATCACGGGTCTTCGACTGCTCCCATTGCGTCGACCAGCGCTTGAGCTGACGTGCTGCGAAGGGCTTCGTACTGGCTAGATCGACGAGACCGGCGTCCTCGAGATCGACGGCATGAATCCGGGCCAGCGCTTTCGGCAGCGCCAGTCCGATCCCACGGCGCTGCTCCGGTGTGAGCTTGTCCGCGACAGGTACGCCGTCCACCACGACACCGTCGATGAAGCTCATGAGTACCAACGGTGCGTCGGTGATCGCCGGATCTTCGGTGAGGCCGAGGATCTTGGGGACGGGGACGGACGAGCCCTGCAATGCCGACAGAATTCGGTGTTCACGGACCACGTCGTGGGCCGACGACAGAATGTGCCCGAGAGGCGGTCGTCGCAGAACCCAGCGCCCACCATACGAATCCGAAACCGAATACGTCAGATTCGACTGACCGTTTCCGATCCGTTCGTAGGTCAGTGGCGCAACAGCACCCACTCCGAGTTCGGCGATCCACCCGGTCACGGCATCTTCGTTCAATCCCACGACAGTCACGCGCACGATGCTAACCGCTCGACACGCGAGATAGCGCGAGATCGCCAACGCCGGAAAATGTGGCGGTCGCCGCCTACTGTTGATCCGTCGTCCCATACCGCATGACACCGGTATGAACGACACCGACAAGAGACTCAGGGAAACCGGAGGCCGGACGTGAATGTAGTTCTCATCGTGTGCGCAATCCTGCTTGCCATTGCCGCGCTGGCGGTGAGTGTCCCGAAGCTGCGACTGGAGGGCACCGCATGGACCATGCTGCGCTCGAGAGGCTTCGTACAGAATCAGGTGCGTCTCATCGGCGGCGCCGAGATCGCCGGTGCTGCAGGTGTGCTCGTCGGACTTTTGGTGTGGCCGATCGGTGCCGTCGCAGCGGGCGGCCTTCTCCTCCTGGGGCTTGCCGCCGTCGGATTCCACGCCAAGAACGGCGATTACGGCAACCCTGACACCCGGGCCACGTCCCTGCCTGCGGTGTACTTCGCTGTCTTGGCCGCGGTCACGTTCGTACTCTTCCTGGTTTCCCACTAGCGCGCCTCGGAGAAGAACCACTGTATGACGAGCACGCAGTCCGTGGGCGGACGGTACATCAACGACCTACGCGTTGCCGACCACGCAGATCGGCGAGGTTTCCCTTTCGATCATCCTGTCGTACGACATCTCGTGGACGGGGTTCACAACTGTTCAGTGATTCGTGAGCAAACGTGATCGTATGTGTGTTTCACTGAGCATGTGAAGCTGGCTCAGTGGGCGCGTGCGAACGGTGTGCATCCGCAGACGGCGTAACGGTGGTTCCGGGAGGATCGGATGCCGGTGCCCGCACGCCGTCTGAATTCGGGCACGATCTGGGTCGAGACTCGGGCGGCTGACGAGACTGGCCGGACGGTTGTCTATGCGCGAGTTTCCTCGCACGATCAGCGAGCTGACCTGGACAGGCAGGTCGCTCGGCTCGCCGACTGGGCCACGGCGAACGGCCACACAGTGGGCGAGGTGGTCACCGAGGTCGGATCCGGGCTGAACGGGAAGAGACCGAAGATCAGGAGGATCTTGTCGGACCCGTCTGCGACAGTGCTTGTCGTGGAGCACCGTGATCGTCTGGCCCGGTTCGGGGTCGAACATCTCGAAGCGGCCCTGTCGGCGCAGGGCCGGCGGATTGTGGTGACCGACGAGGGAGAAACCGACGACGATCTCGTGCGCGACATGATCGAGGTGCTGACCTCGATGTGCGCCCGGCTCTACGGTCGCCGCGGCGCCCGGAACCGGGCGATGCGCGCGGTCACCGCCACCAAGCATGACGACCCGGTCGAGGTGGCCCCCTGAATGGCCAGGTTCGAGATTCCTGACGGCGAGGCGGTGCAGGCATACACGTTCGCGCTCGATCCGACACCTGCCCAGGTGCAGGCGTTCAGGTCTCACGCGGGCGGGGCGCGCAAGGCGCACAACACGATGCTGGCCGCAGTGAAGGCAGTTATGGATCAGCGGGCCGCGGAACGCTCCTACGGGATCACCGAGGCCGATCTGACGCCCTCGGTGAACTGGTCACTCGCGGGGCTACGTAAGCAGTGGAACGCCCGTAAACACGAGGTCGCGCCATGGTGGCAGGAGAACTCCAAGGAGGCGTACAACACCGGTCTCGACGGCCTGGCTCGTGGCCTCGACGCGTGGGCGAAGTCCCGCAGCGGCCAGAGAGCAGGCAGAGCGGTCGGGTTCCCGAAGTTCAAGACCGCCCGGTCGCGCCGATCGGTGCGGTTCACCACCGGCACCATCCGGGTCGAGCCCGACCGCAAGCACGTCACCCTGCCCCGGTTGAAGCAGATCAAGACCCACGAGTCGACCCGGAAACTGGCCCGACGGATCGAAGCAGGTACCGCCCGGATCCTGTCGGCCACAGTGTCTGAGGACTCGGCGGGTCGGTGGCATGTGGCGTTTCAGGTCCTCGTGCAGCGCACGGTCGCGGTCCCCGGGCACGTCAGAGCGGGCGTACCGGTGGTGGGTGTCGACGTCGGCGTGAAAGCCGACTCGCTGCTGGTGGTCGCCGCCCCGGACGGGGGTGAGGTCGGCCGGGTACCGGCACCGAAATCGTATGCACGAACTCAGGCCAAGCGCCGTGCGTTGCAGCGCCGGGCAGCGCGCCAGCAGGGCCTCTACGATCCGGTCACGAAGACCAGACGGCAACCGTCGAAGCGGTGGGCCCGGACCCAGGCCCGGATCAACACGACCCACGCCCGCGCTGCCGCCGTGCGCCGCGACGTGCTGCACAAGGCCACCACTGCCCTCGCCCAGCAGCATCGGGTGGTCGTCGTGGAGACACTGAACGCGGCCGGCATGCGGAGTGCCGGAGGTAGCCGGAAGAAGGGCCTGAACCGGGCACTGTCCGACGCCTCCCTCGCCGAGATCCGGCGGATGCTCGGCTACAAGACCCGCTGGTACGGCTCGACCCTGGTGGAAGCCGACCGATACTACCCATCGTCCAAGACGTGTTCGGGATGCGGTGAGCGAAAGCCAAGCCTCACCCTCGCCGAGCGAACCTACGTGTGTGAACACTGCGGCCTACAGATCGACCGTGACCGCAACGCCGCGATCAACCTCGCCCGGCTCGGCGAGACCCGTCCGGGTGAACAGAGCCCCGCCGGGAGTGGCCCGGTGGCAGGACGTGGAGCCACGCATGAGACCGAACCTGCGCGAGCAGGCGACGCAGCAGGCTACGAAGCGTCAACCCCGCACCTCACGGATCAGACGGGGACCGCCTCACCGCAAGGCGAGGCTGCCTGATGAACGAGCATGCTCACATCTGCTCACCAGAAGGCAACGGTGCATGGCCGTGCTTGCCCGGTTGGCAGAGCTGACAGCCGGGGATTGCCAGATCGTCGTTGCCACCCATTCGCCTATCCTGCTGGCGCTACCGGGAGCGACGATCTACGAAATCTCCGACGACGGGATGATCGACACCGTCGATTACGACGACGCCCTGCCCGTACGCATCACCAGAGACTTCCTCGCCCAACCGGATCGGTTTCTTCGCCACCTCATCGACTGAGCGGCCGACCACCGGCCAGCCGCTCGAGTAGCGGACCGAGACGCGGTCCGACGAGTTCCCGCATGACAAGTGCCATGTTCGTGCGTTCGACACCGGGTATTTCCAAGATCAGGCCGGCCAAGCGGTAGAGGTCGTCGGCATCCTTCGCCACGACCTTCACCGAAAGATCGGTCTCCCCCGTCATGCCCGACACCTCCACCACTTCCGGAATATCGGCCAACCGTTCCACGACGGCGTCGAGTCGGTGTTGGTCGACCCGCGTCGCGACGTACGCCGACAACGGGTAACCGAGAGCACTCGGGGCGACCCGCCGGTCGACCCCACCGAGCGCACCGGTCGACTCCCATCGCGCCAACCGCGCCTGCACCGTGTTTCGCGACAGGCCCAGACGCGCAGCCAACTCCACTCCCGTCGCCCGCGGACTCTCCGACAACGCGAGCAGCAGTCGGGCGTCGGTGGCATCCATAGTGGTCATGTTTCGCAGTATGCCAATGGCGCATCATCATTGGCTGGGCATTATGCACAATCTGTCGATCATCGCTTGCGCAATCCGCCCCAGCGTGGATGCTGTGAAGTAGGACACATTCAGGGCCGGACGGCCCCAAAGGTGAGCAGCCCACAAGGCCACCTCGCCGCCGAGGAGGTGTACCCGATGATCGACAAGATCCCGTACCCGATACAACTCGTCCAGCCCGACGGCAGGCGTGTTCACCGCCCCGACTACGCAGCGCTCGTCACAGATATCGGCCCTGATGCACTGCGCACTCTGTACCAGGACCTCGTCGTCACCAGGCGCATCGACACCGAGGCGACCGCCCTGCAGCGCCAGGGCGAACTCGGCCTCTGGGCTCCCATGCTCGGGCAGGAAGCCGCGCAGGTGGGCTCGGCACACGCCCTCGAACCGGGCGACTACGCCTTCACGAGCTACCGCGAACACGCCGTCGCCTACTGCCGCGGTGTCGCCCCGGAGTCGATGACGCGGATGTGGCGGGGGTGCGCACTCTCCGGCTGGGACCCGAACAGTGTCGGCGTCACCAACCCGGCAATCGTGGTCGGCGCCCAGGGCCTGCACGCGACCGGCTATGCGATGGGCGCGCACCTGGACGGGGCCGAAATCGCCACCATCGCCTACTTCGGTGACGGTGCAACCAGCCAGGGTGATATCGCGGAAGCACTCGGTTTCGCCGTCAGCTTCAACGCACCCGTCGTCTTCTTCTGCCAGAACAATCAGTGGGCCATCAGTGAGCCGGTGTCGCTGCAAAGTCCGGTGCCGATAGCGGGACGAGCGGCCGGCTACGGGATGCCCGCGGTCCGCGTCGACGGCAACGACGTACTGGCCGTCCTTGCCACCACCCGCGAGGCGACGCGCCGTGCACGCGATGGTGGGGGTCCCGCGTTCATCGAGGCCATCACCTACCGCATGGGCCCCCATACGACCTCCGATGACCCCACGCGGTACCGCGCCGCGGCAGAGACGGAAGCGTGGAAGTCGCGCGACCCGTTGCTGCGCATGCGACGCCTGCTCGAGCGCGAAGGGCTGTGGACCGACGAGTTCGACGGCACGGTGCGCGAGACCGCCGACGACGTGGCCCGGCGACTTCGCGCCGGCGCACGAGGTGCACCCGACCCGCACCCTGCGGCGCTGTTCGAGCACGTGTACAGCGAAGACCATGCCCTGATCGCGGAAGAACGCGCCGCGTACGCCGCGTATCTGAGCAGTTTCGGATCTCGGCAGGAGGTGCCGTCATGACCACGCTCGGTTTGGGGGCAGCGGTGGGCGCCGGATTGCGGCGCGCCCTCGAGCACGACGACAAGGTCATCGTCATGGGTGAGGACGTCGGCGCACTCGGTGGCGTCTTCCGAGTCACCGACACGTTGCAGAAGGACTTCGGGAGTGGCCGCGTCATCGACACCCCGCTCGCGGAATCCGGGATCATCGGTACCGCATTCGGATTGGCCCTACGCGGGTACCGTCCGGTCTGCGAAATCCAGTTCGACGGATTCGTGTATCCCGGTTTCGATCAGATCGTCTCGCAGGTCGCGAAAATTCACTACCGTACCGGCGGTGCCGTGCGGGCACCGCTGACCATCCGCATCCCGTACGGGGGTGGCATCGGCGCCGTCGAGCATCATTCGGAATCGCCGGAGACGTACTTTGCGCATACCGCGGGTCTGCGTGTCGTCAGCCCCAGCAACCCCGCGGATGCGTTCCACATGATCCAGCAATCCATCGCCTCCGACGATCCGGTGGTGTTCTTCGAACCGAAGCGCCGGTACTGGGACAAGGCCGACGTGGACATGGATGCGGCGCCCACGCTCGGGCTGCACACGGCCCGCGTCGTGCGCCGCGGCACGGACGTCACGGTCGTCACGTACGGCGGTACGGTCGCCACAGCGCTCTCGGCAGCCGACATCGCAGACGACGAGGGCCGCTCACTGGAGGTCATCGATCTCCGATCCCTCTCGCCGATCGACTTCGACACCGTCGAAGAATCGGTCCGACGGACGGGCCGCCTCGTCGTCGCACACGAGGCGCCGACGTTCCTCGGCTTGGGTGCGGAAATCGCGGCCCGAATCTCGGAGCGCTGCTTCTACCAATTGGAGGCACCGGTACTGCGCGTCGGTGGTTTCGACATCCCCTACCCACCTGCGAAACTGGAACTACACCACCTGCCCGACGCCGATCGACTGCTCGGTGCAGTCGATCGCAGTCTCGCCGCGTGAGATCGGAGGCAACCCGTCGTGGCCGAGGAATTCCGGATGCCCGACCTCGGGGAGGGGCTCACAGAGGCAGAGATCGTGTCCTGGTCGGTCGAGGCCGGTGACCACGTCGAACTCAATCAGGTCATCGCAGAAGTGGAATCGGCGAAAGCGCTCGTCGAGCTGCCGTCACCCCATGCGGGTGTGGTGGAGGCAGTTCTGGTCGACGCGGGCACCACGGTGCCCGTCGGTACCCCCATCGTCCGGATTCGCACCGACGATGCCCAAGTTTCCACTCTCGGCACACAGCCGCCCGCACATGACCAGCCGCCCGCCGAGGAGAACCCGGTACTCGTCGGCTACGGACCGGGCGCAGAGCCGGAAAGCAAGCGCCGGCGAACCCGCCGGACCCGTCCAGATTCGTCCAGCACCCCCAGACCGGACGCGACGCCCGCCGCTCGGCGCCTGGCCCGTGAGCGCGGACTCGACTTGTCGTCCGTGAGCGGATCGGGGCACGGCGGTGCCGTCACCGTCGGCGACCTCGACGCTGCCCCGGACAGCCGGTCGCGTCGCATCCCGGTACGCGGTGTGCGGAAGCAGATGGCCGCCGCCATGGTCGACAGCGCATTCACGGCGCCGCACGCGACCGTGTTCCTGACGGTGGACATGACTCGCTCGATGGATCTGCTCGGTCGGCTGCGAATGCACCCCGAGTTCGACGGACTACCGCTGACACCACTGACGCTGGTGGCCAAGGCAACGATCACGGCCATCCGCGGCCTACCCGAGATCAATGCATCGTGGGACGACGACTCGATCATCGTCCATCGCTCGGTCAATCTGGGTATCGCTGCGGCGACGTCCCGTGGGCTGGTCGTGCCCAACGTGAAGGATGCGCAGGCGATGACGCTCGTCGACCTGTGTCGAGCCATCGGTGAGCTCACCGATGCGGCGCGCAGCGGCAAGGCCACTCCCGGAGATCTGATCGGCGGCACCATTTCCATCACCAACGTCGGATCGTTCGGGGTCGATGCCGGCACTCCTGTCCTCAATCCCGGCGAGGCGGCCATCCTGTGCCTGGGCCGGGTGGCGAAGCGTCCCTGGGTTGCGGAGGGCAAGCGTGAAGAAGGAGAACTGACGGTGCGGGATGTGACGACCCTGAGTCTCACGTTCGATCACCGTGTGATCGACGGTGAACAGGGTTCGATGTTCCTCTCGAGGGTCGGTGCCATGCTCACCGATCCCGCGGACCTGATCGCCCATCTATGATTTCGGTCACGTCTGATCGGGATCACAGTTACATCTCATTGTGTGTTCAGAATTTGGATGCATGATATAGGCGTGACTGCACTCGACCCCACCACTGACACGGAGACCCGACTGCGTCACAGCGTTCGCCGATTGACTTTCGCGATCGTGGGCGCGGTGGCCCTGTTCGTCCTGTACTCCGTCCAGCCCACCAGTAGCCCGATCGCTCTACCGAGCGCACTGCGGCCTCTCGCAGAAGCGGTCATCGCACCCGTGAACGTCACCACAATGCTGGTAGCGACGACCGCCATGGCCGTTGTGGCGATGGTTCGCACGCTCCCCTACGGCGTCGGTGCCGTACTGACGCTGTCCATCGGGGCCAATGTCACCTCCGCGGGCATTCGCACCTGGGTCGGGGACGAGGCGTCGTGGGTCCTGTTGCCCAGTGGGCATCTCGTTGCCGTCGCTGCGGTGTTGGGGGCGGCACTGCTCGTCGCGGCTCCGCGCTTCGTTCCGGCGATCCGTGGACTCGGATTCGTGACGGTCGTGGCCACCGCGGGCGCTGCGGCAATGGTCGGACCGACATCCGCGTTCGGTCTGGTAGCCAGCCTCGGGATCGTCGCCGTGTGGTGGCTCGTTGCCTCCACCGTGATGCTCTACTCCCCCGACGCCAAGAAGCGTGAGGCGCTCCGGCCGGACACAGCAGCCATGGCGTTGTCTCGCCGCCGGTACTGAAAAACCCCTGTGAGCGGCTAGCGAGTCCGGAGACTCGCTAGCCGCTCACAGGGGGCGAAGCCCTGCTACAGGGCCTTCAGTTCCTCGGTGACCTCGCCGACCATCTTCTTGGCGTCACCGAACAGCATCGACGTCTGGTCGAGCGTGAACAGCGGATTGTCGATGCCGGCGTAACCGGCGCTCATCGACCGCTTCATCACGATGACCGACCGAGACTGATCGACATTGAGAATCGGCATGCCGTAGATCGGGCTCGACGAATCCAGCCGCGCAGCTGGGTTCGTCACGTCGTTCGCGCCGATGACGATGGTGACATCGGTGCGGCCGAACTCGCCGTTGATGCCGTCCATCTCCTTCATCGCGTCGTATTCGACGTCGGCTTCGGCAAGCAGGACGTTCATGTGGCCGGGCATACGACCGGCGACCGGGTGAATCGCGTACTTGACCTCGACGCCACGCTCTTCGAGCAGCGCCGCCATCTCCTTGACAGCGTGCTGTGCCTGCGCCACGGCCAGACCGTAGCCGGGCACGACGATGACCTGGTTGGCGTATGCCATCTGGATTGCAGCGTCGGATGCGGAGGTCGCCTTGACGGTGCCACCACCGAGGCCGGCCACAGCGCCGCCCTCGTCGCCGCCGCCGAACGCACCGAACACGATTGCCGGGATCGAGCGGTTCATGGCCTTGGCCATCAGGTTGGTCAGGATCGTGCCGGACGCGCCGACAATCATGCCGGCGACGATCATCGCCTGGTTGTTCAGCGCCAGACCGGCAGCTGCAGCGGACAGACCTGTCAGGGCGTTGAGCAGCGAGATGACCACGGGCATGTCGGCACCGCCGATCGGCAGCACGACGAACAGACCCATCAGGCCCGCAACGACGAGCAGCAGAACGATCCACCACGATGCCAGTGGCTCGCCATCGGCACTGATGCCGATGTACACGGCAATCGCGATCGAGGCGAGTACCAGCACGATGTTGGCGAGCTGGAACAGCTTCGCCGCCGAGACCAGCCTCTTCTCGAGGTTCTTGTTGAGCAGTTCCTGCAGCTTCGCGAACGCGACGAGCGAGCCCCAGAAGGAGATCGAGCCGATGATCGCAGCGAACAGCGAGCCGACGATCATGGTGACGGTCGGTTCGTCGTCGAGGGTGGTGAAGCTGGACGAGTCGAGAAACTCGGCCCACGCGATCAAGGCCACGGTGCCACCGCCGACGCCGTTGAACAGCGCGACCAGCTGCGGCATGGCCGTCATCTTGGTCCTGAGTGCGGGCGGGACGCCGAGGATTACGCCGACGGCCAGGCCGCCGATGATCAGGCCCCAGTTGTCGGTCTCACGGATGTCGATGAGCACTGCGATGACCGCGATGCCCATACCGACGGCGGCAATGTAATTGCCGCGCACTGCCGTCTTCGGGCCGGTCAGACCCGACAGGCCGTAGATGAACATCGCAAACGCGACGATGTACAGGACGGAGACGAGGTAGCCCATCAGGCGTCAGCCCCCTTCTTCTCTGCATCCGTGTCGGACACGGGCTTCTTGGGCTTGAACATGCCGAGCATGCGATCGGTGACGACGAAGCCACCGACGACATTCAGCGTGCCGAACACCAGGGCGACGAACAGGATGATCTTGATTCCCCAGTGAGCGTCACCGGGCAGGTGCCCGAGGACCACCAGGGCGCCGAGCACGACGATGCCGTGAATGGCGTTGGTACCGGACATCAGCGGCGTGTGCAGCGTGTTCGGAACCTTGGAAATAACGGCGAATCCGACGAATCCGGCAAGGACCAGAATCGCGATGTTCGCAAGCAGTTCGTTGTACATCTAGACGTTCTCCTCAGTCCGCGTCACGCATGCACCCGCAAGGATCTCGTCCGAGAAGTCGGGGGCGAGCGCGCCGCTCTCGTCGAGCAAGAGCTCGATCAGCGCGGACACGTTCTTCGAGTACAGCTCCGATGCGTGTTCGGGCATCGTCGCCGGAAGGTTCAGCGGCGAGCAGATGGTGACGCCGTGCTTGACCACGGTCTCCCCCGGTTCGGTGAGCTCGCAGTTGCCTCCGGTCTCGCCGGCAAGGTCGACCACCACGGAGCCGGGCTTCATGCCCTCGACGGCCGCCGCGGTGACCAGGCGCGGTGCCGGGCGTCCGGGAACGAGTGCGGTGGTGATGACGACGTCGAATCCCTTGATGGCATCTTCGAGCGCCTGCTGCTGCCGGGCACGCTCGTCGTCGGTGAGCTCACGGGCATATCCACCCTCACCGGCTGCGTCGATGCCGAGATCGAGCCACTGTGCGCCCACCGAGCGAACCTGGTCGGCCACCTCCGGGCGCACGTCGTAGCCGGTCGCACGACCGCCGAGTCGCTTTGCCGTGGCCAACGCCTGCAGGCCGGCGACACCGACACCGAGCACCAGCACAGTTGCCGGCTTGACGGTCCCGGCCGCCGTGGTGAGCATCGGAAAGAACCGAGTCGACTCGGATGCGGCCACGATGACGGCTTTGTAGCCGGACACGTTCGCCTGCGACGACAGCGCGTCCATCCCCTGCGCACGTGAAATGCGCGGGATCGCCTCGACTGCGAACGCTTCGACGCCTGCCGACTTCAGGTCGGCGATCCGGTTGTCCTCGTTGCGTGGAGCCAGGAATCCGATGAGGGTCTGCCCCGAACGGAATTTCGACACCTCGTCGGGTGACGGCGGCGCCACCTTGACGACCACGTCCGCTGCCCACGGGTCGCCGATCGACGCTCCCGCGTCGACATACGACTCGTCGGGGATGAGTGCGTTCACCCCTGCTCCGGCTTCGACAACCACGTCGAAGCCCTTGCCGATCAGCGGTGCCACAACTTTCGGCACCATTGCCACTCGACGCTCGCCGTCGCCCGTTTCACGAACGACGCCGACCGTCGGGCGCGGCGAAGCCACGCTCTCCGATGTATCCATTCTCCGACTTCCTGCGGTTGACGGTGATCAGCTGCACACGGGCAGCGACCATCCTGTGACCGGCGGAATCCAAAACCGCCTCTGGAAAAGAATTCGAATGATGATAGCCAGACCTACCCTTGGGTTCGACCAGCTTTCGTGATCACAGTTCCCTCTGAATCGAGTCCGAACAGCCGTTCTCACACATTCCGCACCCCAAATGTGAGACCGCTCACATGGTATCGCGACGTACTCTGAGGTAATGGGACCGGAGGTGAATCGATGAGTGAACCGACCGTGAAAATCGAACGCGTCTACGACCACCCCGCCGACGAGGACGCCCTGCGGTTGTTCGTCGACCGACTGTGGCCGCGCGGCATGCGCAAGGACGCGTTTCATTACGACGATTGGGCGAAGGATCTGGCGCCGTCGCCGAATCTGCGTCACTGGTATGCACACGACACCACGTTGTTCTCGGAGTTCAAGAAGAAGTACGTCGCCGAACTCGAGTCGGAAGACGGCCACCGCGCGGTGGAGCGGGTGCTGAAGTTGGCGGACGGACGCCCGCTGGTCCTGCTGACTGCGACCAAGGATGTGGACCACAGCCAAGCGAGCGTTCTGGCCGAGTATCTGCGGGAGAGATCGTGAACTCCAGTGAGCCCGAAAGCCGTTACCCGGAAACAGATTTTGGGGGCGATCCGGTGTGTTGGCTCGACCGGGTGTGCCCTGACTGCGGCGCGTTCCTCACCGATGGTGCAGACTCGGAGTGTCCCCGCTGCGCAACAGATGTCGTTGACCGTGGTCGGTGAGGAAGCACACCACCGGAACTCTGGCTAGGAGACGTCCATGACACGCACTGCCGTACTGGAGGCACTTCTCGAGCAGTGGACCGCCCTCGACTCCGTGCTGACGGATCTCGCGGCGGACGATTGGTACTGCCCGAGCGCACTTCCCGGTTGGACTGTCCATGATGTCGTTGCCCACATCATCGGTACGGAGTCCATGCTCTCCGGCATTTCCCCGCCTCGTACTTCGATCGACGTGCATTCGCTTCCCCACGTCCGCAACGAGATCGGTGCGTTCAACGAGGAGTGGGTGGAAGGCCTGCGGGGCGAGTCCGGCGCGGCAATGCTCACGCGGTTCCGCGAAACCGTTTCACGTCGCCGTGCCGAGTTGACCGCAATGACGGACGAGGAGTTCGACGCCGAGACCACCACCCCTGTCGGCCTTGCCCCGTATCGACGGTTCATGCGTATCCGGGTCTTCGACTGCTGGATGCACGAACTGGACATCCGCGATGCCATCGGCAAGCCCGGGAACGAGGACGGTGCGCGGTCGGAGATAGCGTTCGAGGAGCTGGTGGCAACGCTCGGCTACGTCGTCGGCAAGAAGGCGAAGGCACCGGATGGCTCACGTGTCGCGTTCGAACTCTCGGGCCCCCTCGGACGCAGCGTCTTCGTTGCGGTGGACGGACGGGCGTCCGTGGTCGCGGAGTTGCCGTCCGCTGCCACCGTTTCCGTACGCATGGACGGTCGGTTGTTCACGCGCCTGGCCGGTGGCCGGGCCTTCGCCTGGGATCACGGTGACGACATCGAACTCGTCGGCGACAAGGCACTGGGAAAGACCATCGTCGACAACCTCGCCTTCACGATCTGACCAGCCTTCACGATCCGATCATGCGATTGTTTCTGTCTTCGTACCGGTTCGGTGCGAATCCCGACCGTTTCCGCGCACTGCTCGACAGCGGTGCGCGGGTCGCGGTGATCGCGGCGGCGGCCGACGCGTGGCCGGCCACGGCTCGCGCCTCGGCGGTGGTCAGCGATATCACACCGTTGCGGCGTTTGGGGTATCGGGCCGAAGAGGTGGATTTGCGGCAGTTCGTCGGACGCCCGGACGCCCTCGCCGACCGCCTGGCCCCGTTTCGAGCGGTGTGGGTTCGGGGTGGCAACACCTTTGTTCTCCGTGCCCAGATGGCACGCAGTGGTGCAGATGGGGTGATTCGCGACCGCGTACGTAGCGGTTCGCTCGTATATGCGGGCTACAGTGCGGGAGCATGTGTGGCGACGCCGACGCTACTCGGGTTGGACGCGAGTGACGATCCGGGCGAGGTACGCCCGACGTGCGCTGTCGAACCGTTGTGGGACGGTCTGGGGTTTGTCGATTTCGCAATAGTGCCGCATTCTCCCGCACCGGGTACGGGCGCAGCAGACGTGTCGCTGACCGATCTGGCAGAAGTGAACCGCACGATCGCCACCTTGCGATCCGCTGGGGTCGTCTACCGAACCCTGACCGACGACGACGCGATCGTCGTGGACGGCGACAGTAGCCTGTCCGACTGAGTCAGCCGAAGACGGCGACGGGTTCGACCACACGGTCGAGTGATTCCCAGACGAGGTTGCACCGCCTGGTGGTGATCTCGTCGGCCTCGGCGAGGAGCGCATCGAGGAAGGCTCGGGGCTTCTGCTGCCACTCACCTTCCATGATGTCGACCTCGGCGTTGGTGAAGAGACCGGAACCGGCGACGGCGAACAGCCATTCGCCGAACTCGCCACGATGAATCTGCTCGATCAGGTCGTTGTCGACGCCACCATCGATGAACTCGTCAGAGAACATGGCCGATACGTAGCTGTGGGCATCCCCGGTCGTAGCAATCATCAGTGCGGTCCTTCCGTGGTTGGTACGTGCCACCGGATTCATGGTCTCTCTCACATTTCGAAGAAGTACCAAGATTCGGTGTAACGCCTCGCCTCTGTTCGACGATGGAGACGCTAACCCGTAGAACACTCAATTTGAATTGCGTCGCAGAAACGATCAGGTAACAGAGTTTCGGATGTGACGTGGGTTACAGCTGTATTCATACGCTCGAAGCTCGTCGTTCACAGCCCTGACCAGCGCATTGCATCCATTCGGCCGACATCGCCTACCCGGCGATCGTGTGCGGAAAAAAAAATCCCCGGCGTCCCACTATGTGAGACACTCGAACGTATTGGGCGAATACAGAACCGAACGGTCGTCCTGTTTTATCCATCAATGCTGGTTGTACCACTTTTGATCGACTCCAAAACGGACATATGTCATCTGGACACTCGATCAAATTCAGCTGGCCCGCCTGCCCCGCGGGTTACGGTGAGGGGCACCTCGATCAGGAGCAACCAATGACGGCCTCGGCCGACACCATCGCAATCCTGCGCGCCGCACTACCCGACGGATCTGTGACCACGGATCCGGACATCATGGCCGCCTACCGTCAGGACTGGGCCAAGGAACCCGACGCCCCACTTCCCTCCGCGCTCGTCCGGGCAACCAGCACCGACGATGTCCAGGTCGTCATGAAGTGGGCACACGAACATCGGGTGCCGGTCGTGCCGCGAGGAGCCGGCACCGGACTGAGCGGCGGCGCCACCGCCGTCCACGGGGGCGTCGTTCTGAGTACCGAACGCATGCGAGACATCGCGATCGACCCGGTCACTCGGGTGGCTGTCGTGGAACCCGGTGCATTCAACGCCGATGTGAAGAAGGCCGCCGCCGAACACGATCTCTGGTATCCGCCGGACCCCTCGTCTTTCGAAATGTGCTCTATCGGGGGAAACGTCGCCACCAACGCCGGCGGTCTGTGTTGCGTCAAGTACGGCGTGACCACCGACTACGTACTGGGATTGCGTGTCGTGCTCGCGGACGGCACGGCGGTACGTCTCGGCGGCCCGCGACTCAAGGATGTGGCCGGTCTGTCGTTGACCAAGCTGTTCGTCGGCAGCGAAGGCACCCTCGGCGTCGTCACCGAAGCGACCCTGCGGCTGATTCCCGCTCAGGCACCCTCGTCCACGCTGGTCGCAAGCTTCCCGTCCGTGCAGTCCGCCGCCGACGCGGTGCTGGCCATCACCCGCTCGTTACGACCCTCGATGCTCGAGTTCATGGATCGCGTGTCCGTCGGAGCAGTGGAGGACGCGATGCGCATGGGACTCGATCGTGGCGCCGAAGCCTTGTTGATCGTGCGCTCGGACGCGGCCGGCGACGTCGCTTCCCGGGAAATCAATCACGTCGCAGACGTCTGCCGAAACAACGGCGCGGACGACGTCTTCACCACCGACGACCAGGACGAAGGCGAAGCGTTCGCTGCCGCACGTCGTGCTGCGATTCCCGCCGTCGAGCGGTTGGGCAGCATCCTCCTGGAAGACGTCGGGGTGCCGATTCCGGAACTACCCGCCCTCGTGGACGGTATCGCCGCGATCGCCCAGCGCCGCGATGTGACAATTGCCGTGATCGCTCACGCAGGCGACGGCAACACCCATCCCCTCATCGTTTTCGACCCGGGTGACGCAGAGATGGCGCAACGTGCCCGGGTCGCGTTCGGCGAGATCATGGAACTCGCCATCGCACTCGGCGGCACCATCTCCGGCGAGCACGGTGTCGGGCGACTCAAGAAGGCATGGCTGCCCGACCAGGTGGGCGACGACGTGATGGCGTTGACGAGGCGGATCAAGACGGCGCTCGACCCACGCGGGATTCTCAACCCCGGCGCCGTCCTGTGAAATCCACCTCGCACGATTCGTCTCCGTCTGTGCTTCCTTACCACCACGTGGCTGGGCTACAACGTGGTCGGACTGCAACGTGATGTTGCTTCGCAGGATGCTCTGATCGATCCTTCGCACGAATAATCCGTCGCGCCGCCCCGGGCGGCGCTGCTAGCGTCGATTTCACCCCAACCGACCGGGAGGAATCGCCGTGACCGCGGTGGACACGGCCAAGCGCCGCCGACCTCTGCTGCTGCTCAACCTGGCAACACTGGTCTCGGCCACCGGCAACGGCATCGTGATCGTTGCATTGCCGTGGCTCGTGCTGGAACTCACCGGCCGCGCCTCCGATGCAGCGATCGTCGCCGGTGCGACGACGCTGCCGCTGTTGCTGTCCAGTCTGTTCTCCGGGACGTTCGTCGATCTGTTCGGACGTCGGAGGACGTCGATCGTGTCGGACGTCCTGTCCGCGGTGTCCGTAGCGTCCATCCCCATCGTGGCGGCGACGTCCGGCCTCACGGTAACGACGATTGCGATTCTCGCAGCGCTCGGATCGTTCTTCGACCCCGCCGGGATTTCAGCGCGGGAATCGATGCTGCCTGCCGCGACCCGCGCTGCCGACTGGACCCTCGATCGAACCAACAGTGTCTACGAGGCGAACTACAACGTCGCCTACCTGATCGGTCCCGGTGTCGGCGGTGTCCTCATCGCATCCGTGGGCGCGGCAAATGCCCTGTGGGTCACGGCAGTATGTTTCGTTCTGTCGATCGGATCGGTCGCATTCATCCGACTCGAGGACGCTGGTCGGCCTCTGGCCGCGAATCGGCCACGGTCGATCTGGCACGGCACCCTGGAAGGTCTACGGTTCGTATGGAACGACAGGTTGCTGAGGACATTGGCTCTCGTCGACATGGTCCTGGTCGCCCTGTACATGCCCGTCGAGGGTGTGCTCTTTCCCGTGTATTTCACGGAGCTGGACCAGCCGGCACAGCTGGGTTCGGTTCTGATGGCGCTCAGCGTCGGTGGCGTCACGGGCGCTCTGGCCTACGGTCCTGCCGCACCGTATCTTTCACGGTGGAAGGTTCTCATCACCGCGGTGATTGTTCTCGGCCTTGCCATGGTTGCCATGGCGTTCCTACCGTCGCTGTGGGTGATCCTCCTGCTCGCGGCCCTGCAAGGGTTCGTATTCGGGCCGGTGGGCCCGATCGTCAACTATGCGATGCAGACGCGGAGCCCCGAACACATGCGCGGCAGGGTGGTCGGTGTCATGACATCCACGGCATACGCTGCCGGGCCGCTCGGCTTCGTATTCGCCGGGCCGATGCTGGATCGGCTCGGAGTCCAACCGGCGTTCTTTGCGCTGGCGGTGCCGGTTGTCATCCTCGGCGTTGCGTGCCTGGGGTTCTCGAGTCTTCGTGGGCTCGATCCCGACCCCGATACGGTCAGTTGAAGCCCACGACCTCGTCGCCCCATGCGGCGCGCAGTGCGTGGTCGGGGTCCACGACCACCGTGTCGGAACTGTCGATGATCAACGCGTTGCGCGTCTCCTCGTCGTACGGCGGCCAATGCTTCGAACCGTCGATCGCGGCAGGAACCCCGTGCTTCGCGAACGCCAGCCATCTGCGCTGTATCCGCCCCGACACCTCGAGAGCCACTTTGCGGCCACCGATCCAGAATGTGGGGTCGACGTTCAACGTGCCGAAATTGCCGAACACGTACGGCAACTCGGTGGCGTGACCGGCACCCACGCGGGCGGCCTTCAGCATCGGTGTCGCGTGGTCGAACCGGTACATCCACGTCGGCGAATGCCGACTGTGCGCGTCCGCCACCCACAGTGCCGGCATCCGGAACGCTGCGTCGCGTGACATCGCCAATGCACCACTCGGTTTCGCGCGATCCGGGTAGGCCGACAGAATCTCGGCGAGACGAGCAGCGGACAGTTCCGGATGGTCTGCTGCCAGAGCTCGCAACATCTCCTGAACGGCTTCGGCGCTCACCGGAAGCAGCGGTGATCTCATGAACTTGAAGATCGACGCCTCGTCCTTGTTGTAGCCGATGATCAACGGGATCCGGTGCGAGAGTCCCTTCTGGAACGCCGCCACTGGATACTTGGGCAGGAAGTCACGATCGACGACCGGTGCCATCGCCAACGTTCCCGGGATCCTGCTCGGCACCTCGTCCACCAAGGTGTCGCCGGCCGCCACGATCTTCTCGATCGGCAGGTCCCGCAGTTCACCCGCACGATCGGGCGTGAGCTCGAGGATGTCCAGGAATCTCTCGGCCACGTCGGCTGCACGCTCGGCCCCGTACACCGACGTCGCCGGCGGGCTCTGCGCGATCACACGGTGAAACAGCCCCTCCGCGCTCGGGCACGTCATGAGGGTGGTCAGCGAACCAGCCCCGGACGACTCGCCGAATGCCGTGACATTGTTCGGGTCGCCCCCGAAATCTGCGATGCAGTCACGAACCCACTCGAACGCAG
Source organism: Rhodococcus quanlei (assembly GCF_055231015.1). Taxonomy (NCBI): domain Bacteria; kingdom Bacillati; phylum Actinomycetota; class Actinomycetes; order Mycobacteriales; family Nocardiaceae; genus Rhodococcus; species Rhodococcus quanlei. Next base: position 223,917 of record NZ_JBUYWD010000008.1, on the reverse strand, counting down.
CCACCTGGTCCCGCAAACCACAGTTGGTGTCGAAGCCGGCACCGGCGGTCGAGAACGACGACAGGTCGAGAAATCCGAGTGCACCGACGCGGTAGTTGATCGTCACCACCACCACGTCACCGCGTTCGGCCAGTAACCGTCCGTCGTAGATCGCCTGTGCGGAGGAACCGAGGCAGTAGGCGCCTCCGTGGATCCACACGAGCACCGGGCGCAGCGATCCGTCCGGTTCGGGTGCCCATACGTTCAGGGAGAGGCAGTCCTCGTCGTAGACCAGATGCGCATCGATCGGGACGGCCGTACTCGCCCCTTGCGGTGCCATCGGACCGAAGTCGCGACCGTCGCGTACCCCCTCCCACGGAGCCGGCGGGGCCGGAGCCCGAAAGCGGCGAGCGCCTACCGGCGGCGCCGCATATGGAATTCCTTTCCACGCGAACACCGGTTTCTCGTCACCCTCGTGGGCGTATCCGCGCACATCCCCATCGCGAGCGTGAACGATCGACGTGACGTCCGGTCCGGTTGCCGACACGAGTGAATCTCCTAACGCGAGGCGTGCAGGGAATCTTCTCGTCAACGTATCAACTCGGGGACGCGCCGAGGCCCGCACCAGGCGAAGGCTGTTATGGTCTCCTGGTTCTGACACGGGGTGCTCCGCGGACGCGGGGCTGAGATCACACCCGGGAACCTGCTCAGGTAATGCTGACGAAGGGATTGTCGAAGCTGTGAACACTTCTGCCCAATCGACGGGAACGGGAGCTTCCCGTTTCACCGACCACCTCTGGGATGCGGCACGTCTCGTCCGCGAGGGGATCGACGACCTCGAATTCCTCCGCAAACTGGGCGACGGCACGTTGCCTCTCGACGTGTTCCGCACCTACATCGAACAGGATCTGCTGTACCTCGACCGGTACTCGAAAGCGCTGTCGATCCTCGCCGCGCACGCACCGAGCGCGGAGGCCACCGGTTTCTGGGCCGGCGCGGCCGCACAGACGGCCACCGTGGAGGCTGCACTTCACCGAGACCTGCTCAGCAGTGGAGTTCTCCCGGAAGCGACCGGTGAACCGATTCCCTCACCGGCATGCCTCGCGTACACGTCGTATCTGACCGCAACGGCGGCAACCGAACCGTATGCCGTCGCAGCAGCGGCCGCACTGCCGTGTTTCTGGATCTACGCCGATGTCGGCACGAGGCTGGCTGCCACAGCCCAAGAGGTGCTGGCAGCCGATCCGTCTCACCCGTACGCACGCTGGGTCACGACGTACGACGCGCCGGAGTTTCACGAGGAGGTAGCAGGCGCACGACGGTGCGTCGACGCCGCCGCCGACCACTCGACACCTGCTGTCCGGAGCGCGATGACCGAGGCATTCGTCATCGCCGCCCGGTACGAGCTGATGTTCTGGGACGCACCGCTGAGCCCACAGAACTGGCCGGCGTCGTGAGGTCGCGTTCGACCCTGCGTCGAGTTGTCGCGGCGATCACGGTCCTGGTCACAGTCGGCTCACTCACCGGCTGCGGTGGTGGCGCACAGTCGGAGAACACCATCCGCTTCGCGCTGGACTGGACCCCCAACACCAATCACACGGGTTTGTTCGTCGCGCAACAGAAGGGATGGTTCACCGACGCCGGTCTCGACGTCCGTATCCTGCCCTACAACAGCACGCCTCCCGACACTCTCGTGGACTCGGGTAATGCCGAGTTCGGGGTGAGTTTCCAGAGTTCGTCGGTGTTCGCGAAAGCGGCCGGCGCACAGACGGTGTCCGTCATGGCACCGCTGCAGCACTGGGCGACCGGCATCGCGGTGCGGGCAGACCGCCCCGACATCACCCGGCCTCGTGACCTCGACGGGAAGGTGTACGCGGGCTTCGGCAACCCGGACAGCGAGGCGACGTTGCGCCAGGTCATCCGTAACGACGGCGGCACAGGCGAGTTCGAGTCGGTCACCCTCGGCACGTCGGCATACGAGGCCGTGTATTCCGGTGAGGCGGACTTCACCGTGTCGTTCTTCGCGTGGGAGGGCATCGAAGCCGAACATCGTGGCACTCCGATGACGTACTTCGAGTACACGGATTTCGGGTTTCCGGACGCATACGCGCTGATCATCGAGGGCAACCGGCCGTGGCTCGAGGCACACCCGGACAAGGCGGACAAGTTCGTCTCCGCCCTCCATCGTGGGTACACGTTCGCGGCAGAGCAGCCCGAGGAAGCCGCACAACTGCTGATCGAGGCCAACCCGGGTGCGTTCTCGGACGAGGACCTCGTCTACGAGAGTCAACGCATGCTGTCGGCGGACTACATGCGTGACGAGGCCGGGCGAATCGGGTGGCAAACCCTCGAACAGTGGACCGGCTACTCGAAGTTCCTGTTCGACCGCGGATTGCTCACCGGCCCCGACGGATCGCCGCTCACCGTCGAACCCGACTGGTCGACCTACTTCACCAACGAATACCTGCCCGGGCCCTGATGCCGACCAGCACAGCGCGAATTCGTTCGAGCGCCGCCGGGCCCGCCGACTCCCGTATTACCGCAACCGCGATGCGGACGGTGTTACCCGCCCTCGTTGCAGCTGTCGTGCTGATCGCCGCCTGGGAGACCTACGTGGCCGTATCCGGGATACGGCCGCAGGTCCTGCCGTCGCCGACACGTGTGCTCGAGCAAGGGTGGGCAGCCCGGGACAGCATCGCGATACATGCGTCGGCCACCGTGCAGGTCACGTTGCTCGGGTTCGCAGTCTCACTCCTGTGTGCCTGGGTCTTCGCGGTGGTCGCAGACTTCTCTCCGTGGCTGCGGCGCGCACTGCTGCCGCTGTTCGTGATTTCGCAGACCCTGCCCATCATCGCGATCGCGCCGCTGATGATCATCTGGTTCGGGTTCGGTGTACTTCCCAAAATTCTCGTCATCGCGCTGGCGACGTTCTTTCCGATGACCATCGGGCTGATCGAAGGGTTCGCCGCTGCGGACCGTGACGCGGGAGCACTGCTGCGCAGCATGGGCGCCTCGAGGTGGCAGGAGTTTCGTTACGTGCGACTGCCATCGGCAATTCCACGATTCTTCACGTCACTGCGTATCGGCATCACGTACGCGGTCGTGGCTGCGGTGTTCGCCGAATACGTCGGCGCCACCGAAGGGCTCGGCATCTACATGGCGATGCAGAAGAACTCGTTCCGCACCGACCTCGTATTGGCTGCCGTGGTGGTGACGGCACTGCTCAGTGTCACGCTGTATCTCGCGACGTTCGCACTCGAACGGGTTGTGGCGCCCTGGGCCCGAGACGAGCGGAGTCGTCATGAGTGACCAGTCGCGGGTGGACGTATCGCACCTCGACAAATCGTTCCCGATCCGGGGCGGCTCGAGACAGGTCCTGGACGGGCTGTCGTTCCATGCGCTCCCCGGCGAGTTCGTATCGGTCATAGGACCGTCGGGCTGTGGGAAGAGCACAGTGTTCAACATCCTGGCCGGACTGGATACACCGGATGAAGGCACGGTCGCGATCGGTGGTACACCCGTCGAGCCGGCGGGCAGCGGCCACGCGAAGTGCGCGTACATGCCGCAGAAGGATCTGTTGTTTCCGTGGCGGACAGTTCTCGACAACACCACCCTGGGGCTCGAAGTCCACGGAGTTGCGCGCAAGGAAGCACGTGAGCGGGCTCGCGCGTTGTTTCCCGTGTTCGGCCTCGCCGGGTTCGAGGATGCCCGACCCTCCCAGATGTCCGGCGGCATGCGCCAACGGGCGGCCGTACTACGCACCGTAGTTCAGGAATTGCCCCTCCTGCTCCTCGACGAACCGTTCGGCGCGCTCGACTCGCTGACCCGCACCGAGATGCAGAACTGGCTCCAACAGGTATGGCAGGAATACCGATGGACCGTCCTCATGATCACCCACGACATTCGTGAGGCCGTCTACCTCTCGGATCGTGTCGTCGTCCTGTCTGCACGTCCGGCAACTGTGCGACGGGAAGTGCAGGTCGATCTGCCTCGACCGCGGGATATCGGGGTCATGACGTCACCCGAGTTCGTCGCGATCGAACACGAGTTGCTCGAGATCCTGCACGAGGAGTCTCGGAGAGCGCTTGCAGCACAGGAAACCCCGCTCTGAAGGGTGGTTTTCGACGTTTCGCGCGTATCGAATCGGTAACCGAGAACTGACCGACCTGGACTTTTGGTTGAAAACGGTCACTTTCGCATCACGGCGGCCATCCGAATGGGCGCTGCCCTGTAGCGTCCGAGTCCGGAGGTCCGATGTAGTTGTCAGAGAACGAATTGTGGTGGATATCTACGGAAACACGACCAGAACGGAGAGGGCGATGACTACCTCTGCATTCGAGCTGTGCCCCGCACCCGTCCCCGTGACTCGCCAGTTGTTTGCCGGCACATCACCGCAAGCGCATCTCTTGGCGGCGATACTTCGGCGCACCGTGAAGCCGTTCCTGGACACCTGGGCGCGGCGGCCGTACCTGCCGTGGCCTACAGACCTCGTCGACTTCGCAGGACGCTCGTTGCCGCCGGTGAAGGGCACCTCCCGGCGGTCCATCAAGCTCGCGAACTGCCCGGCCGAGTGGATCACGCCCTCGACCACCGCCACTACTGGTCGTGAGCGTGCGATCCTGTACTTCCACGGCGGCGCATTCTTGTGCTGCGGCATCAACACTCACAGGCAGATGGTGTCGCGTATCGCCACGGAATCGGACGCGCGCGTACTCAACGTCGCCTATCGCATGCTCCCCCATGATCCGATCCGGGCCGCAGTCGACGACGGTGTGGACGGCTACCGTTGGCTACTCACGCACGGATACTCCCCGGATCGGATCGTCCTCGCCGGCGACTCCGCGGGTGGCTTCCTCACGTTCGCGGTCACCCTCGAGGCCATGCGGCAAGGCCTGCCACGGCCGGCGGCAAATGTGGCGCTGTCACCGCTGACAGACCTCGACCCGACGCGCAAACTCGCACACCCCAATGCCGGCACGTGTGCAGTGTTCCCACGCCGCGCTGTTCCGGTGCTGTCGACCATGATCGAGGAGCTCGACACCCGCAGCGGCACCGATCCCACCGTCTCGCCGGTCGACGACCTACTGGTGGACATGCCATCGGCCCTGATCCAATCCGCCTCCGAGGAATTGACCTACGTCGACGCGGAGCTGATGGCCGAGCGCCTGGCGGCCGCAGGAGTGCCCGCCGAACTGCAGGTGTGGGAGAACCGAGTACACGTGTTCCAGGCCGCAGCGGGGTTCCTGCCCGAGAGTTCGCGTGCTATCGAGGAGATCGGCCGGTTCGTCAAGCGATCGACCACCGCTCGAATCGCTGCTGCCTGAGGCTCGGTCACGAAGCTCGCGCCACCCGCCTCGGGCCGGCACCGAAAGTGTCCGAAGCGCTTCCGCCCCGTCGTGCGCAATCGCGCCGCATGCAAAGCGACTTACATCACATTCGCTCGCGCAAATGGTGCCTTCACGTAGCCGGACCCCTATCGTGTACGCGACTCACCGGCCGACGACGGGTAGGGAATGAAGGACAGGAATGTGGCGATCGGCGCCCTCGCGATCGCAAGCTTCTCGGTGGTTTCGGGGCTCATGGTGGGCGCTGTGGGCGGCGCCTTCGGCACCGAGACCCGAACCGTCGAGGCTCCCCCGCTGGTCCAGGTCGGATTGCAACAGGCCAGCAGGCCGCAGTCCCCGACAGCTGAACAGGTGATCGTGCCACCGTCACCGACGTGGAAGGTCGCGGCCCCGACCACACCTCGGCCGAAAACCACCACTCCGAGCCCGGCACCTGTACCGGTGGCGTCGGAGCCATCGTCCACCGACGAGACGCCCACCACCACTGCCGACCCGACGACCACGTCGGTTCCGGCCACGACCAGCGCTCCCGAGTCCTCGTCTGCAGACGAGGACTCGTTCGCCGACGCAGCATCGGATGGATCGGCATCCGACCCGACCATCACCATGCCGACCATCACCACGCCGCCCGTCACCACACACTGGTCCGACGACTCCACACCGGAGGGCTGACCCTCCCGCCTGTAGGCTGACGTTCCGCCGGATTGGGGGGATTCCATTCCGGGACGCGTCGCCTCGAAGGAAAGGCTGGGGATGGAGAACCTTCGTCACGCCGCATGGGACCACCACGCGATCAAAGCCGCGGTCGACGCTGTGGATCCGTCCGCTGCTGCCGCCGTCTCGCAGGCGTGGACCTCGATCGGGCGTGAGTTCGACACCGCGATCGACCGGTTCCGCGGGACCGTCGAAACGGCTACCGCCGCCGGCTGGCGTGGAAGCACGGCCACAGCCGCCACCGAATCCGTCACACGATATGCGGCCGACCGTGCGCATGTCGGGGCGAGTTTCGCCGACACCGGCACGGCGATCGGGCAGGTGGTCGCCGGCGCCGAATCGATTCGCACCGCCATACCCGCACCCGTCGACCGTCCGGAGGGATGGGTGCGTTCCATGCCCTGGATGTGGGACGCCGACGAAGCCGCGGACGTGGCCGAGCAGTCCGCGAAGGCCGCGATGGAATCGACGTACCAGCCGGTGCTGCTGAACGCCACGACATCGGTGGCAGCCGTCGCGGTACCCGACATCGCGGGATACGAACAGGGCCCCAACGGCATTCACGGTGTCCCGGCATTCACATCGAGCTCCACCGAAGATCCGAACCTGCCTCGTCGCCTTCCCGACGATACCGGCGACAGTGTTCCCTCCCCCGCTGGAACACCCGGCGGAGCGATGGCAGGCGGCGTCCTGGCCGGTGCCCTCGGAAGCGGTGCGGCACAGTACGCACGTCACGTAGTGGCGACGCATCAGGGCACGGATTCCGACGCTCCCACCGGCACACCCGAACCCGAGGCCGTCGACCCGCCCGAGGACGAAACCGAACCTCCGACCTTCCTGGTGGAGGTCGACGAAGGCAGCGCCATCGTCGGAACACTCCCGCCCGCTTCGCCTCCGGTGATCGGCGGCTAGGAATGGGTAGGTGGACCCTGTCCAGTGCTCAGTTCTCGGCGCTCTGGACACGGACGGGCCAAGATCGGATCCCCTATCCGTTCGCCGTGCCGAGCCCCGCGGCGACGGCCGCCGAACATGACGTGCAGCAGAACACGATTCGTGAAACGTTCGACGGGCCCGAGCACGACCTTCTCGCTGCCGCACTTCTGCTGATCGCAGAACCCGATCTCCGCATCGAGCTCGCCGGGCAGGTGAGGTCGGCACCGCTGCGTGTCATCGGTGCGATGGACGGCCACCACGGCATCGTCGCATTGCAACACCCAGGCCGGACATCGAGCACCGGTGGGGACGTGGTGATGCTCGGCTGCGAACCCTACGACGTCGCACGGCAGGTTCTCGCACAGATCCCGAACACCGATCCGGGCAGGTACCGAGGCGTGCAATTTCGCCGCGACGATGCCGCACCGGGAAGCGGCGTATTGCGCAGTCCGGCGGCAGAGCACGCGCTCCGGCCGGTCGCCGATCTACTGGACCGCCCCTCGATCGGCGAGGGGGTGGTGAAAGTCGTGTCGGGACCGAGGCACGCGGCCGTCACCCGTGGCGGTGCGTCCTGGCGCGATATCGATGCCGACGGCCGCTACATCGTGTTCGGGACCGACACGGTGACCGTGCAACCGGGCACGTCTTGGGATCTGTTGGACGTCCTCGATCGACTGACCGGAACACTGTCGGCGGGACAGGCACGCTGAGTCTCGCCTGTCGGACCGAACCACTAATGTGGACAGACACGAAGGAGGTGTGACCGGTGACCGATTCCGCAGATTTCGAGGCCGACACGTTCGATCTCGATACCAACGTCAACCAGGCGTGGGCAGACTTTCAGCGCCGTCTTGCCGATCACATCGCCGTCATGCAACAGGATGACCTTCTGATTCTGGAAGCCGGTTTCGGTGACGTCGACGCGCAGCGATCGATGCCGTACGTGCAGTACCTGGTGTGGGAAGGAAACATGGTGCGTTGCGAGGTTCCTTCCAACGACCTCCTGCACCCCGACCGCGCGCTGAGCGATTCCGACCAGACCTATCTCACCGAGCTCGGCTGGGCGCGGCCCACGCACAGCCTCGAGGTGGACGACGACAAAGGCTCACCGTCGTTCTTCGTCGACAAGAGTCAGTCCTGGTCGGACCAACTGGCAGCCATGACGGTCGCCGCGTTCCGCGACGTGTGGGGTGTCACTCACCCTGCCTTCCTCGAGAGCGTCGAATCGGGAAACGGTGACGCACCGTTCGAGGTGCTCGCGCCCGCCGACAGTCTCGTAACACCGCTCTCTCCCACAGCCCCTGTCGTACCGCACGATTCGGCACATCTGAAGGCGTTGGTATCGAGAGCGCTCGTATCACTGTTGGGAGTTGCACCACAGCAAGATCCCGACGGCGACATTCCGGTGCGCGTGGGAAACACCATCATGTTCGTGGGGCAAATCGCCGATACTCTCGATATTCAATTGTTCGCACCGCTGGTCGACAACATTTCCGATCGGACCCGCGCGTGCGAGCTCGTCGCCGACCTCAACCGTAAGTGGCTGCGTATCAAGTTCGTTCTGGTCGACGATCGACTGTCCGGTTTCGTCGAACTGCCCGGAAACCCATTCGTGCCACAGCACCTCACCGATCTGTGCCGCACGTTCAGTCAGTTCCTGAAGACGGTCGATCATGCCTTTGCCGAAAAGTTCGGTGGCAATCTGTTCTTCGACCGCAGCACGTCGCCGTCCACGGAGGTGGACCTGACTGCTGACGAACTTCCTGCCGAACTGAAGACCCTGCTGCATCTCGATCCGCGGGGCGACGGCACTGTCGACGCGGCGGTTGTCGCGGAAGTGTGCGGGCACGATCGGAGCCGGATTCTGGAGCTGCTCAATCTCGCTCATCTGTGGCAAAGCCAATTGCAGCAATCGTCGAAAATGGCTGCCGAGGACGAAGATCTCTCGATGCGCGATGCCTTCGAAGCGCAAGCCGCATCGTGGCGCTCGATGATGGACCTTCTCCGCGGCGCGCTACGGACCGTCGTCATCCCAACCGACACAACCGAGTCCGAATCCACCGCCCGCAACGAACAAGCCGGATCGTCCACCGATCCAGGTGAACCGACTCTCTTCGACGACCCCTGACCACCCCTGTGCGCGCGTAGCGAGGGCAGAGACTCCGGTGTTGCCTCACGTCAAGATGACCACGCACAACCCTCACTCGCACGCTGTTGGTGATTACGAAGTTGTCCACAGTCTTTCCAGCAGTCTCACTCGCGGCGGCTCCGCCGGATAGCGTCGCTCCCACACGATTTGCCGATCGCGTCACACTGGGGGTGGAAGATGAAGCCGATTCGCTTGGAACCGGACGTAATCGCGAAATGTCAGTCGATCTGTGACGGAATGCTGGATCAATTGAGATTGGCATCGGACCGAGCACAGGACCTGACGACCATCTCCGGATTCGGCACATTTACCACTGCCCTCGAATTGCAGTCCGGGTATCAGAACAAGTTCACCGGCGACCCCACATCCCTGGTGGAGCGCCTGCAGCAGTACACCCGCGCCGTCATCGAGATGCGCACCGCGTTCTCGGAGGCTGGGGCCGGATACCGGGATTCCGACGATGCCATTCACCGAAGTCTTGCGTCGCTCGACAGTTTGGCGTCACTCGACACCGAAAGGGCATGACCGGTGCCCGGATCCATCACGAGACAAGACCAACTGGCCAGAACCGAGCGAGTGCTCGCCCGCCGACTCGGTGGCGAGACCGACCTGCCGTACGTGACAACGACAGAGAACTTCTTCGGGTGGGACCACGAAGAGATGTACGAGGCTGTCCAGTCCATCGACAGCACTCGAATCCGTCAGGTCGCCGAAACCCTCAACGACATTGCCGGGCTGGTCCCGTTCGGACTGGGCGTGGCCTTCCTGAAGGCAACCATCGATGCCGGTTGGGAAGGCGACGCGGCCGATCGTGCCCTGGAAGCAGCCCAGCGGCTCGGCGATCAGGGGACCGAGTTCCGTGACGGCATAGCCGCTGTCGCGGTGAAGCTGCACCGTCTCCACTCGTACGTCGACGACATCAAGATCGCGGTGCCACCGCCGGACACTTCCACCGAAATGTCCCTGAGTGGCTCTCGGCAGCAGGCCGTGCACGAAGCCCGCGAAGACGCCCGGCAAGCGGCAGCGCTTGCGCTCACCAACCTGTACTCGCCCTCGTATCGTGATGCGGGCACCGACGTACCGGTGTTCCCGGCGCCCCATACGGCCGTCGCGAGCGGCTCGGACGGCACGATTTCTGTACCGGCGGAGGAGTCGAACCTCCTTCCCGGCGAGGAGAAGAAACCCTTTGCCGATGCGTCGGGCACGACCACGACGCCGCCACTCGCCGACGCCGCGACCACAACCACGACGATCGTGAGTACCGTGACCGAGGTTTCCGCTCCGCCTACGACGGCCGGCGCCTCTGGAATTGCGCCGAGCCCTCGGCCAGTGGTGACACCCGAGCACACGGTATTCCGATTCGTGGGAACACCATCTGCGACCATGCCGAGTCGCGCTCCGGAGACCACTGCCCGCTCCGATTACAGCACAGCACGTTTCGACGCAAAGCCCGTGTACGATTCAGCGCTGCCCCCGACATCCACACCGCCCAGTGTTCAGGGCGCCTCGGTCACACGTCCTGTGAGCACCGGAGCTCCAGGTGGTGTTCGGACGCCCGGCGACCAGCCACCGGTCGGAGTCCCTCCGCGCTCCTCGGCCGCCGTCGCTTCGGCCGCGAATACGACGATGTCGCAGCCCGCGTCATCTCGGCCGGTCACACCCATGGGCGGTCATGTGATGCCGCTCGGTGCGCGCGGCATGGGACGCAGCGACGACCCCGAGCACTCGACACCCAGCTACCTGGTCAGCGTCGACAACGGAAATGCGTTGATCGGGCGGATCGATCCTGTAGGACCGCCGGTGATCCGCTGATGAAGGCATCGGTGACCGCCGCCCAGTTCATGAGATGGTGGGAGGCCACAGATCTGGACCGAATGCCGTATCCCCTCCAGTACCGATCCGGATCACCGACGCCGGACGAGCATCCACCCGAACTCGAACTGCCCGAGTGGATCGGAGCCCTTCGCTATCCCGACCTGTCGGTCACGGTGTACGCGCCGCACATCGACAAGAGTCCAGCACTCAGACGTCGCGGATGCGTACGTGGCGACCTTGCCGTTCTGGCTGAGCAACTCCCGGGCGGTTCCGCGTCTGGCGATATTCGTATCGGTACCAGTCGTATCGGACAATCGCGCGGTATCGCCGAGCTCGCCCGGGGACTCGTCGGCGATCTTCACGACTGTGTGGCCGGAACGGTGGGCGCTCTCACCGCCCACCCCGACGACGTGCAGCCGTGCGATACCCCATCGCGCTCGTTTCTGCAGAGTGCGGTGCCGTCTCAGGCCGAGCGTATGCGTCGTCTTCTCGGGCATCCACGTTCGGGTATCGGCTACGTCTGCATACGCGGGGCGCGCAGCGGTCTCGAGGAACCGCTTGTCGACGAGTTCACTTGGCTCGATGTCGTCGGCGATGGCCGTTACCTTCACCGTGTCGACCACGCCGTGCATCTACGGCCGGTGTCTCCGATCGACGTGTACGAGGAACTACTGCGACGGCTGCAGACGGTGACCACCAGCTAGTCGGGGCGTGGCCATTCGTTGTCCTCGAGGTTCTCCACGGACCTGTTGAACTTGTCCAGCAACCGGCGAAACTGGGCCAGCTCGGCTGCTTTCCAGCTGCCGACAACTCTTCCCACGCCCTCGGTGCTCAGGCGTCTGTCCTCGCGCAGGAGATCGAGACCGTGTTCGGTGGCGACGAATTTTCGGGCTGCTCCGCCCTCCGGGTCGAGGGCGCATTCGACGAGGTTCTGACGGACCATCGAACGGACCTGGCGGTTGATCGTGGAGATGTCGAGGCGGAGCGCTTCGGCGAGTTCTCGGAGACTCATCGGGGATTCGAGTTGCAGTCTGCTCAGCAGTATGTACGCCGACCGTTCGAGCACGTGACCCTTCCGATGCGTGCGCGCCATCAACGAGTGCCGTGAGAGCAGCATCAACTCGTACTCGAGGGCAGTGAGCGAATCGGCCCCGGCGCCTTCCTCGTCTGCCACGCACTTCTCCTCACTCGACAGTGTGCATCATGCACACAATGTGTACGATACACATCGTTGCTTTCGGTCAACGCTGTCCACCGAAGCCAGTTCGTGCACTTTATCGAAGTCAGGTAGGGGAACCTCGTGTCCACAATTGCACCCGAGACGGGCGAGACCGCGAAGCCGGCGCGACCTCCCGGCGTCATCATCGCTGTACTCGCGCTGTGCGGGATCGTGGTTGCACTCATGCAGACGTTGATCGTTCCGCTGGTCCCGATCCTTCCCCAGATCCTGAATGCCTCGGCGGCGGACGCCTCCTGGGCGATCACCGCGACACTGCTCGCCGGGGCGGTGATCACCCCGATCTCCGGACGGCTGGGCGACATGTTCGGCAAGCGCACCATTCTTGCGCTGAGCCTCGTCTCCCTGATTGCCGGTTCGGTGATCTGCGCACTCAGTTCGTCGCTGCTGCCGGTGATCGTGGGTCGCGCACTGCAAGGCACGGCCATGGGTGCGATCGCACTGGGTATCAGTATTCTGCGCGACGAACTGCCGACCGAACGGGTCGGTTCGGCAATGGCGATCATGAGCGCGACCCTGGGCGTCGGCGGGGCCATCGGAATGCCGGTCGCTGCCACGATCGCCCAGAAAGCCGACTGGCACGCCTTGTTCTGGGTATCGGGTGCGCTCGGTTTGTTGTCGCTGGGCCTCGTCCTCGCCATCATCCCCGAGTCACCCGTACGCACACCCGCGCGCTTCGACTACATCGGCGCGGTCGGGCTCAGTGCGGCCTTGATCGCTCTCCTTCTGGCCATCACCAAGGGTGGCGACTGGGGCTGGACGAGCACGACAACCCTGGGGCTCCTGGTAGCTTCCGTCGCGATCTTCGTCGCATGGGGCTTCTACGAGCTGCGGACCGACGCCCCGCTTGTCGACCTGCGAGTGTCGTCACGTCCGCAGGTGCTGTTCACCAATCTGGCCTCGATCTCCACCGGGTTCGCAATGTTCGGCATGTCCCTCATTCCGACGCAGATCCTGATGGCACCAACCGCTTCGGGCTACGGGCTGGGTCTGTCGATGATCGAGGCCGGACTCGTGCTGGCGCCGGCCGGACTGGTGATGTTCTTCTTCTCGCCTGTGTCGGCACGAATCTCCGCCGTGTACGGACCTCGCATCACGCTGGGCGTCGGCGGTGCGGTGATCGCGGCCGGGTACGTCGTCATGTTGCTGCTGCGGGGCAGTGTGTGGGAGATCATGATTGCCAACATGATCGTAGGTGCGGGCATCGGAATCGCCTACGCGGCCATGCCGGCACTCATCATGGGCGCGGTCCCGATCACCGAAACGGCAGCCGCGAACGGTCTGAACTCCTTGATGCGGGCGGTGGGTACGTCGGCCTCGTCCGCAGTCGTGAGTGTGATTCTGGCGCACATGACCATCGAGGTCGGGCCGGTGCTCCTGCCGTCGCCTGCGGGATTCGATGCCACGATCGGCATCTCCATCGCGGCCGCCGCGGTGACGCTGCTGTTCACTGCACTGATCCCCCGCACTCCCCCTGTGCGTGCGTAACGAGTCGCTGGACTCGTCAACCGCTCACAGGCGAAGCCTCCACAGGGAGGTGATCTCACCGCGACGGGCCACATGCAGCGGGTCGGTTCGATCGTTCACCTTGGTGTGGGTGGGCCGAACGTCGAGCCGATCGACGACGATGAGACCTGCGTCGGCAATCCAGCCGAGAAGCTCGTCCCGTGAGCGCAGACCCAGCCGCTCCGCGATGTCGGACAGGATCAGCCAGCCCTCGCCGCCGTCCTCGAGGTGGTCGGGCAGGCCGGTCAGGAATCGTCGAAGCATCGTGCTGTTCGGGTCGTAGACGGCGCGCTCGATGGGCGACGTCGGTTTGGCCGGTAGCCACGGCGGGTTGCACACCACCAACGGTGCGCGGCCGGTCGGAAACAAGTCGGCACGTTCGATGGTGACGTTCTCGCCGTACCCGAGGTCTTCGATGTTCCGTGCTGCGCATGCCAGAGCATTCGCATCCAGATCGGTGGCGATCACGGTCTTCACGCCGCGTTTCGCCAGCACGGCCGCCACGACGCCGGTGCCGGTGCCGATGTCGAAGGCGAGTTCGGTCGACGGCAACGGGGCCTGTGCCACCAGGTCGACATACTCTCCCCGTATCGGTGAGAACACCCCGTAATCCGGATGGATGCGTGCGCCGAGGGCGGGAATCTCGACCCCGCTCTTCTGCCACTCGTGTGCGCCGATTGCACCCAACAGGTCGCGCAGCGACGACACCGAGTCCACGTCGACGGGCCCGTGGGCTGCGAGCATCGCCTGGCGAGTGTCGGGTGCCCGCCGCAGGTCCAGCGACTGGTCGGCATCGAACTGCATCACCAGCATTCCGAGTATTCGGGCCCGGCGCGACTGCGTCTGGCGATGCAGGTGGAACGCGGTGGCGGGATCGTCGGACCCCTTGCGGTGCTTCTTGTCGACCCGCTTCGCGATTGCTACCGAGAGTTGACGCGCATTCTGGTAGTCGCCTCGCCACAGGAGCGCCGTTCCCTCGCATGCGAGGCGGTATGCGTCGTCGGCGCGCATGGAGTCATCGGCGACGACGACCTTCTTCGGTGCGCGTGCACCGCTGGTAGATCGCCATACCGCGGAGCGTTCGGAGCCGTCCTCACTCCACCGGACGAACTCTGTCTCCATTGCTCAACCCTATGCCCCTGTGAGTGAGTAGCGAGTGCAGGGACTCCTTTGGCGCGCACCGGGCGACCCTTGTGCGATAGTTTCTTGACATGAGTGAAAGTCAGGGACGAATCGCGTTCATCCAGGCAACGTGGCACCGCAACATCGTCGATCGTGCACGCGAGGGCTTCACCGACGAGATCGTGTCGCTCGGTTTCGCGAACAACGCCCTCGACTACTTCGAGGTTCCCGGCGCTTTCGAGATCCCGCTGCACGCACGACGCCTCGCACTCACCGGACGGTACGCCGCCATCGTCGCTGCCGGTCTGGTCGTGGACGGCGGCATCTACCGGCACGATTTCGTTGCCACCGCCGTCATCGACGGACTGATGCGCGTGCAGTTGGACACGGACGTTCCTGTGTTCTCCGTGGTCCTCACACCGCATCACTTCCACGAGCACGACGAGCACATCGACTACTTCACCCAGCACTTCGTGAAGAAGGGTGCGGAGGCCGCACGCGCCGTCGACACCACATTGGCCTCGCTGCGCGCACTGCCGACCGAGTAGGTCAGCTCGCCTGGATTTGGCGATTACGTAGGTAGATCGTCCAGAAGACCGGTGCCAGAACGACACTGAGAATGGTGACGACGACGCGGACTCCGACCGGCACGCCGCTGAAAGGTGTGGCCACGAGGGACACGGTGAAAAGGAGTGCGCCGATCAGCGGCCAGTGACGTATCCCGAATTCGCGTACGGATTCCGCCGCAGACAGCGCGGCGGCCATCGCTGCCGATGGAGTCCTGTCGACGGTGTTCACAGGTGCCGACCTGCGCGTTTCGATGCGAGAATCCATCAGGGCGCGGGCGCGCCCGTCGATGGGTGTCACCTCGCCGGTCCGGTCGAACACGAACAGCGCGATCCTCACCGAGTCGGCGTACGCCTTCGCGGATTCGGTGTAGTCGGCACCGGAGAAATAGACGAGTGCGCGTCGGTGGTCGAGGCCCCGCGCTCCGTACAGGTTCTCGAGGTCGTCCTTGTCGGCAATGCCCCCACGCCACTTCACCTGCGCGTAGGCCCGCTGGGAGTAGACGTCGATTCCACCGTCGGGACCACCGGGAAGCGCGGTCGCATCCACGAATCCGAAATCGCGCATCTTCGCGGCCGCATTGATCTCTGCTTCCGCAGCCGTCCGTACAAGTGTCACAGCAGTGCCTCCCCCGTTGCAAAAATGTTTCTCTTTCGAAGGTACATCGTGATCTGACGTTTTCGGGTTACCGGAGTGCGAGCAACGTCACATACCAGTACCTCGCTACCGATTCGCACTCTACCCTCCCGTAAGGGTAGGTTTCCGTGCCGATGACTACGCAGCAGCTCGAGACGCAGGTCCGAGACGAGGGATCCGTGCGCGCCGCACTACGGTCGCCTCGTCGACTCAAGACCGAAATCCTCGCCGGCATGGTGGTGGCCCTGGCACTGATCCCGGAAGCCATCTCCTTCTCGATCATTGCCGGCGTCGATCCTCGTGTCGGCTTGTTCGCCTCCTTCACCATGGCGGTGACGATCGCCATCGTCGGTGGGCGGCCGGCGATGATTTCCGCAGCCACCGGGGCGATCGCCCTGGTCGTCGCACCCCTGTCGCGCGAATACGGAATGGACTACCTGATCGCGGCGGTCCTGCTCGCCGGCGCCCTGCAGATAGTCCTCAGCCTGCTCGGTGTCGCGAAGCTGATGCGATTCATTCCGCGCAGCGTGATGGTCGGCTTCGTCAACGCGCTGGCGATCTTGATCTTCATGGCGCAGCTTCCGCACCTGATCGACGTACCTGGGTTGGTGTACCCGATGGTCGCGGTCGGTTTGCTGATCATCGTCTTTCTGCCGAAGCTGACCAGCGCGGTCCCCTCGCCCCTGGTGGCCATCGTGGTGCTCACGGCCGCCACGGTCGTTTTCGCGTTGAACGTCCCCAACGTCGGCGACCAGGGCGAGTTGCCCTCGAGTCTGCCCTCGTGGCTGATTCCGGACGTGCCGTTCACCGCCGAGACGCTGTCGATCATCGCCCCCTACTCGTTGGCGATGGCGCTGGTCGGGTTGTTGGAATCACTGATGACCGCCAAACTCGTCGACGACATCACCGATACGCACTCGGACAAGACCCGTGAAGGCTGGGGTCAGGGTGTCGCGAACATCGTCACCGGAATCTTCGGCGGCATGGGCGGCTGCGCGATGATCGGCCAGACCATGATCAACGTCAAGGTCTCCGGGGGGCGGACTCGAATCTCCACATTCCTTGCCGGTACCTTCCTGCTGATCCTCGTCGTCGCCCTCGGTGACGTTGTCGCCTTGATTCCGATGGCCGCCCTGGTGGCGGTGATGATCATGGTCTCGGCCGGTACTATGGATTGGCATTCGATCGCGCCGAAAACGCTGCGCCGCATGCCGCGAAGCGAAACCCTGGTGATGCTCGCGACCGTTGTCGTCACGGTCGCGACACACAACCTCGCCTACGGCGTCATCGTCGGCGTCGTCACCGCGATGGTGCTCTTCGCCCGCCGGGTGGCGCACGTGACCGAGGTCGTCGACATTGCGCACCCGGACGAGAACACGCGGGTGTACGCGGTGCGCGGCGAGCTGTTCTTCGCGTCCAGCAACGACTTGATCTACCAGTTCGACTACGTCGGTGACCCGGACAACGTCGTCATCGACTTGTCCGATTCACACATCTGGGATGCCTCCACCGTCGCGACGCTCGACGCGATCACCAACAAATACGCTGCCAAAGGAAAGAACGTGGACATCGTCGGCCTCAACACCGCATCGTCGGAGCGGCATGGGCGCCTCAGTGGCCGGCTGGGCGGCGGCCACTGACATCATGGCGGGACGCGAGGAGGGAGTCGGTGAGGATGACTGACGAGACGACGGGTCGGCACATACAGATCGGTGAGGTTGCCGAGCGCACGGAGCTGTCGATCAAGACCATTCGCCATTACGACGAGGTCGGCCTGGTCACCCCGTCCGAACGCAGCGCGGGGGGTTTCCGTCTCTACACGGACGCCGATGTGCAACGCCTGTTGGTGATCCGCCGGATGAAACCACTCGGCTTCACCCTGGACGAAATGCGGCAACTCCTCGAATCCCTCGAAACCCTGGCCGACGACATGCCCGGTACGGAGCAGGCAGCAGCGCAGGCCTTCGTGACCGAATGCCATGCGCGCGCAGAGGAAAGCTGTCGCAAACTCCGGAAACAGGTCAGCTACGCCGAAGAGCTGACGGCATTGCTCGCCGACCACGCCGGGCCCCGATAGCAGTCGAAGCTCAGAAACCGACCTTGGCGTAATCGACGGTCAGCCAATGCTCGGGACGCATCCGGATGATGACGGCCTTGTCGTTGAACATCTGCTCGAGAAACTGCGTCGTGTCCTCTTCGGACAGGTAACGCCGCACCAACGGTCGCACGTCGTCGACGGTCGGCGCCTCCTGAAACTCGGCGGGCCCTTCGACGCTGACATAGCTGTACGGCGGGGCCTCGTTCTGCACGACCAGGCTGTAGCGACCGCTCGCACGAATCAGTTTTTCTTTGACCGTGCCGTTCTCGGTCCACACCCACACGTGTCCGCCAGGCTCGTAGAGATACCAGATCGGCACGGCCAGGGGCGCCCGGCCGTCCCGGTCGACGGCGATCACGCCCACATGCGGATCTGCCAGAAACTTCTCACGTTCGGATGTGCTCATGCTGGTGGCCGACACGATGAACTCCGCTCTGTCGAGCCTTCAGGCTGAAGGCTGTTCCATTTCTCGCTTGAGGTTGCGCAATGTGATGTCGATGTTCTTCCGCTGGAAGTCGGCGAACACCTTTCCCCGCGTGGCGATCTTGTCGAACGTGTCGGCGACGAAATCGGGCCAGGATGTGCGGTCGTCGATCCAGGTCTCGGTGACGCGGGTCCCCCCGTCGACGGGTTCGAAGGCGTACTTCCAGGTTGCGATCGGAGCCGAGATGCGTGGCGATTTCACACCGATGGCACGCACCTTGAAGGCGAACACCTTCCCCGGTTCCGCCGCGGTGACCGTGCAGCGAGTGGTCCAGGTGAATGCGCCGCGCTTGTTGTGTCCGTCGAACGTCATCCCCACGTGGGCCGCGCATCCGTCCGACGGGACGGTGGCACCTGTGTTCTCCGGGCTCCACTTCCCCATCAGGGACGGATTGCTGACCTGGGCATAGATTTCGTCGGCGCCGACGTTCACGACGATACTGTCCGACACGGTGAGGGTCCGTGGCATGCAACAACCTCCTTCGGTCACCACAAGCGTAAGGCCCGGTACCGACAAGTTAGCCTCACCTGCATAAACGTCCGGCTGCGCGGGTTCGTACGGTGTGATCATGGACACCGTCTACAACATTTTCGTGGTTGCACATCTGCTCGGTATGGCCGCTGTGGTCGGCGGTTATCTGGCGGTACTGAAGGCACCGGCCATCAGTCCGGTGATCTTGTGGGGCGCCCGGGCACAGTTCGTCATCGGGCTGATCCTGGTGGGTCTCGGCGAGGCGGTGGTCGACAAGGAATACGACCACGCAAAGATCGCGGTCAAGTTGATCGTCGCGCTTGCCGTCGTCGCATGCGCCGAGATCGCGAACGGCAAGCAGAAGCGCGGTGAGGGTGCGCCGACGCTGGTGCACGTGGTCGGCGGCCTGGCCATCCTCAACACCCTGATTGCCGTGCTCTGGACCTGACCCGGGCACCTTCCACTGCGACGCGGAGATAACGTGGAAGGAACGATTCGGCGGAAGGCGCAGTTTTGAGTACCGGTGACAGACTCGAGGGCGATTTCGGCGCGGAGATCGAAGCCTGGGACATCGACAGCCCGGAGATGGTGACTCAGTTCGGTCGTATTCGCGGTGAGTTCACCCGATTCATGATGTCCTACCAGTTCGGGATCGCCGAGTTGATGACGAAGATCAACATCCTCAAGGACGAGTTCACGCATATTCATCAGTACACGCCGATCGAGCACGTCAACTCACGGTTGAAGTCGCCCGAGTCCATTATGCGCAAGGCGATCCGCCGGGGCATTCCGTTCACCCTCGACGACATCAAGGCCAATCTGACCGACATCGGCGGTGTCCGGATCACCTGCGGGTTCATTCGCGACACCTACCAGGTGGCGGAACTGTTGATCAGCCAGTCCGACATCACCGTCCTGGAGGTGAAGGATTACATCGAGAACCCGAAGCCGAACGGATACAAGAGCCTGCATTTGATCGTCGAGGTTCCGGTGTTCCTGAGCGACCGCAAGCACGCGGTGTGCGTGGAGGTGCAGATTCGCACCATTGCGATGGACTTCTGGGCGACCCTCGAGCACAAGATCTACTACAAGTACGACCGCGCTATTCCTGCTCCGCTCCTCGAGGAGCTCACGGAGGCCGCGGAAGCCGCCAGTCAATTGGACAGGAAGATGGAGCGCCTGCACGACGAGGTGTCGAAGCTCAAGGCCGACGCCGCACCGATCGCCGAGCAAGTGGCCTCACCCATGCCTTCCGAGCTCTTGGAATTGCTCAGACGTCAGCAACAGGATCCCGACTGACCACGCTGCCTGCCGCAGAGTAACGCGTTTCACTCTGAGATCAGTGCAGGTCTACGGTTTTCTCGGTGTACAGTTTCGCAAAGGAACAGAGCTGGCAAACCCAAGTGTTGCCCAAGGAACTTAGCTTAGGCTAGGCTTTTCCTCCGCGTGTTCCACGTGCATTCAGACAACGACGTCTGCCTCACCGGTCGAACGGTTCGAGGCGGTCGTCTATCCCGACCCTCCTCCGAACGGCCACCCGTGCCACGAGCACGGATTTCCATCCGGCACAAGAACGAGGAGACGGCGCTTGAAGACGAGTGCAACGAAGTCCGGTCTGTACGACCCCGCATTGGAGAAGAGCAGTTGCGGGGTGGGGTTCATCACCCGCAAGGACAGCACTCGCAGTCACGACGTACTCGTTCACGCGCACCGCGCTCTCTGCGAGGTTCCGCACCGTGGTGGCATGTCCGCCGAGGGTGTCGGTGACGGCGCCGGGGTCAGCATCGACCTGTCACCCGACTACTTCCGCACCTTGACCGGCAACACCGACCTGCAGACGGGTGAGTTCGGCGTCGGCAACTTCTTCCTCCCGAACGACACCGATTTCCACGCCGAGGCCGAAGCGGTCATCGAGAAGGCGTTCGCCGATCACGGCCTGCACACGATCCTGGTGCGCGACGTCCCGGTCGACAACGCAGCACTGCGCCCGGTCGCCGTCAAGGACCAGTTGCTGATCCGTCAGTGGGTGTTCACCGGCGCCGAAGCCGGTGGTTTCGATCGCCGAATCCATGACGCTCTGCTCGCCATCGAGGCGATCGCCTACGCGCAGACCACCCTCACCGGCCTGTACCCGCTGTCGCTCAGCGCGCACACGCAGGTGCTGAAGGGACGCCTCAACTCGAACGAGGTGGTCCCCTATTTCCGCGATCTCACCGATCCGTTGCACGCGGTCCACACCCTGTACTTCCACACCCGATTCTCCACCAACACCGATCCGCACCCGACCATGGCGCAGCCGTTCCGGTTGATGGCCCACAACGGTGAGCTCAACACGGACAAGAAGAACCGCCTGTCCGAGGGTGCGCTGGCACGTGCCCGCAATCGGGAGATCATCCGGCCGCCCGGCCAGTCGGACAGCTGCCGGCTGGATCAGACGTTGGCAAGCCGCATCGTCGACGACGAGCTGGATCTGGTCACCGCGGTCGTGTCGATGATGCCCCCGGCGTGGGAGAACGACCCGTCCTTGTCCGCCGAGGTGCGGGCGATGCTCGAGTACTTCTCGCTGTACGAGGAGAAGAACGACGGCCCGGCCGCGCTGATCTTCGGTGACGGCTCGGTGGTCGGCGCGCGCCTCGACCGGCTGGGTCTGCGCCCGCTGCGGTCGGTGGAGACCGACGAGTACCTGTGCGTGACGTCGGAGGCCGGGCAGTTCGAGTTCGACCCGGAATCGGTGATCCACCGTGGCCGCATCGAGGCCGGCGGCATGTTGTATTTCGACCACCGCGTGGGGCGCTCGTTCGGCACAAACGATGCTCTCGAACTCCTTGCGGCGGAGAAGGACTACCCGGCTCTTCTGGGGCAGGCGCGGCGCACCGTGGACGAACTCCCCGACGTTCCGGCCGAGCCGGGACCGCTGCGCTACAAGGGCGACCTGGACTCGCATCAGCGGTACGTGGCGTATTCGCACAACCAGGAGAGCTTCAAGTTCATGCTCGATCCGATGCTCGCATCGGGTCTGGAGAAGATTTCCGCGATGGGCTACGGCAACGCCATCAATGCCCTCTCCGATCAGGAAGGTGGTGTGGCCAAGTACTTCTCACAGCGTTTCGCCCAGGTCACCAACCCTTCGCTCGACAGCATCCGCGAGGCCGACGGCATGACCCTGCGGGTAGCGCTCGGCGGACGCCCGAACAGCGGCGCCGTGGACGCCCCGCAGATCGTGGTGCCCTCGCCCATTCTCACGCACTCGGACATGTTGAAGATTCGTAAGCAGGATTCGACTCCGGTGCAGCGGTTCCCGATGCTGTACACCCCAGTTGCGGGCAATGAGGAGGCCAACGCGGCGGCACTGTCCGCCGCAATCGATGCGGTGTGCGACGAAGTGGAGGCGTTCGCGCGTGCGCAGGGCGGTATCGCCGTGGTCACCGACCGCCACGTGTCCACAGACCAGGCGGCACTACCGATGATCGTGCTGATCTCCGCTGTGAACCAGCGGTTGATCGAGGAGGGCTTGCGCCTTCGGGTCTCGGTGATCGTGGAGTCCGGGCAGATCTCGTCCTCGCATCATGTGGCGGCCACCCTCGGTTTCGGCGCGTCCGCCGTGTACCCGTTGGCGGTTCGCCTGCGCGCGGAGGAGAAGTTCGCGGCCGACCCTGATACTGCGTTCGCGAAGTTCGCGAAGGCAGCCGAGAAGTCGCTGATGAAGACGATGGGCCGCGTCGGCCTATGCACCGCCGAGAGCTACATCGGCGGGGAGTTCTTCGAGCCCAACTATCTCGACACGGACGATCCGACGTTGCGCCGCTACTTCGCCAACGTGCAGACCCCGGTCGGCGGTGTCGGGTTCGCGACCATCGCGCAGGCCGTCGCCGACTGGCACGACCGAGCGCTGACGGTTCAGGGCGAGAAGGACATTCCGCTGCTCGGCCTGTTCAAGGAACGCGCCGAGGGTGCCGGTCACTCGTACGGCACCACGGCGGTGCGTGGTTTCGTCGACCTCACCGAGGAGCCCATCGCCTTCGACACGACGGGGTCGCAGGACCACACCGACTCGCTGCGCCTGCTTCCGCTGCACCGGCTCGAGGACGCCTTCGGACTCGACGACGCCGCATACACCAATGCGGGGTTCCGCAAGCTCACACCCGAGGCGATCGACTCCTTCGACATCACCCCCGGCTACCGCTCGTTCGCCCGCACCATGGCCGAGGAACGTCACCGGCGTCCCGCCGCTCTGCGTGACGTGCTGGGCCTGCCCACCGACGTCACGTTCCTGCAGACGGCGGACGAGTTCCGCAAGCACATGGGGCGCTTCTCGCGTTTGGGCAACAACACCTTCGCCGTCCGCGGACTCGACAGCGAGCAGGTCTCGGAGGGCGAGTTCCGGCTTTGGCTCACCGGCCCGCACGCCGGCGATACCGATCGTGCGACCGCCCTGGGTGATTCGTGGGTGGCGCGCTTCCCGGACGAGGTCACCTACCGTGTCGACGGTGATGTACCGGACGGCAATGTGCTGGTCGTCGAGGCAACCGGCGAGGCCGCGGAACGCCTGGCGATGCTGCAGGCGGCGCCGCACAGCGTCCCGCTCGAGCAGGTGCAGTCGGCGCACGAGATCACCCCGTTTCTGACCTCGGGTGCCATGAGCCACGGCGCACTGAATTCCAATGCGCACGAGGCGGTCGCGCACGGCACCAACATGGCCGGAGGCATGTCGAACAGCGGTGAGGGCGGCGAGCACCTCTCCCGCTACGGCACCGTGCGCGGGTCGCGGATCAAGCAGTTCGCGTCGGGTCGTTTCGGTGTGTGGGCCGGCTACCTGGCCGATCCGATGCTCGAGGAACTCGAAATCAAGATCGCGCAGGGCGCCAAGCCCGGCGAGGGTGGCCAGCTGCCCGCACCGAAGGTGACCGTGGAGATCGCGGCAGCCCGTGGCGGCACGCCGGGCGTCGAGTTGGTCTCTCCCCCACCGCATCACGACACGTACTCGATCGAAGACCTTGCACAGCTGATTCACGACTGCAAGGCGGCACGGGTACGCGTCATCGTGAAGCTCGTGTCGTCGGAGGGCATCGGCACCATTGCGGTCGGTGTCGCGAAGGCGGGTGCCGACGTCATCAACGTCGCCGGCAACACCGGCGGCACCGGCGCCGCAGCGGTCACCAGCCTCAAGTACGCGGGCCGGTCCGCCGAGATCGGCGTGGCCGAGGTGCATCAGGCACTGTCCGCCAACGGATTGCGGCAGAAGGTACTGCTGCGCTGTTCGGGCGCTCACCAAACGGCCGGCGACGTCATCAAGTCGGCGTTGCTCGGCGCCGACAGCTTCGAGTTCGGCACCACCGCGCTGATGATGCTGGGGTGCGTGATGGCCAAGAACTGCAACGTCAAGTGCCCCGCCGGTCTGACCACCAACCCGGAACTGTTCGACGGTGACCCGCGCGCGATGGCGCAGTATCTGCTCAACATCGCGCACGAGACCCGCGAGTTGCTCGCCGAACTGGGGATGACGTCGCTGCGCGAAGCACGGGGTCGCGCCGACCTGTTGAACCTGCTCGATCACCCGTCGAGCGTCGGGCAGTTGGACCTGCGCGCGATGCTCACCGTCGTCGAGGAGGTGACCGTCGAGAATCCGGTGTACCTGGAGAAGGACTACACGCTGGACGAGGGTTGGCTGCCGCAGCTGCGCAAGGCGCTGCTCGAGCAGGACCAGCTGACCGTCGATCTCGGTGACGGTGTCGTTCTCGGCAACCGCAACAAGAGCGTCGGCGCACAGTTGGCCATCGACATCGAACGCATCCTCAGCCACGAACTCTCCGAGGAGAAGCCGGCCGTCCTGCGGGACGAGCGTGGCCGCGGCTA
Organism: Rhodococcus quanlei; assembly: GCF_055231015.1. Taxonomy (NCBI): domain Bacteria; kingdom Bacillati; phylum Actinomycetota; class Actinomycetes; order Mycobacteriales; family Nocardiaceae; genus Rhodococcus; species Rhodococcus quanlei. The sequence continues at coordinate 199,008 of NZ_JBUYWD010000008.1, read as the reverse complement.
TCTCCGTGAGGGCAGTGTCCGCATCGCCACGTCCGGGTCGGCCGGACTCTCGTTTGCCGCGTTCTGCAACGACGGTATGGCGATCACCCACACGGGTACCTGCAACGACGGTGTCGGCAAGGGCGCATGCGGCGGTTCCATCGTGGTGCGCTCCCCCGGCGGCGGCTCGGCCGAGCACGGCGGCAACGTGCTGATCGGCAACTTCGCGCTGTTCGGTGCGACGGGCGGGCGCACGTTCGTCGAGGGTCAGGCCGGTGACCGCTTCGCCGTCCGCAACTCCGGTGCCACCGCGGTGGTCGAGGGTGTCGGCGACTTCGCGTGCGAGTACATGACCGGCGGCGCCGTTCTGAACCTCGGCGGGTTCGGCAAGGGTGTCGGCAACGGCATGAGCGGCGGGTTCTTCTACCAGTACGACCCCGAAGGCCGGCTCCCCGGCAAGGCGAGCGCCGACTCGATCCTCCTCGGTTCGATCATCGGTGACGACGAACACGCTCTGCTGCACCGGCAGGCTGTTCGTCAGCTGCTCGAGTGGCACGCGGAGGCGACCGGTTCTGCGCGGGCGACGTGGCTGCTGGAGAACTGGGAAACCGAGCAGGCGAACTTCGTGTACGGCATGCCGCGCGCATTGCTGCAGTACCAGGACAGCGACGAGATCCTGGCGGCCAAACCGCGCAAAGACCTCGTGGACGAGCTGTCCGCGGCTCTCGTCGCGCATCAGATCCACAAGTTCAAGGTCGACTACCGGGACGGCAACACCGTCCTCGGCGGCAAGGCCCCCGGGTACGGCGAGACCGACACCGAGTCGATGTTCGCGTTGCTGAACAACTACACCGTCCTGAGTGCGGCGCAGCAGATGGCGTTGGCGAAGGTGCCCGGTTCACGCGATCCGTCCGAACCGGCGGTCGCGAAAGCGGTGCGGAACTTGCTGCTGACGGAGGACTTCTTCCTGATGCAGAAGCTGCAGCGCTACGCCCGCGAGGCTCTGGCCGGCCACAGCGACGAGGACCTCGCCGTGATGGTGGCGGACAAGCGTCTCGGCGACTACAAGCAGGCGCTGAGTCGCCGCAATGTGCGGTCGATGGACTCGCCCGGCACCTACGGGTGGATCATCCACCAGCAGGCGAAGAACGTGGACAAGATCGGCCGCATGCCCGGATACGAGGAACTGTTCGCGAAGAACGCGCTCCCCGATCTGGTGCCCACCGACGTCATCGGGAGCGCATCGTGACACTTCCCTACATTCCCCAGGACGCACCGTTCAGCGACGACCAGCGCGTGTGGTTGTCCGGGTTCCTCGCGGCGATGAGTACCCGGCTGGCGGCGCCGTCCGCTGAGGCTGCCGGCGCCGAGGCCGCGCCGCCGATGCAGATTCTGTACGGCAGTCAGACCGGCAACGCGGAGGGTGTGGCCGAGGACGCGGCCGCCGCGGCCAAGGCACAGGGTTTCGCGCCGTCGGTGTGCGCCCTGGACGACATCGACCTCGAGCGGCTGGCTGCGGCGCAGCGCGTTCTCGTCGTCACGTCCACGTATGGCGAGGGAGAGATGCCCGACAACGCCGAATTGTTCTGGCAGGCGTTGTCCGCGGATACGGCCCCGCGGATGGAAGGGCTCGACTTCGCTGTTCTGGCGCTCGGCGACACCGGCTACGACGGGTTCTGCCAGGCCGGGAAGGTGATCGACACGCGTCTCGAGCAGCTCGGGGCCAAGCGCGTGGCGCCCCGGGTGGACTGCGATGTTGATTACGAAGATCCCGCTTCCGGCTGGATTTCCGATATTCTTCCGCTGTTTGCCGCAGTGGAAGGGATCAGGAAGGAGCCGGCCGTGGCCAGTCAGGAGGCAGGGGTTGCGGACGCTGACGCCAAAGTCAAGCGCAAGCGCTCACCGTGGAACCGGAAGAATCCGTACCGCTCGCAGGTGGCGGTCAACCGCTGCCTGTCCGGGTCCGAGTCGGCGAAGGAAATTCGTCACTACGAGTTCGCACTGGCGGACAGTGGTCTCGAGTACGAGGCCGGTGACGCGCTCGGAGTCATGCCGATCAACGACACTGCTTTGGTGAATGCCCTTATCGAGCGGCTCGGCTTCGCGGCCGATGCCCTGGTCACGGGGAAGGAACGCCCGCTCAGCGACCTGCTCACGCACTCGTACGAGATCTCCACGCCGTCGCACGAGCTGATCGACGAGGTCGAGAAGCGTGCCGGTCACGACGAGCTCAGCCATGTGCTGCACCGCGGCGAGAAGGCCGACCTGGAGGCCTGGCTGTGGGGCAAGGACGTCCTCGACCTGCTGGCGCTCGATCCGTCGCTCACGTTCGAGGTGGACGAGTTCGTGGGCTTGCTGCGGCCCTTGCAGCACCGCGCCTACTCCATCTCGTCGAGCCCGCTGGCCAACCCCGGCCACGTGCATCTGACGGTGGCGAGCGTCCGCTATTGCGGGGACGGCCGCGACCGCGGTGGCGTGTGCTCCACCTACCTGGCCGACCGGTTGGCCGAGGGTGATCTCGGGGGCATCTTCGTGTCGAAGAACAAGTCGTTCCGCGTGCCCGCCGACGACAACGCACCCATGATCATGGTGGGTCCGGGCACCGGTGTGGCACCGTTCCGCGCGTTCCTGCAGGAGCGCAAGGCGCGGGGTGCGGCCGGACGCAACTGGCTGTTCTTCGGCGATCAGCACCGCGCCTCCGACTACATCTACGAGGAAGAACTCGAGGCCCTGAGCGCCGACGGTGTGCTTGCCCGCCTGGACCTGGCGTTCTCCCGCGACCAGGAGGAGAAGATCTACGTCCAGACGCGGATGCTCGAGAACGGCAAGGAGCTGTTCTCCTGGCTCGAGGACGGCGGACACTTCTACGTGTGCGGCGACGCCACCCGCATGGCGAAGGACGTCGACCGTGCGCTGCATCAGGTGATCGAGACCCACGGCACAATGTCCGCCGAGGATGCGGCAGAATACGTGACCGCACTCAAGCGCGAAAAGCGCTACCTGCGCGACGTGTACTGAGCGGTTGGACGTGCACCGAGTAGTCGCAGGCAATCTTGTGGTTCAGGGATAGAAGGAGATTTGGCGATGGGCGTTGTCGTCCTCTACGGCAGTGAGACCGGAACGTGCGAGCTGGTGGCGGACCACGTGGTCGACGCACTGAGCAGCTACGACACCTCCCTGTACGACATGATGGAGTTCGATCCCGAAGATCTGGACTCCGACGACTTCCTGATCGTCGTCTGCTCCACCTACGGCGATGGTGAGCTGCCCACCGGTGCCGAGCCGTTCTACGAGGCCCTCTGCGACGAGCAGCCCGACCTCGCCGGACTGCGTTTCGCCACGTTCGGCCTGGGTGACAGCATCTACGAGGAGACGTTCAACCGCGGCGGCGAGATCATGGCCGAGAAGCTCACCGAACTGGGTGCCAAGCAGGTCGGCGAACACGGACGTCACGACGCCTCGAGCTCAGTCCGCCCGAAGGATCAGGCGCAGGAGTGGGCGAAGAAGATCGCCGAGGAGTTCCTTCCGGCCTGATCAGCGTCGAGCGTCGAGTAGAGCCTGTCGCGGCTCGGACGTGGTGTGGCGAAGCCACAATGCCTGGATGGGTGCCAACGGTGCGTCCTCGATCGCGATCACGCGCACCCGCCCTTCGTGGCAGGACCCTGGGGCGGCGGTGACGAACGCGACCGCATCGTTGTCGATCACCGCCGTACTCGGCGCGGTGCCCTGCACCGAATTGATCAGGGTGGCCGGCTCGAATCCCGCTCGCTGACAGATGGATACGAGAAAGTCCGAGTAGAACGACACTCCGGGCGGTGCCCACAACACGATCGTCTCGTCGGCCAACTCGGAGATTCTCACCGAGTCGCGGGTGGCAAGTCGGTGGTGTGACGGCACGGCGACGTGCAGGGCGTTGTATCCGACCACTGCACCGGCAAGGCCTTGTGGTGTCGTCGCGCCGCGGCGCAACCCGACGTCGATGGCGCCCTCGTGCAGCGAAGCCCGCATCTCGTCGGGAAACATCTGCCGGACCGTGATGGACACGTTCGTGAAGCCACTCCGGACCGGTGCCAGAAGATCGAACACCTCGTCGGAGGTGATGGCCGGTGAGTGCGCAACCACGAACGGCGTCGGCTCCGATTGTGCTGCGGCGACGGTTGCAGCCATCACAGACCGTGCGGCTGACAAGACCGGCTCGGCTCCCTCGTACAACGTGTGCCCGGCCGGAGTGAGCGCAATCTGACGCCCTCGTAACCCCACAAACATTACTTGTCGAAAACCCACTTTTCGCTGTTCTTCATTCGTGGATCGTCCTTCTAGCGTGAACTTGTACGTCAAAGCAACGAAGCGAGGGATCCACGTGAGCAAGCCACTCGAAAACAAGTCCGTCGTCGTCGCCGGTGGGGCGAAGAACCTCGGCGGTCTGATCAGTACCTCGTTGGCGCAGCAGGGCGCCAACATTGCGGTGCACTACAACAGCGCGGGCTCGGAAGCGGACGCCGACCGCACCGTGGCCGCGGTCGAGGCCGCCGGTGCCAAGGCGATCAAGGTCCAAGGTGACCTCACGGTCCCGGCGAACGCGGCAACCTTGTTCGCCACCGCGAAGGAAGCGTTCGGTGGCGTGGACATTGCGGTCAACACCGTGGGCAAGGTGCTTCGTAAGCCGATCGTCGAGACCACCGAGGACGAGTACGACTCGATGTTCGCGATCAACTCGAAAGCGGCGTACTTCTTCATCAAGGAGGCCGGCAAGAACCTCGAGGACGGCGGGAAGATCGTCACCATCGTCACCGCGTTGCTCGCCGCCTTCACCGACGGCTACTCCACCTATGCGGGCGGCAAGAGTCCGGTCGAGCACTTCACTCGTGCCGCCGCCAAGGAGTTCGCCGACCGCGGCATCTCGGTCAACAACATCGCCCCGGGACCGATGGACACACCGTTCTTCTACCCGCAGGAAACCCCCGAACGGGTCGAGTTCCACAAGTCACAGGCCCTCGACGGCCGACTCACGAAGATCGAGGACATCGCACCGCTCGTGCAGTTTCTCGTGACGGACGGTGGCTGGATGACCGGGCAAACGGTATTCGCCAACGGCGGCTACACCACCCGCTGACGTCGGTTATGTGCGCTTCTTGGGCCTCGTCAGCGCAACCGATGCCTCACCGGTGTAGGCGAGGAACGTCAACGATTCCTGTAGATACAGCTCCACGGTGTCGGCGGTGTGAGAGGTGTATCCGATCGAGACGTCCTGTCCCAGTTGCAGATCGAAGTCACCGCCGCGGGTGGTGACCACGAACGCTCCATCGATGGCGGGCGCCCAGATGATGTCACCTTCGATGAGCCGCTTCAGGTGCTCCCGGATCGGGTAGCCGTGGTCGGAGGTTTCGCTGACCTCCGTGTACGTTTCGGCGTCGAGCAGCACGGAATACGGTCCGTCGACACCGGCGAGGCGCAGCTCGGACAGCGCCTTGCTGATCGCGTTCGGCAACTCCCGAACATCCGACGGCAATTCGATCGCGTCGTTGGTGCTGTTGGCGCGGATTCCCTCGATCTGGGCGGCCGGGTAGCCCTCGAAGATGGCGCGGTCCTCGACAGCCGCCAGGGCGCTGGCCGCTTCCTTCACCGGATCCCAGTCGGAATCCTGCGAGCCGCGTTCGACGTCCTCGATGTCTTCACGCGCGAGCGTGAACGGAACGCGCAGCTCGACCAACGGACGCGCGAGCCGCAGCCGCGAGGACACACCGTCGGCGGGCGGGTCCACCTTCTGCGTGTGGCCGGTGCCGACACACGACTGGGACAGACCGTGGGGTCCGTTCACGTCGACGATGCGCCGACCCGCGATGTTGCGTTTGAACGTGCGGGTGGCCTCCTCCTCGATCTCCGCCCACGCAGCGTCGGTGACGGGTGCGAGTTCGCGAAACAGGTTGTTCATCGGAGGACACTCCTTTTCAGACTGCCGATTGCCAGGGAGCCGGCCTGGACCGGTGGCGCTTGCCTGTCATCGTCCTCGGTCTCCTCCGGCTGCTCGGGCGCCGGTGGGAGGTCGTCGAGGAAATCTTTGGACGGGGCGAAGAACGAGCCGCCCGTGACGGCGGTGGAGAAGTCGAGCAGGCGGTCATGATTGCCGGGCGGGTCGCCGACGAACATGTTCTCCAGCATCCGCTCGGTGACTGCCGGGTCGGCGGCGTACCCGATGAAGTAGGTGCCCATCTCGCCGTCCTTGAAGCTGCCGAACGGCATGTTGGCGCGCAGAATGTCCAGGCCCACACCGTTCTCGTCTTCGATGTCGTTGAGGGCGATGTGGGAGTTCGCGGGTTTCACGTCGTCGGACATCTCGATGTCGTCGATTTTGGACCGGCCCATGACGCGTTCTTGTTCTTCGGTGGAGGTGTCGTCCCACGCCTTCATGTCGTGCAGATATTTCTGCACCACCACGTAGCTGCCGCCGGTGAAGTCGGGTTCGTCCTCCCCCACCAACGCGGCACCGAATGCTTCTATGCCGGTGGGGTTCTCGGTTCCGTCCATGAAGCCGAGCAGGTTCCGGTGCCCGAACGATTGGAAGCCGTACACCTCGTCCACCACAGTTGCGGCGCCGTCGAGCTGGTTCATGATCTGGCGGGCGACCTCGAAGCACACGTTCTGCTGGGCGCCGCGGATGTGGAACAGGAGATCGCCGGGTGTGGACGGCATGTGGTGCGTATCGCCGTGCAGTTCTTCCAACACATGCAGGTGCGCCGGCCGTTCGCCCGCGAACAATCGGTCCCACGCCTGCGAACCGATCCCGGCCACCACGCTCACACCCAGTCCGACCGCACGGAAATCCACCACCCGCTCGATCGTGGGAACATTCTCGAGCAGATCGCGGGCCGCGTCCTCGCCGCCGTCGTCGATGGTCAGTACCAGAAACAGCGCGGCAGTGGTCAACCCAGTCACGACAGGCTGCGGTTGCACGGGCTCGGGCATCCAACTACTCCGCTCGGGTTGTGGGAACAGTTCCTCACCAACCGTAGCCGACCACGCCGACTTCGGGGGCGGATGGATACCGGCCCCGAACCCTTCGGCCAGCGCGTTTAGGCTAGCCAAACGCAAGTTCGGAAGCGTTGGATTCGCGAAGTACGAGGGGTGGAATCGAATGAGTCGGTTGCGGATGGGCGCCTCCTACGCGTTCTTCGCGCTGGTCGCTGTGGTGTGTGTGATCGGCATCTGGCGCAGCATCGTCGACGGCGAACACGGGACCGTGAAGTACCTGGTGGGTGTGCTGGGCTTCGTCGTCGTCACCGTCGGTTTCAGTCTGAGTTACAGGCCGCGATCGAATGGGCGCCTCGAGATCGAGGAACGAAATGTGCGGGGTGAACTGTGCCCGACGATTGCCTACTCGGCGACGCCCCCGATCCTGCTGTGCCTCATCGCGGGATCGCTCGGGCTCCTCCTCGCGGTCGGTGCGTACGATCTCCTCCCGGAACCGCGAACCATCCTTCCCCTCCCACCCGAGTCGGAACATCTGTTGCCGGAGGAGGATTCGGAAGGCTATGGCGGTACTACCTTCTTCGGACTCGCCGCCCTTCTCTACCTGAGTCTTCCGCTCGGCTTCCTGGTCGGACGTCTCCGGGTGGGGTACATCGCGTTCACCTCGGAAGGCATCTTCCAGCGCGGCTGGGCCTTCGAATCCTGCCTGCCGTGGGCCGCCGTGGCGGGCGCGTCGGCCGGTTACAACGGCTACCCCGCAACCGTGGTGATCGGCTACAGCAACGCACAGTGGGAGACGAAGCGAACTGCGATCTTCTGGAGAATCGACACACCCACGCCCGTGCCAGGAATTGAGATCGACCACAGGAAGATTCGCGACGATCCATCCCTGGTGCACGAATATGTGACGACAAAGATCACGGAGCGGACCGGCCGCTGAGTCGGCAACGCCGGTTGGCCGCCCGCAATGGCCGCCGAGTATCGTGTCGTCGGCAACCGGCACACGAACAATGGGGGGATGATGGCACTTCGTTTGGACGACGACGCGATCGAGCAATGTGTTGCGGTCTGCGATGAGATGCTCGATATGATCCACAATTAGATGCAGGCAGCCACCAAGATCGACAAGGTCGAATGCTTCGGCGGGTTCCGGATCGGGCAACAACTGACCGCCGGGTACGCGCGAAAAGCGGAAGAGGTTCGGACAAGACTCAGGCAGTACGAGGCTGTGATCCTGGATATGCGTGAAGCATTCGCCACAGGTGGCGAGGCGTTCGCCGACGCCGACGGCAAGTTGGCCAGGTCGTTGGCCGAACTCGAACACGGAGCAATCGTATGACGCTGAAGATTGTCACCCCCGTACTCGTCGTCGCGGTCTCACTCACGTTGACGGCGTGCGGAACCGACACAGCGAACTCGGCGCCCGGATCTGCAGTATCCGAGACGCAAGGAGCCGAGAGCTCGACACGAACGCCCCGCCATACCGACGATTCGGGTCGACCGCCGGTCACCTTCGATCCGTGCCTCGACATTCCCGATCACGCGCTGATCGAGGCCGGCTACGACCCGGCCTCTGAAAAAGAAGCGGACTATCCCGCGGGCGCGTACACGTTCCTCGGCTGTCAATACGACACGAAAGAAGTCCAGTACGGACTGAACGTCCTCTCGGGAAACATCACGTTCGCGGAGGAACTCGAGAAGGTCAGGGCCTACTCCACACCCACCGAGATCAATGGACGTCGAGCCCTGGTGGAGGTCCGGCAAGAGATGCCGAATGGCTGCGCAGTAAGCATAGAAACCGACTACGGCGTCCTCATCGTTGCGAGGGATACCTTCCGCACCCACTCCACTCAGGAGATCCCGTTCGATACCTGGTGCGACGGACTCGAGGAAACGGCCAGCATTTTCGCGCGCTACCTGCCGTCGTCCCAGTGATCGACCGGTCCGGTTCCGTCGGCCGACTCGTCGACACACAATGCGCCATGCCGTGGCGGGCGAGATCGGCTGGCGTCACCGCCACACTCGCCGTCTGCGCGTCGATTGCTCTGACCGCCTGCGGAACCGACGCAGCGAACACGGCAACGGGATCTGCCATACCCGAGACGCAAGCAGCCGACAGCTCGACACGAACGCCCCGCCATACCGACGATTCGGGTCGACCGCCGGTCACGTTCGATCCGTGCCTCGACATTCCCGATCACGCGCTGATCGAAGCCGGCTACGACCCGGAATCAGAAGGAAAAGCCGACTTCCCGACAGGTACGTACACCTTCCTCGGCTGCGATTACGACACCGACCCTGTCCAGTACGGGGTGAACATCCTCTCCGGCAACATCACGTTCGCGGAGCAACTCGAGAAGGTCAAGGACTACTCCACGCCCATCGAAATCGACGGACGACGGGCCTTGCTGGACGCACGGCAAGAGTTCCCGAACACCTGCTCCGTAAGCATCGAAACCGATTACGGAATCCTCATCATTGCCCGAAACCTCTTCCGAACGCACTCCAGTCAGGAGTTCCCGTTCGACACCTGGTGCGACGGACTCGAGGAAACGGCCAGTATTTTCGCGCGCTACCTGCCCTCGTCCTCATAGCTCATCGATTCGATTCCAACGCAGTCCTGGCGCCGGGAGGATGGCTGAGCTCACTCCGACTTGCGCAGTGACTCGATGATCTCGTCCGCGTCCGCGTCGGACAGTGAGTCCTCCACGCCGGTGGCTCGGTTGATCATGAAGATCGCCACCTCGGCATTGGAGTACGAGGGTGTTGCGACGATGTCGAACGTTGCGCTTCGCGGTTCGCACGGCCCGTCCATGTGAATATCGGTGACCAGGGCCGTGTATCGCACACTCGGACGACCTGACACGTCTACTTCGAACGGACCTCGAATCCGAACGGTCGGACGTTGTCCCTCGTCGCCTGTGTAGATTCGTTCGGCCTGTGTGATCGCATCCCGTGCGGCGGTGTCCACGTCGACGGCGTTCCGGCCAGTGATTCCTACAGCCGCCAGTTCAGCACTGTCCGATTCTTCGCAGTAGCCGTAGCCGTAGTCGCTGACAGCGCCGTATGTGGCGATCGAGCCGTTGTTGTCCGACCATCCCATGATTGCACTGTTGGTCGGTCGCCATAGCTCGCCCGGCGGCACCACATATGTCAGGCCGTACCTGGTGGGCACTGGCTGAGGTTCGCCGTCGACGACGTCGACGAGGGGCGGAGGAAACTCCATCGACGGAAACCCGGCTGGCGGCGGCACATAGGGAGCGGAGTCCGGCTCCACTGGCGACGCGGACCAGCCCGGCGATTCCTTCAGCTCATGGGCCGGTGATTGGCTTCCCATCCATAAGGCTAGGTAACCAATTGCGGGAATCGCCGCAATCGCTAGCGCAAGCTTGGCCAACGGGGCCAGTAGTCCGTGCTTCTTGAGAAAGCTGAAAATCTTCATTTCGTGACGGCGCTACCAGCCTGGCTTCAGGATCGATCCACGGTTCTGGAAGTACTCGTCGTCGTCCTGCTCATCCGCTTCCGGTTGCGAGGAGTCGCGGCGCAAGGACTCTTCGTACTCAGAGTCGATCTGGCGACGTCCTTGCTCTGCCAACGACTCCTTCTCTTCATCCGTCATTTGCGCGGCCTCGGCCACGGCGGCCTCGGTGAAGGGGCGGAACATTTCGGAAAAGTTGGTTGTCGTCACTACGTCACGCAGATTCTTGTCGCCGCTCAGGACCTCACGCAACATGTTGCCCATCGCCGGATCAGGTGCGTTGTCGGCCAGCAGTTTGACCGACTTCCTCAACTGCGCGGCAAGTGCTGGATCGTCACGTAGTACGTCCATCAAGGGTTCCTTGTCCGGCTCCACGTCAAACACCCCCGGTCTGGTAAGCAGCGTTCGGAAGTTGGGGCAGTGACTTCTCTTTGACAGTTGCCAGGTTGCCGGCGATGAGACCGACGGCGCCTTGCGCGCCTGCCCATGCCCGACTGATCCACGTCTGAACCATCCCGACCAGATCCCATGCCCGCTTTGCTGTAATCAAAGCGGTTGCCAGGAATCCAGCAGCAATCGGCGCACCCAAACCCGTTGCCGTGGCAATGGCGCTGGTGGCCAATTCGGCGACGATGATGATCAGGGTGTCGACGAGGGTTCCCATCAGGTCTTTGATCGCTTCGGATGCCTCGTACAACCCCATCGATGTCTGCTCGAGTTGGGTGGACATGGCCTGGATCGCATTGCTCTGGCGCGCGATTACGTCACTCAACTCGGTGAAGTAGCGTTCCGCGCCATTCGCCGCATCGCCTTTCCACGTTGTCATCGCCGTCGATGCGGCCGATGACAATTGGCCGGCCATCTCCGTATTGAACTTCGCCAGACCTTCAAGAGATTTGCCTGCGACCTGAACTGCCTGCCAGTCGCCAGCATATTGTTCGGCGATCCACGCCCACGGGTCGTTGGTCCCAACCATGCCGCAGAACACCATCGCTTCACCAACGAGATAGGTCGGGGAAGTGATCGAGCCGTCAAGAGCGTTCTCCAGAAGGTTCGGTACCGGATCCTCCGGCGTGGGCGTCGTCAGCGCTGAGGTCGGTTCGGTCACAGCACATCACCTCCAACCGCACCGAGCCGTGCAGTTGTCTCAACTTCCTGCGTGCGGTAGTTCTGAGCCGCGGTGCTCAAGTTCTGCGCAGATACTTCTGTCAATTGCCGCATCGAGTCAAGGTTGTCCACGAGCGTTTCGCGCATGTCCTCGATCTGTTGCAATACCGGCAGGAAAATCAGCCCAACGTCCGAAGCGCCTATCGACAAGTAACGCGTGACGTGGTTGGTCGCGTCAACGCACTGAGCCGACAGTTCCCCTGTTCGGTGCGCGAACGCGTCGACATCCGCCGGAACAACTTCCAAGGTCATTTCGCCCCCTCAATGATTTCGTCAAAACTATCATTACCGATCCACTTCTCGCCGCGCTGTATCGCTGCCACCGATTTGCCGAGGAGAGTGGTCATGTCGCACTATCGACGGCATGACCCAAACCTCCGTTGCATTCCCTCTTCGTCAGGTCGATGTAGCGGAAGCGCCCCAACGGCGGCACGCGCACATGAGGGAACTCGACGCGACACTGCCCTCGATTTGCGTGCGACACGGGCAACCAAGCACGCGCTCGCGGAGAGCGCGTGTTCCCTCGCGTCCACACATTCCGTGGGATGACCTTTCGCCCGGTCGCAAGATTCTGTACCAACTCCAGCCATACGCGAATCTGAGGCGTATTCAGGCTCGATGGTCCCTCATGATCTGGACGGACACACGCTGGCCGGTGTGCTCCTCCTGCCTGTGGTATCTCGCTGCGCGACGGCTTCTGAGCCTCGCCCTCGTTGCACTGACAGCAATCGTCATCACCGGCCCCATTTCGCCGTTGATGGAGTGGATACCAGAAGGCCCGCGCTCCTTGCTCCTCATCCTCGGCATCCTGCTCGCGATACCAACCATCAGAAGCATGTCAACATACAAGGAACTCTTCCGAGCGGAAACCTCGGAGGACGGCACCGAACTGGTCATCAAGAGGCCACACCCCGAGTTCGCCGCTGAGGCAACTGCATTGGGCGCGACGCGTCCCGATGCCGACGAACTCGCGATCAAGCCGTAGCCACCGCCTGATAGAGAGTTGTAATCCGTCGCCGGTCTCGCAGTCGATTTTCCCTACGGGCGGTGCGGGCCTCATCGTCACCTGTGTGCCCGAATAGTCAGTGGTCTTTCCGTAAGTCCCGTAGCCAACCTGAATGGGCTCTTCCCGATCGGGAGTGCATGACCCACTCAGCAGCTGCCCTTGTCGGTGCTCGCTTCACGATTGATATAGGAGTAGACCATTACGCGACATTCCGTCTTCCCCGACCAGGCACACTCGGTCAAGGTACCGATTCTGGTACTCGCATGAGACCTCAGGCGCGAGAAGACACGAATGACATGCAGCCAGGTTTGTTGCACCCGCGCCGGTTGCGACAGCCTCCAGACACACCGGATCAGCCGAACACCATTGTGCTGCGTCCGTTGCCGCCTCGATGATCTTGGCAATGTTGTCGACCGTGCCGTGCGAGCACAAACCACCGAGACTTCCTGCGGCATCGGCAGTCGCCGTATAAAGCAGAATGCCCGCCTGTCCGGATTCCGCGTATACCCTCTCTCGGATCGACGACGCCGGATATCCCGTGTCCAACGCCAGCTGACGAAGCAGGGCGTGCGACAGCGAATGCAGGGCGAGAAAGCGCGGCGAAATCGGTGGCAACACACAGCCAGCCGCGGACTGGGCGGAATCCTGCAGCGTCTGTGCGCGACGCCGAGCCAGTTCAGACGTTTCCCAGGTCGCCAATACCTCGTCTCGCAATCGAACGAAGATACCCTCCCCAAGCACCTCGATCGCCGGCAACCACCCCATCTTGGATCGGGACAAGACCCCCGAAAGAGAACCAGACTTCACCTGGGAGGTACCGACCCTCGCAAACCCGCTGAGTGCACGCACCTCCCGAAGCCGAGGAACCCGCGAGACCAGATCGATGAGATCACCAGCTCGGTCGGTCGGGGAAGCCTCGGACGGGAAGCACACAAAAGTCTTGGTCCCGTCATCCTCTGGATGGAGGCGACCCAACGCCTCGTACTCAGCTGCCCGGAGCTCCTTGCTCGCCTCGGCGTAGTCCTTAGGTCTGGCCGCCTTGACAGTCCGATAGGCCGACACGAGCTCGCTTTGGTCGACTTCGTATTGCCGAGCCTTGATCCCGAGGTACATGGACACATCGGATTCACGCATGCCGTCGAGTTCCGAGAGTATCGTTTCGAGGGCCTCTTCGGCCCTCGTCAGGTCGCGGTCGACGGTCAGCGCCGAACGCACATCTGCGAACCACACGTTGGAAGCACCGCGCTGGAGCCCGACTAGTCGCTCGATGCATTCTTCCGTGTCCTTGTCGAGCCATGGCGAGTGGCCTCCACACCGCATCGACAACGATCCGCTCCCGAGAGCCCCCTGTAGAGATCGAGAGGCCCCGCATTCGCACTTGATCGCAATGCCGGCCAGGCTGGAATCCGCGGAACTCGTGATGATCCTCAACGAATGGTCGCCGTCGTCACTCACGCCCGTTCCGCGGTGCACCCAATAGCGATACGGAAAATCCTGGATGTGCCCAGTCGGGCAACAGGCTACGAAGCGCGATGGAACGAGCTTGGGGCTGATGCAGAACCGACAGCGATTTACGTACTCGCCCTTCGGTTTGTCCGCAAGGCGACCAAACCTGTCCAGCCTGTTGCACTTCGGACAGGACACCCACTCAGGAAAGCGAACCATCGGCACCATTCCCGAAACATCGCCACCGGGAGGCGCGAGGAGGCGAGACACACCCAGGAGTTCGCACAATCGCCGCTCGTCGACCTGCAGCCGATTGTCAGCCCTCCAGTGATCGAGTCCCGCGATCATGAAGCTCTCCGATTCGACGGGCAGGAGTGCCCCTACTCCGTAGGTGGTGATCATCTGCGTGCGCCTGATCGAGGTCTTGATCGGTGGGGACTTACGGATCTTTCTCGTGATGGCCATCAACTGCCACTTCCCTTGAGGTTCTTGACATACAAGCGTGTTTCCGCATCAACGTCGCGCATGCTCGACAACGCCGGCCAGGGCGGCTCGCCCACCGGGAAACTGCCCGGTCGAGAGTTGTCTCCCCCGGTAGAGGCCAGCAGAGGGTGTCCGTCAGAGGCGGCGACCGCGGCCTGGGGAGGCCGCAGCGTCCCGTACCGGTCGACCAACCCGGCGTCGGCTGCCTCCCCCCAATCCCGAACTAGCGCTGACAGTTGGGCACGGAATGGCTCTGCTTCTTCAGGCGAGATGCGTCGCGCACGGTCGACAAGGGAGTCGATCAGGCCACCGATCTCCTTCCGATACTTCTCGACGGAAGCTGCCGAAGCGTCACCGCGGAGACTAGCGACGAGAAGGCGAACCGCGGCAACCAGCATCCCGTGCGCCCCGCGGTCTCTGGCGCGGGATGCGAAGGGTGTCGCTGTGGTTGCCTCGACCTCGCGGTACAGGGCTCGATGGAACGGAATGAACGATTCGTAGTGCGAGGCGTCCCGCGACCTGTTCGAGTTGAGGGCAACCACAACCAGTCCCGGATGCCTACGTCCCACGCGGCTGGTCGACTGGATGTATTCGGATGTGCTCTGGGGCTGTCCTGCGACGACCATCAGACCCAGTCGGTCGATATCTAGCCCGACGGAGATCATGTTGGTCGCGAGGACCACATCCGGGCTTCCCGAGTCGGGGTACGAGGTCTCCAGGCGCGCCATCGCGCCAGGGATCCTCGTCTGGTCGACACGTGACGTGAGCTCGACGGGCTCTGGCGACACGCCTCGGCCGCTAGTCTGCTTGCGCGTGGCGAGCACCTCGACGCGGTCGGGAACGTCGTCAAGAACCTGGAGATATGTCGAACCCAGGACTCGCAGACTGTTGAAATAGCCCAACAATGTCCAGTAGTCGTCGCGGACAGAATCTTCGACGTCCAGGTCATTGACCGCTTGCAGCATGGCGGAATACACCCGGACTAGCAGAGTTGCTTGGCTGGTACCGGGAGCCATGACACCGACGTATCGCCGGGTGCCCTTCTGTTGGGGGGTGGCTTCGACGGCAAAATAGTTGTCCTCAGGGTCCAGCCCCGGCGGCGGAAACTGAACCGATCCCCGGTCGAACACATTCCGCACTTGACGCTCGGCGCGACGGATGGTCGCTGTGGACGCGAGAACCTTCGGTCGACCGTCCTTCGTACAAGCCAGGTCGAGCGCGGATTCGTACAGTCCCACCATCGTTCCCAATGGCCCCGAGATTAGGTGCAATTCGTCCTGCACGATCAAGTCGGGCCTCGAGTGCGGTCCGTCGACGGAGAGGAGGTCACCCACTTGGGGACGCCAAGTCATCATCGCGAACTTGTCGACCGTTCCGATCAACAGAGACGGACGCACCCGGTAGACATCGTCATCCGTGACGTAGAGAGGCAACCGGTCGCTGAATTCGCACGCAAAGGAAGAACATCTGATCTCCAGTCGTGACTTGTCGATCATTTCGTAATTGTTGTGATCCATCGCAGTCCCGCACCATGGGCACCGAAGCAACTGAACCGGGGTGGACCCTTCCGGTTGATGCCCCGAGGCGATGCTGTTCAGAATTCGTTGCGCGTCATCGACCTTGTTGGGACTTGCCTTGTCGCCCACCCAGAGTCCGAGGGAGATCTCGACGGAACTCGGAATCTCCCGGCGGCGGATCAATTCGAGTCCACAGATCAGGCCGGCTGCACGTTCGAACTGCTGCCTCGTCAATAGCCGGAGCGTATAACGCATGATAGCTGACACTCCGCCGTCATCGTGGCGCCGGAGTCTCCTCAGCAGGATCGTGAAGCCGATACAACCAAGGTATGCCTCGGTCTTGCCACCACCGGTGGGAAACCACAGGAGGTCGACAATGTCGCGGTCGGGGTGTGTGCTTCGTGCCATTGCCGGCAGATTCATCAGAATGAACGCAATCTGAAATGGACGCCATCGCTGCGCATCGGACGTCGCACCGCGCCCCCGGTCCTGTGCTTGTCGCTGCTCCAGCATTGCCTCGTTCATCAACTGAAACGCGCGGCCCACCAGAGGGTCTGCGGGGTCGTCAAGGATCTCGACTCCGGCGCGGATACGTTCGGCACACTGCTTGGCGAGGTCGATGTGAGTGAGTGCCTGCTGGCGATGTGGATCAGCGATGGCCTCCGCGTCACGGTATCGAGCCGCTATCCACCGTTCGTACGATGCCGCAAGTTCGAACAGCTGCGCGCAATCACTGCTGGTAGCCAGCCTCTCCATGTCGAGGTCGTATGTCCCGAATTCATCGTCGGAATCACCTCCGGAGGGTCGTGCGAGCTGCACGTCCTGGAACGGAACGAAAGTCGTGGCCAGCTCGTCGACCCGCTCGGCCGAATCGTCCCACGTCACGGCACAGCCGTGACCGATCGCCAGTGCAGGTTCATTGCGGTACAGAAAATCCGTCGAGCGTGTGTCCGGATCCTCACTGAGGCTCTCCCGGTGGCGCCTGCGGTCAACGAATTGCCCCGGAGCAGCACGAACCGTGATGCGCGGCCTGAACCAACACTGCGCGTCGGCCTTGCCCGGCTCGCCTGGCTTCGCGGTGTTCACAAGGGACAGCGAGATCCGAATCATTCCATCGACCGCAGCACGGACAATCCCGACCAGCCTGAGGGGTTCATCACCAATCGGTTCGCCAATTCGTCGTGGCGAACCGGTGTCGATCTTCAGATCCACGTCGGTTGCGACGTCCACCGCATGCCAACGCCCATCCTCTTCCCGATACCGCCGTGCAAACACCCCGACGGACACAGCCGCGGTTTCCAGTTCGTTCACTGTGAACGTCAGACCGAACGATGACGGTCTGGTGGCGTGTGACAGGGCCATCGCCGAATCGTTGTCCTCGTCATCGACCGAGCCGGTGCCGCGTCTCTCCGTCTGCGATCCCTCCGACTCCATCTTCGGCACGTACTCGATGCGGCCGTCCGGTCGTGGATGGAGGACTCCCACGACGATCCGGTTCAGTGGGCGCTCATGCAGGGGTGTCGCGTCCTCGGGCCCCATGAGTTCGCGCTCGAGTTCGTCGACGATCTCCTGTCGAGCCTCATACCATGGGCCCAGATCCTCCACCATGAGTCATACCTTTCGCTGGATCGATGCCATTCCGAACGGCCGCAGTTTGAGCCAGAAGCTGGCGCCGTCGACAGTTGCCCATCGACTCTCCACACCGTCGACACACACCGGGCCAAGCTCGGGCCACGCCCCGTTTCGAATCCCCGGCAGACTGGCCAGCATCCGTCCGAACTGGGGCGTAGTCACCCCGACAGCGCTGCCGGCGACGGAGCAACGGTACGTGGGCCAGTTGGCATGGCCCGAGGCAAGCAACTCGAACTCAGCCAGCGAATCCTCATCGAGTGATGCGAGTATCTTCTGCCCTTCTGATCCCCCGACCATCCGATCGGACGCCAGGCAGTCCGGCGTAACACTTATGGCGTCGGCCGAATTCGAGCCGGGCTTCGGCTGATACCACAAACCGGAAGTCCGCGTGCTCTTTAGATAGTTGGGGCGCCGTTCATCCACGACGACGATCTTGTCTCGTGCACGAGACAGCGACACGTATAACAGTTCACACTCAGGCTGCCGCGATCCCACCCGCGTGAGCAGGTCGTGGGCACCCACGACGGCGACGTTGTCCCATTCCAGCCCCTTCGCCTGATGGATTGTCGACACGAGCACGCCACCGCTCCGATCGGCAAACCACGGAGCCAAGGGATCCACGGCACCTCGGCAGACCCGGGCCAACTTTGACCAATCGATCAAGTCCCCCTGCCCAGCCTCCGCCAACATGATCCTGAACCAGGCGACGTCGACCTCTGACCGTGAGGCCGCAAACTTCTCGAAGTCGCTTTGCGACACGGCTTCGCCACCGGTTGCCCACCAGAGGATGGCTACCCACGGCGCCACGCGCGGATGGACTCGACCTGGCTGCCGCCACACACACCGATGTCCACGCATCGATAACTCCTGAAAGAGCTGCAACACTTCGGCGTTGGTGCGAGCCAGCACAGAAGTGGACCCCCGCCACTCCGTGGCACGCTCCGCGAATTCGTCGATGCTCCAGTGAGTGAACTCGGTCAGCAGGTCGTCGAGCACGCTCTCGCGCGTATCACTATCGGCCGTGCGCAGCTCCCCGGAACTGGCGGCAACCTTTCGCGGCCCACGTCGCCGCGAACGGTGGTCCCCCGCGAGTTCGTAGAACTTCGATATCGAGCGTCGGCCGAGCTCCTCCACTAGGGTGTCCCAACCGGAAACCCCTCGCGCGGACTCGCCGGCCAAGAACTCGTAGACCGACTGCATCGGGTCGCCGAAGATTGTCACACCAGCATCTGGGCCAATGCGATCAATTATCGCGCAGAGCATTTCACGGCGCAGCGCTGACATATCCTGGGCTTCATCGACGATGAGGTGCACGACATCGTCGAGATCGCCGTCATAGTTCGAACGAAGCCGGTCGGTCGCCCTGCGAACCACACCATCGAAGTCCGGAACCTCCCCAGCGGCCGTATCCGATTCGTCGACCAATTGCCAGGCCAACGAATCCAACGTCATAGCCGCGATATCCACCGGTCGGTCGTGCAATACACCACCGAAGGCATCGAGGGCCGCTGACATCGCCGAACGAGAGAACGACACGAACAAGATAGACCGATCGTCGAGATCGCCCGACTTCCGGACGATCTCGTCGATCAGCAGGATGCTCGTGGTCGTCTTTCCTGCGCCAGGCCCTGCGACAACGATCCTGCGCTCAACGAGGGGGGCGTCCAGGACCAGCGACTGTGAGCTATCCGGCGCCGGCAGCACTTTCCCCGTCCATTTCCGCGTCGATGATGTCCTTCAGGGGCTGGTAAACGATACTGTCGCCGAACTCGACGATATTGTCGAGCACGTTGACGATCAGCACGTTGTCGGTTCCGCCGTTCCGTGGGCCTCGAAGACCCCGTCCAACCATCTGCATGTACCGGACCTCGCTGCTCGTCGGCCGGGTAATGTAGACGGCGTCCGTCGTGGGTGCATCGAATCCCTGTGACAAGACGGCATAGTTGGTCAGAACCTTCAGCTCCCTCAACTTGAACCGGTCGATCGCTGTTCGCCGATCCTCGGGACTTGTGTCCTGGTCGATCGAAGCAGCGGGTCTCCCTGCGAGGGTGAGCAGAGTGGCAAGGGTCTGCGCATTCTCCACCGAGGCGGCGAACACAACGATCTGCCAGTCGGCGGGCTTCTTCATGATCGAGGTGACAATGGTCCTAGTGCGATCTTCGTCGGCACCGAGTCTCGATTCGGCACTCCTGGATAGCCAGTACTTCGACCTGAACTCCTCGATCTCTTTATCGGACAGATCGATCGATGTTCCGTACAGGATCTCAAGGCTTGCACGGGCGAGCACCTTGTCCCGCTGCAGCCTCACTTGGGGGAGTTCGGCTCCGAACACGCCGTCATCGAGAATGTTCTCGTCGAATCGACGCAAAAGTCGTTGAGTCTCGTCACTGTCCCGGCGGCCACGGAACGGAGTGGCAGTCAAACCGACTAGCGGCTTGGTACGGTCACTCACTCCCCGACCGAGCCACTCCAGAATCTTCGTATAGGACTGGTGGAGCGCACCATGCGCCTCATCGATAACGACCAGCGGAGCATCAGCCAGCCACGCGAAGGTCTCGTTATCGACTGCCCGACTGAGCACCTTCTTCCACGTTGCTACGACGACCTGAACCCCCGCTGATTCCTCCTCCATTTCGTAGCTGGACCAGAATCGGCTGAGGATCAGCTGTGTATCTTGCCTGCCGACGGCGCGCCACAGGAATGACCACGCGTCGATTGCCTGCTCACACAACTCCTCTCCATCCGCGATCCATAGGATGGGGCCTGAGAATGAACCATCGAAACCCGGAGTGTCTAGAACGCCCTCCCCGATCGCCTCCACCATGGTCTGAACGGCCACTCGTGTCTTTCCGGCACCAGTTGGGAGTGAGATGATACCGCGCCGGGGTCCCTCCCCACGGAGTAATGCCATCAGGCGTTTCGACACGATCTCCTGGTAGTCATGCAAGTTGCCGAGGCGGGTCGGGCCGTCGACGTACTCGGTCGGCTTGTTCCGACGCCTGGCCTTATTGCCCGCCCAATGTTCGCCGAAACCCAGCTGCGCCACCCACTTGCGCGTGTTGAATGACCCGGACCAAGTCGACGGTGGAGTGCGAGGCAAGCCCTGTGGGTCAACCCTGCAGACACGTTCGAGCGCACGAACACCATGCATCGTGACGCAAAGCTGTGCCAGTGTGATTCCGTCGGGTTCCGAAGAACCATTACGAACGAGGTAGCGGAGAGCATCACGAGGGATCAGAGATTGGAGGCGCTCCTCTCCCGCGAACATCAGCAGGCGTTCAGCATCAGTCGACGCCTTCTTGATATTCCGAATGCGCTTCGTATTTCGCCTACTTTCCATGTCACGAAGGAGCGCATCCACCTGCTCGTCGGAGTCGTCATGTAGGAGGCAGCCAAGAACCTGCTGGAGAATCAGGTGCTCAGTGGCACCCGTGACCAGGATTCTGTCGCCTTCACGCCCGCTCGCGCAGGACACGCGCACTTCCGGCTGGCCAGGGACGGCTGCAACTTTGCTGATCGAGAGGCACTTCTGCAGCTGTAGGTCGTCAGGATCGTCAACGAGGTCAAGGGTGTCGAGAATGTCGTACACGTCAGTGAGCACCTCGGACTCAGCACTCGTCTCGTATGCGTAGGTGACCGGCAGTTGTTTCCCTTCAATACAACCCCAGAGCTCGCGCAGGTTGTAGACATCGTCTCCATTGTCGACAACCAGACTAGGGATGCCGAACCCGTCGAGCTCTTGGTAGGCAGTACTACCCTGCACGACGGCCACCTTCCGCCGCTCTTCCTCGACCCATTCCCCATTGCGATGGACCCAAAGTCGGTCGGGAGGAGTGCCCTGATGAGCCAGGCACCACCACGCGTATAGTCGCCCTACCCTCTCCACATCGTCTCGGTCGACGTGGATTTTTACAAGTCTGGCGAATCCCGTCGGACTAAGTGCCTCGATATCTGTCCGCAGCTTGAGCGTTACTTCCGTTTCCTGACTGACGACGATTTCCGTTAGCGTCGGCAACAATCCTTCGAACTCATCCCTGTTCTGCGATGCAACGAATACTTCGCCGACGGGCATCGGCCCCAGTGTGGTCGGGAGCATGCCGTGCTTGCGCACCCACCAGATCTCCGGCGCTGTAAACCGGAGCGTCCTTGTCACACTCGGATGGGTAACTCGGACTCGTGGATCGTGAACGTCATTGAGCACTGCAGTGGTCAACGCTACTTTATTCGTGACACCGAGGTCCGAAAGGAGTTCGAGCGGCCCGAGAGGGGCGTCTATCGAGTCGATCACGATCCGCTCGCGTGCTTGGATACCCAGCCCCATGGGTTCGCTGACTTCTTCCTTGACAGCGGTACGATACTTGGCGAGCCACGGCTCGTGACGCTGCGTCACTGACCGAACTGGGCGGGTCCGGACACCCAACAGCGCTAGTATCTCAAGGTCCGCCGCATGATATGCACCGTCGACGAGATGCGCTCCATCGTCCTTCAACTGCTTGAGACACTCCCCCGCCATGTAGAGGCCGTGGGGAAGCACCCACTCGCCGAATCCATTACGAACCCGAACCAGCTGGGCAGCCCGACCCCGCAAGATCCCATCGAAGGCCTCACCGACCATCGACTCACCCGAACCGCGCATTGCCATCCACAGTTCGTCCCATTCGACGCTGCCAGTCTTGCTGAGTTGGTCGAGTAGCTGCAGCATCGCACCGCCATCTTCGAATGCGGTGATGCCGAGGTGGGCCAGAGCGTCCGCAGTCGATTCTTGAGCCGAGACTCGATCGTCAACGAAGTTGGACCCCTGCTGCCCAGAATTGGTGCGGACGAAGCACCGACCACGAATAGGCTGAGCAAGCAACCCGTTCTCCAACAAGACGATCCGCGAATCACGGACGTCCATCTCCGTGTTTCCACGGCGCGAGACGAGGCCCGCGGCTATCTCGATCACCGCCGCCGAGTTCTCGGCGGTGGGATCCGAAACAACGGACTGTAACCACTGCAGTACCCGACCAACTCGGTGCGGGTTGTCCTGCATTAATCGATCCACCTTCGAACGACGCTCAGTACTCGTCGTACAGTCCGGGTGGACCCATTCGCTGCGGTTACCCGCAACCTTTAGCCACTGAACAGCGAACTCATTCACATCCTCGGGCACACGGCGCATCGAGCTGGGCGCTCGCATCTGCCCATCAAGATCGGGAAGACAACGTGACTTCCGCAATGCCTGGTATACAGGCTCGTTCAGGACCTCATCAGCCCAACTTCGCTCTTCTCGGCCCCTAGCCGGCAGCACGTCGATGTACCGACCGAATGCGCCGTCTGCGACCAGTTCCTTACGTGCGTCGACCACAAGCTGCGGAATGACATCCACCAGAATCTCGGAGTTGAAAGGGCATTCAATCACGTTGATGCGATCGTCCGACAGCTTCCACGGTGCGTTCACACGCCCGCTCAGCGTGATATCGGATTTCACAGGAAAGAACGCGGACAGTTGCCCGATACCCGCACGACCTGAGACCGGCAGCGCCCAGCTAACCACGATCGACTCGCGTCGCGCAGCATGTCCGGCCGACTCGAGCGCCGCTTCCGACGGCGAGTGCTCGCGCGAAACGACCAGCCACTCTCGGTCCCCATCCTCGGTGGTCAGCGTAATCCTGTTCCCTTTCTTCACCCCCTTGAAATTCCGCTCGCGGCCTGCAAAATCGTCTCGGAGATCGAGCTGACGCACATGAGGTGCAAACAGGTTGAACGACTCGTCGAACTCGCCGATCTCCTCAGAAAGGTGCGAAGCCATGTCGCGCTTCAGTGGCACCTTGACGATCGTGACTGCCCACCTGGAGAGGTCGGTAAGGATCGAATCGCTTCGGAACTCGGTTTGAGGATCAACCCGCCAAGCAAGACGCAACGCCGGCACATCACCCGACCTAAAATGATGGCCAAGCTCGGTCGACAAGTCCTCGACAGATTTCTGCCTACTGAACTCGAACGACACCGACTGACTGAAGATCTGCGGCCCGTCCGAAATTCCGCTGACTGACTTGAATCCCAGTCCGAACCGACCGATCTCGGAGCCCGTCTTGTTGGAAAGATGGGTGTAAAGGAGCGCACGAACACCCGACGCCTCGAACGGTCGACCCTCGTTCGCAACATACAGCGCATCAGGTGTGACGACTACCTGGATGCGTCCCTTCGAACCTTGAAGCGCGTCCGCCGCGTTCTGTACGAGCTCCTGGATCTGCTTCCGTCCATAACCGCCCTCGGCGATTCCGCGTTCCTTGCCGGCATCTTCCTGGACTCTGTTGGCGTCCTCCTTGTACACCTTTACGCATCGACTACGGAAGTCGTCGACCAACCCCTCCAATGCACGATCCGGAGTCGTCCACCCAATGCCTACCATCCCCATGCCTCCACACGACCACTCGACTTGTGTGGTCACTCACACGTGAACCACGCTTTTGCGACATTTCTACCAGCCACGTATGACAGTATTCGCACCCGCGGCATTCGAGTGTGAGGGCCCACATCACGAACAGAATTCCACATACACGGCGAACGCCTCGGGCAGGTAATAAATTGGCACCTCAACGCTGACCGACCCCTGGCGATTGAGCAGGTATGTTGGTCTCCAGCCGCACGATGACGCTGGTGAGTAGGCACGCGCGTCAGCCCCACGACTAATGGCGGTTACCCACAGCCATTGCTGTGATAGTGCGAGCAGACGGCGCAAACCGCGCCGGAGCCATGCTGTGTGGGACCGACCGAACACTCGACAGTCAGACAGTTGGTCGACGTACACCGGTCCGTGTGTCACGCCACGAGCAAGCAACTGCGGTATCGAGAAGATCAGGTTCTAACTCGATTCCGAGCGCAGCTGCCAATACATGCGCAGCGAGCCGCGGCGGGATCGCATTGCCGATCTGCTGCGCAATTCCACGTCCCGACCATGGGTAATCGGCGGGAAAGGTCTGCAGCCGACCGGCTTCTGAGTTCGAAAGTCGTGGGAGCTCAACCTGGTCGTACGTCACCACACGATTACGGGAGACCTTTCCAGTGATCGTCGCGGCCGGCTCTACAGAGGTTCGGCGGCCGCGTGCCCTGGGATCCCCGCCAGAGCCGTAATTCGAGATTACGACAAATGGCTCAGCCCGATCTAGGGTGTCACCCATCGTATTCCACGGCAGCAGCTCCGAGTCCCCTTCTGCTCTTCGGGCACCCTTCCGATATCCACGATGTGTCGGGCTTGGCAGCTGTGGCGCGAAGCCGCGGTTGGCGACAAGAATCGCCCGTCGTCGGGTCTGAGGAACGCCGAACTCCTCGGTCTTCAGAATCCCGCAATCCACCGAATAGCCGAGGCCTTCGAGGACCTCGGCGTATGCTTCCCAAACAGGCAATACGGCGGGCACCTGCTCAAGGACCACAGCGTCAAACGGAAGCGCTTGTCGTTCTGCCTCCAACACCCAACGAAGCGGCTGCAAGACTAGTCCCGTGCGTTCGTCGTCCAGGGCCTCGACACTTGCGGCCACATCGTCGCCGACCGCCATACGCTTGACGAACGACAGCACTTCGTCGAGCGCTCGTCTGCCGACGCCCAAACCGGCAAGAGTATAGGTCTGGCACGGGGGGCCGCCCGCGAGGACAGTGGCATCGGGGTAGTCCGCAGGAGTCACACTCCGAACATCACAGTGCTCGGTGCCAAGTCCGGCCGCCCGACGCGTCGCGCAGGCATCGTCATCCCACTCGACCCCGTGCACCGCGATTCCAAGCCAGTGTGCCGCTACATCGAGTCCACCGGGACCCGCGAATAGGTCCACCATGCGGTAGTGCGCCCTGTTACGGGATGTCGAGGGAGCGGCGACCATGCGTGGAGTTTATGGGGTGCCACCGACCGCAGACTCCAATGGGTCGACGATTCTCCTGGTACCGACGTGCTAATGCAGTAGGACTGCCGGCGAGACCACACACCCTTGTAACCCGAAGCCAGGTGGCGAGACAGGCCACTGCCCATACCCCGAACCCGCCAAGCCCGATTCAAAGTGCGTTGATCCTTTTCCCATGCTGACCGGAATGGATCAACAGCCATAGGACTGAGGAATCCGAGGCGCGGCATCGTCGATGAATCTGTCGTTGCGTGAAGGATGACTTTTCGATGTGAAATCATGCAGACCGAGTCGGACATAACTCGCACACCGCCCGGCGGGATCACCCGAAGGACCGGCCTGACCTCGATCTTTCGTGAGTTCCGCGTGCTGGCCTGAGCGGGTTCGGATTGGGTGTCTGAACCGGTGAATCGGCGTTCGGCCGTGGGGGTGCGCCCGACGCGGTCGGGTGGCGTCGGGGTCCACGGCCCCGAATCTGGTGATCCTTTCGTCTCAGTCGAGCTGGTTTGTGCAGGTCAGGCCGGTGTCGGTAGCGTGGCGAGGCGCACGAGTCCGGCGGTGAGCAGGTCGACGTGTGGTGCGTGGGCGGACAGTCTCAGGTGGACGCGGCGGGCGTGCCGGACCACCCGTGCGGCGACCTGGAAGATCCGCAGACGCAAGCGTTTGGGTTCCCAGCGGCGGGCCGGGTCGGCTCCGAAGGCGAGCATTTGTGTCCGTGCCGTGAGCTCGCAGGCCAGTTGCACGATCGCCAGCCAGATCCGGTTCTGGTCGAACCCGTGCAACGGAAGATTCTGCAGACCAGTGCTTTTGGTGGTGCGAATGCGGTCCTCGCAACGCGCCCGGCGGCGGTGCCGCAACTCGAGATCCGGCAGCTGACCGCGGGAGGTGTTGGCGGGCGAACGCGGTCAACCGCAGCCCGTCGGTGTCGGTGAACCGCAACTGCGCACCGGGATGCGGTCGTTCCTTCCGGACGATCACCCGCATTCCCTTCGGCCAGCTGGCGAGGTCGAGCAGGTCGGTCAGTTCGGCGACCCAGGCGCCGTCGCGGACCCGCCCGTCGGCGTCGTAGGCCGGAGTCCACACATCCTCAGGAATCAGTGCGAGTTTTTCGACCATGGTGTCGGTGAGTCCGAACCCGATCGAATACCCCAACTGGCGTGCGGTCAGGTACTCGATCAGTGCGTGGGTGCCGCCGGCACCGTCGGTGCGGATCAGAACCTTGCGTCCGACCCGATAGCCCGGATCAGCCGGCAACTGCGCCAACGCATCCTTGACGACCGTGACATGGTCGGCGGCGGTATTCGACCCGGCATTGCCCGCCCGCAGCAGCATCGCCACCGGTTCACCGGTGCCGTGCTCACCGTGATCGACGAACGCACACAACGGGTGGAAACCGAAGCCACGCTTGTAGGTTGGTGCAGCGTTCTCCTTCTCGGAGTGGGCGGTCACCAGGGTGGCATCGAGGTCGATGATCAGCGGGTTCTTCGCATCGGTGTCGTGGTCGGGGGCGTGTTCACCGGCCGCCGCCCACCCATGCGCCCGGGCGGCGGCGCGGGCGGTGTTGATCGCCGACAGTGCTGCCGGCGCGTCCGCGGCGAGAGCGGTGACCAGTCGGGAGACGGTCGGGTCGGACGCCACGCTGCCGAAGACTTCCCGGTGAGCCCGCAACTGGGCGATGTCGGCGAGGCAATCGCCACCGAGGGCAAGGGTCACCGCCAGGTCCAACACGATCTTGCCGGGGTCGTGGCTGGCCAGCGGCTTGCGCCACGGCCCGAGCGCGCTCGACAGTGCGGTGGTCAGCCCGGTTTTCTCCGCGGTGCGCAGCAACAGGGCGGTGCCGGCATGCGACATGACACCCGTTCCGGTGGTGTCGACGGACAGCGTCGGGTACGGCGACGTAGACTTACTCACCTGAATGGTGCTCCTAGATCTTGGATTGATTCAACCTTCGCAAGTCGAATTATCCCAGGTCAGGGCACCATTCTTCGTTCACGACACGGAATTCCGCTCAATCAGCGTGAAAGCGCGAGGCTGAGGAGAATCATTGGCAACACTCGCGATCGACAGGGACTTCCTCCTCGATCTCGGCAAACTCGACAAACCCGTGCAGGAACGGGTCTCGGAGGTGTTCGACAAGTTCGAGTCCGCAACACACTCCGGCCTGCACCTCGAGAAGATCCAGAACGCACGAAGCGATCGCTACCGTTCCATCCGGATCAACCAGTTCTGGCGTGGCATCGTCATGGCCCCAGAGGCCGGCGATACTTACACACTCCTGAAAGTGCTCCCCCACGACGACGCCTACGAATGGGCGAAGCGGCGTTCCGTCTCTGTGAACCGTGCCACCGGTGGCATCGAGATCCGTGACCAGGCCGCTCTCGACGAAACCCTGCATACGCTCACAGCCACTCCCACACCTTCGGCGCCGGAACCCCTATTCACCAACGTCGACGACAACGACCTCACACGCCTGGGGATCGATGAGAAGACGCTGGCCTTCGCTCGGGTCCTCACCGACACCGCCCAACTCGAAGCCGCACAGTCTTTCCTGCCCGCAATCCAATGGGAGGTTCTGTACGGGTTGGCGGCGGGAATGTCCCCGGAGCAGGTGTGGTCGGACCTGGGCGCAGCAATTCTCGACGATCCAGTGGACACCAATGACATCGACGCCGCGATCCGCCGCAGCCGCGACCGCGTCGTACTCGTGGACGGTCCCAACGAGTTGATGGCAGTATTCGCGAACCCGTTCGCCCTCTGGCGGATCTACCTCCATCCCGCACAGCAGTCCGTGGTCGATGCCAGCCACCGGGGTCCCGCCCGTGTCACCGGCGGGCCCGGTACGGGCAAAACGGTGGTCGCATTGCACCGGGCCCGGCAACTCGCCGAACGAGCGGACGGCAAGGTATTGGTCACGACGTTCACGTCAACTCTCGCCGATTCGTTGCAGACCGGCATGACACTGCTCGTCGAAGACTCGTCGGTCATGTCGCGGATCGTGGTGCAACACGTCGACCGGATCGCCCACCGAGTCTTCCGCGAGGAGCACGGCGCACCACGACTGTTGACCAACAGCAATGAAAAGCAGATGTGGCGCGGCATCATCGATTCGCTCGGGTTGCCGTTCACCGCGACCTTCCTCGCCGATGAATGGCGCCAAGTCGTTCTCGCCCAGCGCGTGACCACAGCCGCCGACTACCTCGCCGCCAAACGTACCGGCCGCGGACGCCGACTCGGAGCGAACCAAAAGGCCCAGGTGTGGCAGGCAATCTGGGAGTTCGAGTCTGCCTTGACGACGCAAGACGCCTGGACCCACGAGACCGTCCGACGTGAGGCCACTCGGCTGCTCGAAGAGCGCACCGAGAAGCCATATCGTCATATCGTCGTCGACGAGGCACAGGACCTGAGCCCCGACCAATGGCGACTACTGCGGGCCGCAGTCCAGGAGGGGCCGAACGACATGTTCCTCGCGGGCGACACGCATCAACGCATCTACAACAATCATGTGAGTCTGCGTGAAGTCGGAATCAACGTGACGGGTAGATCCAGCAGACTGTCGATCAACTACCGCACCACTGCCGAAATTCTGCGATGGGGTCTGGGCGTCATTCGAGGAGAGCAGATCGACGACATGGACGGTGGCCTCGACTCGATCTCCGGGTGCCGCTCCGATATCCACGGCGACGCTCCTACGACGAAAGGGTTCGCCACCCGAGACAATGAGTTCACCTTTGTCGCAGAGTCGGTGAAAACGTGGATCGATGCCGGAATCGCGCCGAGCGAGATCGGTATCGCAACTCGAGCCAAGAAGCACGGAGAGAAAGTGGAGGCGAGCCTGCGCGCACTAGGTGTGCCGACTCGACCGCTCGCAACCGAAGCCGGTGCCAGCGACGCCGTCTCGATCGGCACCATGCACCGCATGAAGGGACTGGAATTCCGGTGCTTGGTCGTCGCTGCAGTCTCCGACAAAGCGGTGCCCGAACCCAGTGCCGTCACGGCTACCGACGAGGACCAACAGACCCACGACCGAGACCTGCAGCGCGAGCGTTGTCTGCTGTTCGTCGCATGCACCCGAGCACGAGAACAGCTGCTCGTCACCTGGCACGGCGCTCCAAGCCCCTTTCTCGTCCCCCTCGTCTGATAGAACACCAAGCACACCGTAATTCGCCCGGAAGGTCCGCAATGCCCAAGTTGTCCACGCTGCTCGACGAGATCGATTCGGGAACCGTGCTGCTCCCCGAATTCCAGCGCGGCTAAGTGTGGAACCGCGACCAGGTCCGAGGGCTGATGCGATCGCTGTATCTTGGCTACCCCGTCGGCGGACTGCTGATGTGGGAGACCAGCTCTGACGGCATTTCGGTGCGTGGCTCCACCAACTCTGCAGGCGTCCGCCAACTACTGCTCGACGGACAGCAGCGCGTCACCTCCATGTACGGGGTGGTACGAGGCACGCCTCCGCCCTTCTTCGAAGGCGATGCGAGTGCGTTCACCGGTCTGTATTTCAACGTCGAGTCCGAGGTGTTCGAGTTCTACGGTCCGACCAAAATGGCGGGCGACCCGACCTGGGTGAAGGTCACCGAGGTGTTCCAAAAGGGTGCGTTCGCATTCTTCTCTGCTCTCAAAGAGCTCCCTATGGAAGACACCGAGCGCTATATGCAGCGACTGAACCAACTCGCCATGATCAAGGAACGCGAATTCAATCAGGAGAAGATCACTGGCGCGGACAAAGCCGTCGACGAGGTCGTGGACATTTTCAACAAGGTCAACTCCGGTGGCACCAAGCTCTCCAAGGGCGATCTCGCGTTGGCGAAGTTGTGTGCCCAGTGGCCCGAGGCGCGGCAAGAAATGCGCGACAACCTCCTCCACTGGGAGAAGTCGGGCTTCGCCTTCAGTCTCGACTGGTTGCTGCGCAATGCCACCGCGGTGGCGACTGGTCGGGCGCTGTTCTCCGCACTGGACAAAGTCTCGGCCAACGAGTTCGAGCAAGCGCTGGCAGCGTCTACCCATCACGTCGGAACGTTCCTCGACGCAGCCTCCGGTCGCCTCGGGCTCGATCACGACCGGGTATTGATGGGCCGATATGCAGTTCCCGTTGTGTCGTACCTTCTCGCTCAGAACGGTGGCCAGTTCGCCGACAGTCGAGAACGCGACAAGGTCCTGTATTGGTACGTCCACTCCGCTTTGTGGGGACGGTTCAGCGGGTCTACCGAGACCTATCTGCAGCAGGACTACGAGACTGTCAATCGTGGCGGGGTCGACGGCCTGATCGCTGCGCTCGAGCGTATTCGTGGCGGCAAACTCGAGGTCCGCGCCGCCGATTTCGAGGGCTCGACGAGGGGTTCCCGTTTCTACCCGCTGCTCTACCTACTCACCCGCGTACGCGGCGCGCGTGACTTCGGCAGTGGGCTAGAACTCAAGGCCGAGCTCCTCGGCAAACTGTCATCATTGCAGGTCCACCACATATTCCCGAAGGCACAACTGCGAGACAAATTCGACCGGGGCGAGGTGAACGCCCTCGCAAACTTCTGCTTCCTCACCCAGAACACGAACTTACAGATCGGCAAGCGTCTCCCAGAGGAGTACCTGGCCGAGGTCGAGGCAAACCACCCCGGAGTCCTCGCCTCCCAGTGGATCCCCACTGATCCCGACCTGTGGAAGGTCGACCGATACCTCGATTTTCTGGAGGCGCGCCGAGAGCTGCTCGCCGATGCAGCACAGTCCTTCCTCGACGGACTCCGGGAGGGCGCAGAGACCACCGTCGGTGCCGAGCTGCAACCGGTGACGGTCATCGCAGAAGAGGCCGACGATCCCCGCGCCGTTCAGATTCGTGAGTTGATCGGCGAGCTTGGGCGCCTGGGCTATGCCGAGCCGCTCACCGACGCCGAGATCGCCGATCCGGTGAGCGGACGCGAACTCGCCATCGCGGAAGCATTCTGGCCGGGTGGTCTGCAGGTGGGTCAAGGGAATCCAGTTGTGCTCGAACTCGATTCCGAGGACGCCGACCTCCCTCGGCTCGAGGAACTCGGCTACGAGGTGTTCACCTCGGTTGACGCACTGCTCGGTTACGTGGCTCGCCGCAGCGACGAAGCCTCCGGCACCGAACCTTCGGTATCCGTTGTCGACGAGCCTGCCGACGAGAACGCGCTCGTGTCCGAGTTGGGTCGACAGTTGCTCGACGGATACGAACGGGCACGACGCGAAGCCCGGTACAACGCCACGTACTTCCGCAGCATGCTCGCCGATATCGGACCGCTAGCCACCGCAAAGAAGCTGCTCGCCTCCCCCACCGTCTCGGATGGGTTCGCGGACCTGTGGGAGCGGGGACGCCTCGACCTCACAGTGGAAGCGCAAGTGCTCGACCCTCGGTTCGCGTCCTTGTTCAGCGATGAAGAGCTCGAAGCTGCACGTCGCCGTCTCCAACAGTTCGATTACACAGGGTGATGCCCCGCGCCGACAAATGGGCTTCGTCCACGCTCAATCGTCGGGATGGTGTGCTAGAAGTTGTCACGAATCCACGCGGCCGTCTGCCGCGCCGGGACCTCGGGAGGGAACATGCGGGTCATCTTCTTACACGGAATCGGTGATGGCGATCCCGAGATGGAGTGGCTTGACGGGTTGAACAACGGGCTCCATCAGCTCGGATTCGACCCTGTCGACCAGAAGGACGTCATCGCGCCTCGGTATCACGCCGAACTCGTAACCGATGGCATCGCTGCGAAGGTCCCACCCCTCACTTACGCCAGCAAGAACGAAGCTCCGGCCAGGCGCGACTTCGAACGACGTCAAGCCGACGTTGCACGCAAGTTGTCAGCCGACCCGACCGTGCGAACATTCGGGTACCACCTGATACCCGAATCCCTCGGGAATACTCTCCAGGCATTCAGCATCGACTGAGGCCCCCCCCCCCCCCCGGGTGGTGGACACCGACATAGCGGGATCGAAGGTTCCGCTGGAAGGATGTCCTCATGTCTCGCAAGCGCAGGTCGTTCACGACCGAGTACAAGGTCGAGGCCGCCCACCGGGTGATCGATTCCGGCCGCACCATCGCCGAGGTCGCCCGCGAAGTGGGCGTCAACGAGGCCCTGCTGGGCCGGTGGACGGCGGAGGAGCGCCGTCGTATCGAAGCCGCGGCAGTCAGCGGTGAGGAACCGTTGACCGCCGCCGAACGCACTGAGTTGGCGCGCCTGCGCAAGCAGGTCTCCGAGCAGGAGAAAGACATCGCGTTCCTGAAAAAAGCGTCGGCGTACTTTGCGGCGAATCAACAAAAGTAGAACGCTACTTGTTGATGGCCGCCGAGTACGCGACCTACCCAGTCCAGCGGATGGCTCGGCTGCTCGAGGTGTCGACGTCCGGTTACTACAAGCACTGAAACCATTCGACAACAACGCGACTGGCGGAACGTGCGCAACGCAGAGCTGATCTGGAAGTGAAGATCATCGACATCCACAAGGAGTCCAACGGGGTCTACGGGGCGCCTCGGATCACCGCCGAACTACGCGCTCGCGGCGAGATCATCACCGAGAAGACGGTCGCGAAGATCATGCGCTCACTCGGTGTCGTCGGGATGCCCCCAAGCACTGCGTGCAGGGAGGTACCCCCGCCCGCGCACCTTCAAAGTGCGGACCACTGTGATCGATCCGTTCGCCTCGTTCCCCGACGATCTGGTGCGTCGACTGTTCGATCAGGGCCGACTCGACCCGGCCTGGACCTCGGACTACCCACAACGTGTTCGGAGCAGCAGGGTTGAATCTGCGTTGCACCAGATCGTCCGCCCGCTGGCCTTGCGGATCGGCGATGGTGGTGCGCTTCTTGCTGCCTCGCCGTGCCCCTTCGAGCCCGAGAGTGTTCATCAGTCGTTCGACTGTGCAGCGGGCCACGTCGATACCCTCCCGTCGCATCTGCAACCAGACTTTACGGGCGCCGTAGACCGAGTAGTTCTCGGCGTGGACACGGCTGATCTCGGTTTTGAGGTGCACGTCCCGCACGGCCCGTTTCGATGGCACCCGGTTGCGGGCCTCGTAGTAGGTGGACGGCGCGATCGGGCAACCGTGCTCGGTGAGCACCCTGCAGATCGGCTCGACGCCGTACTCCTGTTTGTTCTTCTCGATGTAGTCGACGATCACTTGTTGTTGCGACCTCGCTCCGCCGCGAAGAAAACCGATGCCGACTTCAGAATGTCGTTGGCACGTTTGAGTTCTCGGTTCTCAGCGCGGAGCTTGCGCATCTCCGCCGCCATCTCGGTAGTCACACCCGGACGCTCACCGGCATCGGTCTGCATCCTGCGGATCCAGTTGTGCAGCGTCTGCGCCGTGCCGATCCCGAGCTTGGCCGCAACCGACTCGATCGCCGCCCACTCCGAGACGTGTTCGTGCCGGACTTCGGCAACCATCCGCACCGCCCGCTCACGCAGCTCGGGTGGGTACCTCTTTCGCGATCCTGACGACATGACTCCATCCTTCCCAAAGAACGAAGTCTCCGGACACACCGGAGTGATTCAACGAGTGGAACAAGGCCCAAAAGCATTACTACAATGAAGGCCTGAAGTGGGCTAGGAGGCCGGATTGATCACGTTCGCAGAGGCACGAGCACTGGCTGTTGCAGCCGCCGAGGTCGGATACCCCCCGGAGTGCGACTTCACATCCGACCCTGTCGGGTGGGAAAACGACACGGACTACCAGGTCGAAGTGGGGCCGTACGTGCAGTTGTATCCGTATTACCGAGACGGAACTCCCCGAGACTTGGCGGCTCGCAAGCTGATGTACTTCGACACCCCTCGCGTCTCGGTGTCCAAGTCGACCGGCGAGGTAACACTGCATTACCCGGACGGATCGCCAGGTCTGTTCTGGATTCCAAACAGAGTGGAAGTGGTCGACGAGTGAGTTGGGGCGGGTCCACCCGCCGGCAACGACTACCAAGGGACTGGAGCTGAACTAGAGGCTCCCGGTCCCTTCTCGTGACGGATGGGTATGTCAGATTCAAGGCCCCGGCTGCCGAGGCACCGCCTCGGACGTCGACCACATCCGGCGGGGTGACGATCACACCAGGGAGAACCTGCGTGCGGTGTGCTCGACCTGCCACAACAAGAAATCATCAGCCGAAGGCAACACTGCCAAGGCGAAGTACAAGACCCAGAGGAGGCGTCCCACTGCCCGACATCCTGGGCTCCGATAAGCAGACCAGGTGGATGCTCCACCCAGGAGGTGACCAGTGGGTACGAGAGGCCCAATCGGTAAGCGCGACGACAAGCGCGTCCGCACGAACAAGCCGGAAGATCCGACCGCAACGATCACAGCGATCGGCACGGTAGAGATCCCAGAACTCGGCGACATGAGGCACAACGGCGAGACGTATTCGCTGATCGTGGACATTTACGAGTCGATCAAGCAGTAAGCAGCGGTGCAGTTCTACGAACCGACAGACTGGCAGTTCGCCAGGCTGATGCTGTACACGCTCAACCAGGAGCTGATCTCAGAGCAGGTCAACGGCAAGCCGGTGGGCGCGATGAAGCTGACCGCGATCAATCAGATGATGTCGGCGCTCCTGCTCACCGAGGGCGACCGCCGGCGAGCCCGCGTCGAAATCGAACGGGCACCCGGAGAAGCCAGCGAAGGCAACGTACTCCAGGTAGCCGACATGGTCGCCCAGCGCCTCGGCATGGGCTGACAACTTTTCCCAATCGTCCAACGGCAGGACGCCAGACTCTGAACCTGGAAATCGCGGTTCGAATCCATGTCGGGAAGCGACGGGAGGTGCGGTTCCCTACCCCACAGGGAATCCCCTCCCGCTCCAAGGGTCAGTAGCTCAGCGGTAGAGCAACCGTCTCCAAAGCCGTGAGTCGGTGGTTCGAATCCATCCTGACCTGCTCCTTGAAACCCCCTACGAAAGGAGGCACATGGCGCTACGCACAGAAAACAACTGGTACCAGGCAGGTGTCGGCGACTGCTTGTGGACCAAGATCCCAGGTGCCAATCACGTCACCCTGCAGATTCAGAAGGGCTGGCCGCTCGCGATCCTGCGAGCATGGGCCGCTGACTTCCACGCGTACGTCGAACCACTCCGAGATCACGATTCCGCGTGCTGGAGGCCGACCAACTCGGTCGCGACGTCCAACCACCTCAGCGGCACCGCGATGGATCTCAACTGGCAGCTCCAGCCGTTCAAGGTGGCCGATGCCGGCTTCTCCCCAGAGAAGATCGCCACGCTCCGCGAGATGCTCGCGTTCTACGAAAACACGGTCTTCTGGGCCAACGACTGGACGTATCCCAAGGATGCGATGCACTTCCAGATGGGCTACGAGACGTACAACAACCCGCACACCGGGGACTTCATCAAACGGAAGATCCGCCCGGACGGGTTCTCGACGTTCCGACGAGGCACCACACCCGCTGCAGCCGACCCGGCCAAGGTGCTGTCCGAGGCCACCGGGTTGAACATAGCGCGTGCAGCGGAGATCCTCCCTGCAGTGCAGGCGGGCCTCAAACAGTCCGACGCTGTCAACGTCAACAGGATCACGATGTGGCTGGCACGGGTCGGCCACGAGTCGGCCTCGTTCGTGTACACGGAAGAGATCGCCTCGGGCGATGCGTACGACACCCGCACCGACCTCGGGAACACCCCGCAGGTCGACGGGGATGGCCGGCTGCTCAACCACGACACCGGCCCGCATGACGGACACATCGGGCGCCAAGACCTCTGCAACCGTCCGAGGCGAACAACTGGACCGACACCACCCTCACAGCCCTAGCCGCCTCACCATCTCCCCTCCCCCAACGTGTCGGATGAACTCCGGATCCCCACACACGACGAGTTGATCGCGGGCCCGTGAAAGTCCCACATACAGTCGCTCTCGTGAACGTTCCTGCGGCTCACGTTCGTTGACGGCCAACACCACTGCCCGACGCTCGAGACCCTTGAACCCGAGGACGTGCCCGTAGAACACCTGCTCGGTGTCCCAGAAGCTGTCCCAGTAGGCAGCGTTGCCTTCGGCCTGCCGTTCCACCTGCTCGGGATGCCGGCTTCCCGTCGCCAACAGGGCGAGGTCTTCCGGGCGCCAACCGTGGTCCATCAACGCGTCCACCTGGTCATCCGCGACCGACAGTGCATTCTCCGACGCACACTCCACGAAATGCACCTCCGGGCCGTCCCCGCCCAGCAGCCGCATCCGCTGCCCCACCAACGGCGTGAACGTCTCCGCGATCTGACGGGTGTTGCGCAGATTGTGGTCCAGCACCAGCGGCACCAACTGCACCGGCGGCACGCCCTGCCGGTCGAACACCCGCTGACCTTCGTCGCTGAACACGAAGATCCCGCCGTCCTCCTCGTCACGCAGCGACGCCAGCAACGGCTCCCACCAGCCGTCCGCGAAATCCTGCGCCTCGTCCACCACCACGGCGTCGAACCGCTGTTTCATGGGCAACTCGGCTGCCAACTCCGCCATCCGGTGAGGCAAATCCTCCTCCCAGAACCGCACGGTTTCGGCAGTTCGCAGGCTCTCGTCCGGCCCCTCCGGCGCTCCCCACTTTCGCCCCAACCGGTGGAACTCACCCACATAGTCCGGCCGCTCCTTCCGATTCCACCGGGCGGTCAGGCGATTCAAATACGACGCCAGTCCGTGCGAATAGCACACCAGCGCAACCCGCTTACCCGACTTCGTCAGCCGCCGGGCCTGTTCCAGCGCCAGGTAGGTCTTGCCGCTACCGGCGCCGCCGCGCACCTCCACCCGGTTCAGTAATTGAATCGCGCCGAGGATCGCCGCCTGCTGGGCGGTGAGCGCATCCGCAGCGTCCTCGTTCGCGATGGCCCGCGCCACGACGTCCTTCTGCGGCAGCCCTCTCCCGTTCAGCGCCTCGATGAGCTGGTCGACACCGTCCTCCGTCAACGCAGGGCGATCCAGTTCCTGCGCCGCCAGCACGTGCTGCACACGCGGCACCAGTTGGGCGAGATCGTCGCGATCCATCACCTTCCAGCGCGGACAATCCGGGACGGCGAAGTCCTGGGAGATCTCGCTGTTCGGAAACACCACCACGTGGTCCCACCGCAGCCGCCCCTGCGTCCACGCCGAGTCCCGCTCCACAAAACTCCGGATCGCATAACAGGCGTCCCGCGCCTGCCGCACCGGATAGATCGCGTTGTCCCCCGAACGCTGCGCCTGATGCCAGGCACCGTTCTCGTGCCAGATCAGGCCCGCCTTCACCTCGAGGCACACGATGCCGTACCCCACCATCGCCACCAGGAAGTCGATCTCGTGGTCCTTCTTGTGATCGGTGACCCGCAAGTTCGCCACCACCAGATCGTTCTCACCGAGCTGGCCGACCAACGCCTCCCACACATCACGCTCCGCCTGATTGGCGGTACGAGGGTTCTCGGGGATGCGTAGTGCCATGCCCTCAGCATCGCTGACCACACGGCCTGGGTTACACAGAATCGCCAGACCAGAATGGTTATCGCCGCGGTGTGCGGTGTACTGAGATCATGACCCATCGATCCCGCATCACCGACGCGCGCGAGCACGCAGAACGGCGCATCGTGTCCCTCACCGAACGGTTCGAAGCCATCGTCGCAGGATCGGAATTCACCACCGATGACGACGAACACGACCCCGAAGGCTCCACCATCGCGTTCGAGCGTTCTCAGGTGCAGGCGCTGCTCGCCGACGAACGACACGAACTCGAAAATCTAGCCGCAGCCGAAGCGCGACTC
Source organism: Rhodococcus quanlei (assembly GCF_055231015.1). NCBI lineage: Bacteria > Bacillati > Actinomycetota > Actinomycetes > Mycobacteriales > Nocardiaceae > Rhodococcus > Rhodococcus quanlei. The sequence goes on along the minus strand of NZ_JBUYWD010000008.1, from coordinate 160,764 downwards.
GACGACGGAAGTTACGGCATCTGCACCCAGTGCGGACGCGGCATCGGTCCCGAACGTCTGGACGCCCTGCCCACCGCGACGAAGTGCATCGACTGCGCGTGAAGGAGCGGCCTACACGTACTCGGTGGGGCCGCGCTGCGATGCCCGCCGTACTCGTCGCCCGATCAGGTCGGCTACCGCACCTGCATTGTCGACCGGGACGATGAACTCTCCTGCTTGCGCCCTGATCCACACAGCCTCACCCGGAGACGCCCAGATCTGAGTACCGGACCGAAGAATCATCCACGGTGCCGAGAGTGCGTCCTGACCCAACATGATCGGCCGCCATTCGACAACATCACCGAGTGGAATCCGTGAGTACTGCCCCGTGTCGGGAAAATCGAGCTCGAGGCTACTTCTCGGGCTTCCGACGGCAAGCACAATCGCATCGGCCGAAACCGTCATGGACAGAATCTGTTCCAGGCTCTTGTACTTCGAATGCCCGACGTGGCCAGCCGGGTCACCCAGGTAGCGAAGTTCGAACGGGAAGTCGATGTCGACTTCGCCCCATTCACCAGTTCTCGGTGGGCGCAGCCTGTTCGAGGCTGAATAGGCAGCAACCATCGCCACCAACGGCACCACCAGCGCCGAGGTATATGCCACCCGAATCATCCAGGTGGGTGCGTCCCTGTCGACGCCAAACATCATCAATATCAAGGCACCGGCAGGCCCGACAACGACCTGCAACGTCGACGAGTAGAACGCACTACGACGCCACCGAACTGCACCGTCGATACCACTCCGGCTCACACCCCGTGCAATAGGAAGCGCAATGGCCGCCACCAGAGCCAACGGGACCCACGACCACGTTGCGGCTCCGTCGCCCAGCCAAATCGGTACGACCGCACCGACCGCCAACACCCCGAGGACAACCGGGCACCACACGAACGCGATCATCAGCCGAAGTCGTATAGAACTCCACTCCCGCGCCAACTCGGGCACGGTTGCCGAGTCGCGGACGCCGAGCCCAGTGACAGAAAACAGCGCCATCAATTTCACCTCATGTCACGCTGATGGCTTGGTTGTGCGCGCGCTGCGCGACGAACCCGTCGTCTGATCAAATCGGCGACCATTTCCGCGTTCTCCACCGGGATGACGAATTCTCCGCCCTGGCCTTGAATCCAAATCGCCTCCCCCGGCACCGCCCAAATCGGCGTACCGGATCGAAGGGTGATCCAAGGCTGCGACAACACTTCTTCGCCCAGCATCACCGATCGGCAATCGCGAATATCGCGGAGCGGGAAGTCCCTGTACGTGCCCTCGTCCGGGCCCGTGAGTGCACCCACATATCCAGGACTCGTTACCGACAGACCGATCGACTCAGTTGACACGGACATGATCAGCACCTGAATTCCTGCGCTACCTGTACCCATCGGCCGGCGCGCCGGCCTACCCGAGTACCGAACTCCGAAGTCGACCTCGAAACTGGTTTCCCCCCATGCCGAGATTCTTGGCGGTCGAATCGTGCGCATCGCAGAGAAGGCAAGGGCCGAACCAGTCAGAACTGCTGCCGCTGCGCCCAGAAATGCGGCACCCAGAATCCAGGTCAACCCCTTGTCGTCGCTGCTGGCAGCGACTACGGCAGTTGCACCGATCAGCCCGAACATGGCTTGCACAACCATCACCAGAAAAGACGTGGTCGGCCACCGGCCCGGGTTCATTGTGCCGTTTCGCCTGATCCACAGGGCTCCCACTGCCGCGATGGCCGCAGCGCCAACCGCCGGCACCCAGGACCACTCTGTCGCACCATTACCCGCCCAGACAGGAACGACGGCAACAGCCGACAGCATGACGACAATCGCGGGGCACCACACGAACGCAGCCATGAGCAGACGCCTCACTCGCGACCATGCCACCTGCACCTCGGGCACGGCAGCCGGCTCGTCGACTCCGGGTGGGTCGAGTGGAAGTAGGGACATCGAGTCAGACTCTCATTCTGCCTGTAGTTCTTGGTTCGCTCTGTACAGGCCGTCGAAGAGGTCGCGCAGCAGAACCATGAAGTTTTTGGCATCGAAGAGTTTGTCAGCCAAGTCGTCGAGGTGACGCCCCGCAGTCCGGACAACCTGAGCGATGCGTGCTACCGCGTCGGCGACAACCAAAGGTGTGCCCACACCTGCCGTAAAGAGAATCTTCGCAGTCCACGACACCAGGGCTCCAGCAATCATCGCCAGCAGATCTCGAATCGCGGTCCTGACACCACCGACGATCTCGGACATCCCGTCGGTCAGTTTCGCGATTCCGTGGGCAGCACCAGCAGCACCGCCGGTGATATCAGCAACGCGCGCCGCGTGTGCGCGGTAGGCATCGGAAGCAGCACCAGACCAGCCAGGAGTTCCGGAACTAACCGCCGCTGTCATGTCGCCATGGACGGCCATCAAGGCTTCCTCGACGTTGGTCCAGGACTGCGCATACGCCTTCACCATTGCCGGGTTTCCGGCAACACTGTCCAACGCCTCTCGCGCGGGTTCGATGTGGTCGAGCATCCACGTGATGCACTGCCCAGCAACGTAACCAATCGGATCCGAGGCCACCATCGCTATGTCGAGTCCCGCACCGAGCGCGCCGGAGGCGGCCGCCCCGAAATCACCCTCTGCGATTCCGTTCCCCAACTGCCACCCGGCCTCGAACGCGGTGATACCTGCTAGAGCGCCGGTACCGCCTTCGCCCGGCAGACCGAGGTTACTGTCATTGAGAAGGCCATCCTCGTAGTTGTTGCGCTTGTCGCTACCTTGCTCCACAAGGGGATTCGTCGTGACCGCATCAATACTCATCAGCGACCACCACCCTGACGCACCGCCGTCATAGCATCAACCTGTTCGAGGATGCCCTGGAGCGAGGCACTGAACGCTTCGTCGGCCTTTTCGTAGGCGTCACTGCACGACCCGAGCTTGTCGCTCATCGACTGCAACGCAGTGTGACTGGACCGAATAGCCTCCACACCCCTCTGCTGAGGTTCCTTCAGCATTGCCCCGAAAGACTGGCAGAAGACTCCGTACGCATCGTCGAGGGATGCGACGTGCGCCGCAGCATCTGCGGCCTGTCCGACGCGGGAGCCGATGTCGTCGACACACTTTGCATGCGAACGGATCTCCTCGACGTTGACCTCGAGGCTCTCACCGCCGGCCCTCATCGCCGGCCCTCGTCTGGACGCAGGAACGAACCGTTCTCGAAGTACTCGTCGTCACTTTGAGGTTCCCCGACAGGCTCGGCGTCCAGGTCCGGGAACCGCTGCGCATACTGGTCGGCAATATCTTTGCCCGCTTGGTCGTCACCGACCGTGTCCTGCACGAGACCGGTCACCTTCTGACTCAGTATCGCCTGCGCCTGACGCAGGCACGCCATCACCTCACTCGACAGCACGCTCGGCTCGACCCCTCGCGAGCTGCTCTCGAGTCGGATATCGGTAGGCACGCCATTGCCGTCGATGGTCACCGTCACGTGCCCGTCGCGGGACGTAAGGGTGACGTTTGTCGATGCCATCTGCGTGTGCAGGATCTGATACTTCTGCGCTTTCGCCTCGAGACCGGTTGCCCAGTCTTCGAGTTGCTGCGCCGCGCGCCGCGGATCCTGATCGAGCATGAATTCCCCCTCCGAATTTCGCTTCCTCCCAAACCCGCCCCGAGAGACCGAGACACGATAACACCGCGCAATACAGCATTCCTGTCGGTACCGGCCGCTATGTTGCAGTCACCACGCGAAGCAGCGGCCGGATCGGGGTTTCCGGCTCCATCACCATTGGGGGTACACCATGTCCGCCGAGGACGCATTCGAGTACGACCGCAGCGTCGACCGCGCCTGGGATCAGTTCCGAACGCTGTTGGCCGATCACGTCGCCGACATGCACGAGGGTGATCTGCTGACCGTCGACTCGACCTTCGAGACCGATGCCGCAGACGATCTGCCGCCACGGGGCGTGCAGTTCCTCGCCTGGGACTCAGACATGGTGCGTTGTGAGGTGCCGTCCAATCACTATCTAACGGGCCCTCGAGCACTCACCGACACCGACGAATTACACCTGGTCGACCTGGGCTGGAATCGTCCCACGTGCACCCCGGAAGACGATCTCAGCCTCGGATCACCCGCGTTCTGGGTGGACCTGCCTGTCTCGTGGGCGGACCGACTGGCCGTCATGAGTGTCGGCGTGTTCCGTGAGGTGTGGGGCGTTCCGCACCCCACGTTCCTGACGTACACCGCCCCATCCTTCGACGCAGACGACCTCGAGCTGCCGACGGTATGCCCGCCGTTGGAGTCACCGACACCCGACATGCGTGCCCCGATCGCCCCACGCGACGTCGCGCACCTGCAGGACTTGATCGAGCAGACCCTCGAAGACAACTTCGAGGCCTACTACTCCCGGGACGACGACGGCGACGTGGTGATGCACCTGGAATTCACCGACGCTCACTTCTGGGCGGACTCCCAGCAGCCCGGCATCCGCATCCATGTTCCGCTGGTACGCGACATCACCAACCGCACCCGTGCTGCAGAGATCGCAGCGGATCTGAACGGGCGCTGGCCGTACTTTCGGGCCACTGTCACTGGCGATCGCCTCGACGCCACCTGTGACCTGCCCGCAGATCCGTTCGTACCGCAGCATCTCAACGACGCCACCCAGTGGCTCATTCGAATCATCCTCGGCGCCGACAAGGACTTCCCACGAAGTCTCGGCGGTGCCTTTCCCAAGGAGACGAAGCAGCCGAGCAGTAGACGCCCGGCTGCCCCACCGGCCGACGTCGTCAAACGTCGGCTGCCGCCACCGCAACCGACATTGTTCGAGGCCGACGAGGAGCCGAACCTGTTCGACGATCTCCCCGATCAGTAAGGACCCGACCGGCAACGACACCTCGCTGTGTGAGTCCGCCCACGACGGATCGTGCCGCGTCGATGGCGAAACCCCACCCTCGTTAACACACCTTTGACCTGCACCATCTGGTGGGATGTCCAATTCTCCGGTACGGCCTCGCGATGCATTTGCGGTGATAGTGTCAATTGGCTGAAAGATCGATGATCGACCGAGGATGTGCATGGAACCGAAATCGAGAGAACCGAACACCACCCCAGAACAGAGCCTCGATGCCAAGCCCGCGCCCTCGGCTTCGGTCAATTGGCCGGTGTTCATCGGTTCGAGCGTCGGGATCATCGGAATCATCGTGTGGGCGTTCCTCGACCAGGACGGCGCCGACCGGGTGATCGGATCCGCGGTCACCTGGATCGCACGAGACCTCGGCTGGTTCTACATCCTCCTCGTCACCGTGGTGCTCGGGTTCGTCGTGTGGGCAGCGTTGTCCAGCGTCGGCAAGGTGAAACTCGGCCCGGATCACTCCAAACCGGTGTTCGGACTGTTCTCCTGGACGGCAATGCTCTTCGCTGCCGGCATCGGCATCGACCTCATGTTCTTCTCGGTCGCCGAACCGGTCACCCAATACTTGCAGCCCCCGGCCGGCGACGGCAGCAACACCGAGGCCGCCCGGCAGGCGCTGGTGTGGACCCTGTTCCATTACGGCATCATCGGCTGGGCACTGTACGCCCTGATGGGCATGGCGCTGGGATACTTCGCCTACCGGCACAACCTGCCACTGAGCATCCGATCCGCGCTGTACCCCGTATTCGGGAAGAAAGTGGACGGGCCGCTCGGCAACGCCGTGGACATCGCCGCCCTCCTCGGCGCGATATTCGGTCTCGCCACCAGTCTGGGCATCGGTGTCGCCCAGCTCAACGTGGGTCTGAGCGACCTCATCGGGATCCCCGAAGGGACGGCAGCGCAAGCCGGCCTGATCGCGATCGCCGTGATCATCGCCATGGCCTCGGCCGTATCCGGTGTCGACAAGGGTGTGCGCCGCCTGTCCGAACTCAACGTCATCCTCGCGATCGGGCTGATGCTGTTCATACTCATCGCCGGCTCCACGGCCTTCCTGATGGATGCCATGGTGCAGAACCTGGGCGACTTCGGCAGCCGCTTCCCCGAAATGACGCTGCACACCTTCGCCTACGACCGCCCCGACGAGTGGATGTCCGCGTGGACGCTGTTCTTCTGGGCCTGGTGGATCGCGTGGGCACCGTTCGTGGGTCTGTTCCTGGCCCGCATCTCCCGCGGGCGCACCATCCGCCAGTTCGTCGTCGGCACCTTGACCGTGCCGTTCCTGTTCATCCTGGTGTGGATCTCGATCTTCGGTAACAGCGCCATCGACGTGGTGCGCGGCGGCAACTCCGAATTCGGGGAGACCGCCGTCTCCTCCCCGGAACGCGCCTTCTACGCCCTGCTCGAGCAATACCCGGGGGCACCGGCGCTGGCCGTGATCGCCACCTTCACCGGACTGCTGTTCTACGTCACCAGCGCCGACTCCGGTGCGCTCGTCATGTCGCATTTCAGCTCCAAGATGAGCGACAACGAATCGGACGGCGCCACCTGGGTACGCATCTTCTGGGCGGTCGCCACCGGCCTGCTGACCCTGGCGATGCTGATGATCGGCGGTATCAGCACCCTGCAGAACGCCACCATCATCATGGGTCTGCCGTTCGCGGTGGTCATCGTGTTCCTCATGCTCGGCCTGTTCAAAGCCTTGCAAGTGGAACGGAACTGGGCGGATTCGCTGCGACGGTCGCTGCCGAACGCCCTGTCCAACCGCGCCTCGGGCGGCACCACCTTGCATTGGCGCCAACGCATCGAACGATCCGTGCGCTTCCCCAGCGCCCACGGCACAGACCGATACGCCACGACGGTGGTCGGGCCCGCGCTGCGCGAGGTCGCCGACGAACTGAGCAGCGCAGGTCGTGTCGCCACGGTGGGCGAGCAGCTCGTCGAATCCTGCGGCATCCACAGCTACCACCTCGATGTTCCGTTCGACGGCGAGCGCCCGTTCCACTATCAGGTGTATCCGACCGGGCATCACACCCCGAGCTACGGCCAAGGCGCACAGACAACCGAGGCCAAATTCTTCCGGCTCGAGGTGTTCTCCGCCGACGGCAGCAACGGTTTCGATGTGTTCGGCTTCACCAAGGAACAGCTCATCAGCAACATCCTCGACCACTACGAACGCCACCTCGAGTTCTTGCACCGCAGCAAGGATGCCGACTCCACCGCAGTGAACACCGCACCGACCATCGACTGGTCGCACGACTTCGAGGCCATCGGCGGCAACGGAAGCACCCCAGCCGGCAGCAACTCCGGAAAAGAGGAAGCATGACCGCACAAACCCTGTTCATCGACGGCACCTGGCACGCGGCCGCAGACGGCGGCACGCGCGACATCGAATGCCCTGCCGACCGGGAGAGAGTCGGCACGGTCAGTGAGGCCACCCGCGCTGACACCGAACGGGCGATCGCCGCAGCCCGGACGGCGTTCGACGACGGACGCTGGTCCTTCGTCCCCGCCGCCGACCGTGGCGCCCTGCTGCTGAAGCTGGCCGACCAAGTGCGTGCACGCAAAGCCGAATTCGCCCGCGCCGAATCCCTCGACACCGGTAAGCGTCTCGTCGAATCCGAGATCGACATGGACGACATCATCGCCTGCTTCGAATACTTCGGCCGTGCTGCCGCACAGGACGCCGGCCGACTCGTCGACGCCGGCACGGACACCGTGGTCAGCCGCATCCAGTACGAGCCGGTGGGTGTGTGCGGGATGATCACCCCCTGGAACTACCCGCTGCTGCAAGCCGCCTGGAAGATCGGGCCCGCGCTGGCCGCGGGCTGCACATTCGTCCTGAAACCGGCCGAGCTCACCCCGCACACCGCGATCCTCGTCATGCAGGTACTCGACGAACTCGGTCTGCCGGCCGGGGTGGCGAACCTCGTCACCGGATCGGGTCCCGAGGCAGGCGCCCCCCTGTCCGAACACCCGGACGTCGACCTGGTGTCCTTCACCGGTGGACTCGTCACCGGCAAGGTGGTGGCCACAGCCGCCGCCGCGACCGTCAAGAAGGTGGCCCTCGAACTCGGTGGGAAGAACCCCAACGTCATCTTCGCCGACGCAGACTTCGACGCCGCCGTCGACAACGCCCTCAACGGTGCGTTCGTCCACTCCGGCCAGGTGTGTTCGGCGGGCGCCCGCATCGTGGTGCAGGACAGCATCGCCGACAAGTTCACCGACGCACTCGTGGCCCGCGCCGAGAAGATCCGCATCGGCGGCCCGTTCGACGACAACGCCGAGACCGGTCCCCTGATCTCCGCTGCACACCGCGACAAGGTGCACGCCTACGTCAAGGCGGGGGTCGCCGAAGGGGCCCGCCTTCGCACGGGCGGCGAGTTCGCCACCGGCACATCCGGCTCCACCGACCTGGACCAGGGCTACTACTACAAGCCGACGATCCTCGATCAGGTGCGTCAGGGCATGTCCGTCGTGATCGACGAGGCGTTCGGCCCCACCGTCACCATCGAAACCTTCACCGACGAGGACGACGCCGTCCGCATCGCCAACGACACCACCTACGGATTGGCCGGCGCGGTGTGGACCCAGGACGCAGGTAAGGCGCAACGGGTGGCGAACCGGCTGCGGCACGGAACCATCTGGATCAACGATTTCCACCCGTACCTTCCCCAGGCAGAATGGGGTGGGTACGGCCAGTCCGGCGTGGGCCGCGAGCTCGGCCCCACCGGCCTGGACGAATACCGCGAATCCAAGCACGTCTACCAGAACATCGCGCCCGCAGTCACCGGCTGGTTCAGCAACGACACGTAGGAGGACACCCGATGAGTACCGACGACCGCACCTTCGACTATGTGGTGATCGGCGGCGGGTCAGCGGGTGCTGCCTGCGCCGCACGGCTCTCCGAGGATCCATCCATCACCGTCGCGCTGATCGAGGCCGGACCCGACGACCGCGGCATCCCCGAGGTGCTCGAACTCGCGCGCTGGATGGAACTGCTCGAATCCGGTTACGACTGGGACTATCCCATCGAGCCGCAGGAGAACGGCAACTCCTTCATGAGACACGCGCGCGCCAAGGTGATGGGCGGCTGCTCGTCGCACAACTCCTGCATCGCGTTCTGGCCGCCCGCCGAGGACATGAACGGCTGGGAATCCGAACACGGCGCCGAGGGCTGGAACAAGGACACCGTGTGGCCGGTGGTCAAACGCCTCGAAACCAACGAGGACGCCGGGCCGAACGCCCCGCACCACGGCGACAGCGGCCCCGTTCACCTGATGAACATTCCCCCTGCCGACCCGTGCGGCGTCAAGCTGCTCGAGGCCTGCGCCGAAGCGGGGCTGCCCACCACCAAGTTCAACACCGGTGACACGGTCAAGAACGGCGCCAACTTCTTCCAGATCAACCGCCGCGCCGACGGCACCCGTTCGTCGTCGTCCGTGTCGTACATTCACCCGATTTCCGAACGCGAGAACTTCACCTTGCTGACCGGTCTGCGCGCCAAGGAATTGGTGTTCGACGGCAATCGCTGCCTGGGCGTCGACGTGGTGGACAACCAGTTCGGCCGCACCCAGACGATCCGTGCGAAGGGCGAGGTCGTCGTGTCCGCCGGCGCCATCGACACCCCGAAACTGCTGATGCTCTCCGGCATCGGCCCGACCGTGCATCTACGTGAGCACGGCATCGGTGTGCTCGTCGACTCCCCCGGCGTCGGCGCCCATCTGCAGGATCATCCGGAGGGCGTCATCTCGTGGGTGGCCAAGAAACCGATGGTCGAAACTTCCACCCAGTGGTGGGAAATCGGCATCTTCGACACCATCGACGACGGACTCGACCGGCCCGACCTGATGATGCACTACGGCTCCGTGCCGTTCGACATGCACACCATGCGACAGGGCTACCCCACCGACGAGAACTCGTTCTGCCTCACCCCCAACGTCACCCACGCCAAGTCACGCGGCTCGGTGTCGCTGCGTTCGAGGGATTTCCGCGACAAGCCGCGCGTCGATCCGCGGTACTTCACCGACCCCGACGGTTACGACATGCGCATCATGATCGCGGGTATCCGCCGTGCGCGTGACATCGTGTCGCAGCCGGCGATGGCCGAGTGGGCGGGCGAAGAACTGTTCCCCGGAAAGGATGTGCAGACCGAGGAAGAGCTCGCCGAATACATCAGCAACACCCACAACACCGTTTACCACCCCGTCGGCACCTGCCGGATGGGTTCGACCACGGACAACATGTCGCCCCTCGACCCACAGCTGCGGGTGAAGGGCGTGGAAGGACTGCGCGTCGCCGACGCTTCCGTATTCCCCGAACACACCACGGTGAACCCCAACATCACCGTAATGATGGTCGGCGAACGCTGCGCCGACTTCATCAAGGCCGACCGCCCCTGATCTCCTCCCCCTCCCCCCTCCTCGGCGAATGTCACACACGTTCAGCTCGCGCGAACGGATGTGACATTCGCCGGGGTGCGGGCCCGAGTCACGGATGACCGACGACGCTGAACAGGTCTCCGACGTCGCATTCGAGCACTCGGCACAGTGCGGTCAGCGTGGAGAACCGCACCGCTCGTGCCCGACCGTTCTTGAGCACCGACAGGTTCGCGACGCTCACGCCGACCAGCTCCGACAGGCGCGCCAGCGTCATGCCACGGTCCGAAAGCAGCTCGTCGAGGTGACACCGCACGGCGTGATCGCCCACTTCCTCGGGAGGCATCAGACGAGACCCTCCTGGTCGCGGGCCATGCGTCCGCCGATCTTCACGATCACGGCCACCGCCGAGAACGCCATGCAGAACACGTAGATCGGCCAGAATTCGGCACTGAGCGCTGCCGCATCCACATCGCTGGGATCCCACCCCAGGTCGCGAACCACCAGGTTGCCACCGATGGTGCGGGGTAGCGCGGGGACGAGGATCGCCAGCAAGGCGCCGAGCGCGGCCGCATTGACCAGTTTCGCCGAGCGCGATTCGAAGATGCCGCCCCGCATGAACCGCACCACCAGCATCGTCAGAAGTACCAGCACCGCAAGGTAACCAAGAGCTTCCAGAAGATCAGCGACCCGCAGGTACGCCACGGTCGCCGACGAAAGATCGGCGGTAGGTATCTCCAGGGACACCACCGACCCCACCTGCATTTCCGCCCCGCTGGGCGAGGTGATGGCCTGAACACTGTTACCGGACATCTGCAGACGTGCGGAGATGGTTCCGCTTCCCAATTGCTCGGACAGCATCCAGACGTATCGAACGATCACCACGGCGGCCAGCCCGGCGAAGACCACGATCGATGCCCACAGATCACGACGATCCTTTGCGCTCACATCGACGACGGTCGATGCCTTGTCAGCCGAACCGAACATCTCGAACCCTCCCGTAGAACGTATCGATAATCGATAGGCTATCGATTATCGATACGTTTCACAAGGAGTAGGTTCGAGCACATGAGCACCAGCAAGCAGGACTGGCAGAACCTGGACGCGATCAACCTCATGCTCGACGACTGCAAGACCTGGGCCGTGGTGGGCCTGTCCGGAAACCCGGACCGCACCGCATACGAGATAGCGGCCCTACTACAGCAGCGCGGAAAGCGCATCGTGCCCATTCACCCGAGCGCGCCGACAGTTCTCGGCGAGCCTGGATACGCCACCCTTGCAGACGTCCCGTTTCCGGTCGACGTGGTCGACGTGTTCCGCCAGTCGGACGCCGCTGGGGAGTTCGCAGATCAGGCGGTCGCAACCGGCGCCAAGGCCGTCTGGTTCCAACTCGGAGTGATCGACGAGGACGCGTTCCGCCGCACCACCGACGCCGGACTCGCCATGGTGATGGACACCTGCCCCGCCATCGAATGGGGCAAGCGCAACGACATCCCGTGACATCGCGCCGCCGCCGGAACTCGACATTTCGTCCGCGCCGGAGTACCCATGATAGAAATAGAATACGTTCTAATAACGGGTGAATGAGGTAAACGGATGAACGGTGCGGCACCGATCGGCGACGGCATATTTCAGATTCCCGTCCCGATCACCGACAACCCGCTGGGTCACACCCTCGTCTACGCCATGGAATCCCCCAAGGGATTGGTGCTGGTCGACGCCGGGTGGGACGACGACAACGCCTGGGGCGGACTCACCACCGGTTTGAACGAGATCGGCTATTCGGTGCAGGACGTCGAGGGCGTGGTGCTCACCCACTTCCACCCAGATCACGTGGGCCTCTGTGGACGAGTACGCGAAGCTTCCGGCGCCTGGATCGCCATGCACGAAGACGACTTCTCCCAGTTCGACGAGATGACGACAGCACGTGACGAGGCGTTCTGGCACTTTCATCGACAGAACCTCACCAATGCCGGCGCCGGAACATCCGACGTCGCGGCGTACGAGCGGGTGGACGCACCGCAGTCGCCGACCACCACGGCGTCGAAGCCCGATCGCATCCTTACCGACGATCAGCGCGTCACGTTGACCGGCCGTGATCTGCGCGTCGTCCACACCCCCGGCCACACGCCGGGCCACGTGTGCTTCTACCTCGAAGCCGCGGACGTGATGTTCACCGGCGACCACGTGCTGCAGAAGACCACCCCGCACGTCGGCGCCTTCACCTACCCGCTGGAGGAACGCGACGGTCTCGCCGAATTCCTCGACTCCCTGCGCCTCGTGCAGAAGATGGGTGTCACGCGAGGTTTGGGTGCCCACGGAATTCCCATCGACGACATACCTGCGCGTGCCACCGAACTCATCGGACACCACGAAGACCGACTTGCGCACCTGCACAGCGCGTTCGGCGACGACGAGTTGACCGTGTGGCAGGTCGCCGAGCGGATGAAGTGGTACAAACCGTGGAACGAGATCTCTCCGCTCGGCAAGCACATGGCCCTCGCGGAAGCTGCCGCACATCTGCGGCACCTCGTCACCCGCAAGCAGGTCGCCCAGGTTCCGGGCCGCGACCCGGCGGTGTTCGCGAGCGTGCCGGGATCTCGCTGACGTTCGACGAATTCGCCGAATCAGCACGGATTTCGGGCATTTCCGCCATCATGTTGGCATGAGGCCAGCATTTCGTGGTGTTCTGATGGCAACGTCTGTTGCGGCACTCGGCCTGACCGGTGCAGGCACCGCTTTCGCCACCCCGCCGGAGGACGTCGGGCTGCGGGTCGTCAACGGCTGTGAGATCGTTCCGAACCCCACACCGGCCGAGCACACCAGTTGCCCGGGCGCAGACCTGCGCTACCGCGATCTGCGTGGGGCGAACCTGCGCTACGCCAACCTCGAGCGCGCCAACTTCCACGGCTCCGACATCTCCGGCGCCGATTTCACCGACGCGCACCTTCGCCGCGCCGACCTCAGCAATGTGGTCGCGGACAACACGATTTTCACGGGTGCCGACGGCACTCTTGTCGTCGTCTACCGGACAAGTTTCGACTTCGGCGGAGTGGTCGTCGGCGACTTCAACATCACCACCGGCAACGAACAGCCGACCGCCGTGGTCCCGAACGTGCAGACTGCGCCCCCGTCGCCGACTCCACGACCACCTGCCCAACCGCCGCCGAGTCCACCGATCCCCGCCCCGATGCCCGTCCGCTGACCCCTCTCACACCGCACGAATGGAACATCCGTCCCGTCAGTACGGACGGATGTCCCATTCGCGCAGGGGGGTGGGTTACGACAGGCCGCCGAGCGAGCCCATGCCGCCACCCATGCCACCGCCCATGCTGCCGCCTTCGCCCATCATCGGGCCCATAACCTCGAGTAGTGCGATCACCATCTCGAGGAGCGCTGTCAGTTCCATGTCGGTACCTCCGGTTTGCGTCGATCGATAGGGCTGCAATCCGCCGTACTGGCTGAGACAGCTGCCTGACCGTTCATCGACCAGGCGTACCCGTGAGTTAGCGGCGCGAGATCCACGAGAACGAATTTGGACCCAGCGAGACGAACGACGACACCATTGTTCGGCCAGCCGGCACGATGCTGTTCGGCCTGCCGGCACGATGCGCCCCTCGAAAGCTGCTACTCGCGCGCGGCTTCCAACGTGCGAATCAGCGTGGCAGCATCGTGCGGGCCGACGTGGCGCACCAGGTCCGATCCGCTCGCACCCAGGTAGAAAGTGGGGGTTCCACGAAACTCGCTGGCCTGCGCATCCAGTTCGTCGTCCTCTATCCGGTGATGATGCACACCCACACGCATCGCTTCCTCGAATCGGTCCATGTCCAGGCCCAACCGTGCCGCGTGACCGTAGATTTCGGCTTCGGACAGAGCCTCACTGTTCCCGAACAGGTGATCGTGCATGTCCCAGAAGCGCCCTTGTTCGTGCGCGGCCTCACTGGCCTGTGCAGCAAGCCGGGCGTGCGGGTGCACCTCGTCGAGCGGCAGGTGCCGGAACACGTAGCGCAACTCGTCACCGAAATGGGCGTGAACGTCGCGGATGCTGCCGGTCGCCTTGCTGCAGAAGGGGCACTCGAAGTCGCTGTATTCGACGAGGGTCAGTGGCGCATCGCGGTGCCCGCGGATGTGGTCACGATCTGGGTCGACCGGACGCAGCAGCCGCGTACCCACCTGCTCGGTCGGCGGATGCATCCGCTCGGAGACTCGGAACAGCACCCACCCGAGCGCGGTCGCGATCACGGCAGCCACCAACACACCCACCCGCGCCTCGTTGGCAAGTTCGGGCGACTCGACCGCGAGGTCGACGATGAACAGCGAAATGGTGAACCCGATGCCGGCCAGGGCCCCACCCCCGGCTACCTGCGAGAGCGTGAAGCCCGGTGGCAGGCTGCCCGGACGAAACCGCGTGAACAGCGCCGTCGCGCCGGTGATACCGACCAGCTTGCCCACCACCAGGCCGAGCACCACACCCCAGGCCAGCGTGGACGTGGCCGCATTCGCAAGCGCATCCGGGGTGATCACCACACCCGCGTTGGCCAGCGCGAAGATCGGAACCACCAGAAACGCCGTGTACGGCTGATAGAGCCGCAGCAGTCGTTCGTTGACCGACACCGCACGCAGAACCCCCAATTGCGCCGCCCGCGCGTAATCGGAGTTTGGTGATTGACGGAACGCACGGGTCAGTTCATCGACACGCTCGACGTCGCTGCGACGCGGTGGATACACCGGAAGAAGAAGTGCGATCAGCACACCGGCAAGCGTCGGGTGCACTCCCGACTCGTAGAACGCCAGCCACGTCCCCACCGCCACCACGAAATACCCGACACCGCGCCATACCTGCAGCCGCCGCAACTGCACGATCAGCAGCAGGCCGACGGCGCCCAGCAGCAGCGGCCCGAGCCGCAGATCGTCGGTGTAGAACACGGCGATGATCGCAAGCGCCCCGATGTCGTCCGCGACGGCAAGGGTCAGCAGGAACACCCGCACACGCGCGGAGCAGCGTGGGCCGACCAGCGCCAACGCACCCAACACGAATGCGGTGTCCGTGGAGACCACGACGCCCCAGGCACCGGCTTCCTCCCCGGTGGGGTTGAGCAACAGAAACAACCCCGCCGGAACCGCGAGGCCGGCGATAGCCGCGACGAGGGGAACAGCGGCCCGGGACCTGTCGGTGAGTTCGCCGAGGGTGAGCTCACGCTTCACCTCGAGTCCGACGACGAAGAAGAACAATGTCATCAGCGCGTCGTTGACCCAATGTTTCAGGTCGAGCGCGATGCTGTAGTCGCCGACAGAAACGGTGAGCGGCGTGTGCCAGAAGGACAGGTACGAATCACCCACGTTCGCCCACACCAGAGCGACGAGGGTGGCAGCGAGCAGAAATCCCGCCGACAATTTGTCGTCGTCCGATGCCTCCCGAAAATTGGCAATGCGCAGAGCTATTCGGCCGGCTCGTGTCGGGGTTTCCGTCGCAGTCATCGGGTCGATCAACCCGGCAGCTCGATGACGTATTCCTCGAGGAGGGAGGCCAACTGCTCCGGGCGGGACAATGCGATCAGGTGACCTGCCTCCACCACATCCGGTTCCACCCCGATGCGCTCCCGGGACAAGGCTTGTAAGAACCCGAGCGGAAAGAGTCGGTCGAACTGGCCTGCAACGACACGGATCGGCACGTCGGGCCACTGCTCCGCCATCCAGACCGTCTCGAATGACGTATCCGACATGGCGACCTCTTCGCGTCGGAAGATCTCCCCGATGATGTCCTCGGGTACATCGTGGAAGAACAGCGGACGCGGGTCCATCGGTGCGTCGGGGTCGCGCCCTTCCTCGATGTCGGCAGCGCGCCGCGCCTCCGTTTGACCGGTGTTCTCCCACCACTGCCCGGGAGATTCCCCGGGAGCCGGCAACATCGGTGCGACGAGAACCAGTAGATCCACATGAACCTTCTCGCACACGATCGCGGCCGTGAAGGCGGACATCGACTGAGCAACCAGCACCAGCGGCTGCGCGGCGCCGGCCACGGCCGTGACGACGAGATCGGCGAACTCGTACTGCCCGACGCCCTTCTGTGAGTAGGGCAGATCCACCGTCACCACGCTGTGCCCGTTGTTCGACAACATCGGAGTCACCCGGTGCCAGTAGAACGAATCCGAGCCCGCGCCGGGAAGCAGAACAAAAGTGGCCATGCTGTGGTCTCCTTCGGTCCAACTCACCGTAGCGCGGGACGGCCTGTCTAACCCGCCTCTCGCCGCATCATCTGCGCGACACTGTGATCGAACGCCACCAACGTGACCACCTGCACCCGCGTGGATGCACTCTTCAGTGCGGCAACCGCCACCTGAACTGCGGTGCCGACCGGCCAGCCGAAGGCACCACCGGACACCAGTGGGAACGCGACCGTCGTCGCGCCCACAGAGTCCGCCACCGCCAAGCTCGAGGTGTACGCCGACCGCAGAATCGCCGACCGGTCCTCACGACTGGAGAACTTCGGTCCGACGGTGTGAATCACCCACCGCGCCGGCAGTCGACCCGCCGTCGTTGCCACGGCCGCACCCTCTGCCAAGCCGTGCGGCAGCGACGTCGCGCGCAGTGTCTTGCACTCGGCCAAGATGTCCGGCCCGCCCACACGGTGAATCGCACCGTCGACTCCCCCGCCACCGAGCAAGCTCGAGTTGGCAGCGTTGACGATGGCATCGGCGCGCACACGCGTGATGTCACCTTCCACTACGTCGATGATCATGACCGCTCTCCCATCACATTCCCATTGCCGATATCCGTCTCGTCGCCACCCGCCGACCGAACAGCGAGCCGGAGCAGGTCACGGGCGCCGAGTCCGGGCCACCCGTGCAGCTTTCGTTGCCATTGCGCAGGCACCGCCGAGACACCCCAGCAGGCGCCCAACAATCCGCCCGCGATGGCGGCCGTCGTATCGGTGTCGTGTCCGGCACGAACGGCGCGTTCGAGTGCGGCAGGCAAATGCTCGGGGCCGCCGTCGTCCGCGCCGGTGATCGCCCACCACGCGGTCTGCAATGCGTGCACCACCCAGCCGTTGTTCGCGAAGTCCGCGGGCGTTCCGGTTTCTGCCTGATCGAGCAGAGGTCCCCAGAAGGCGGCCGCATCGTCCCCGGCGATCTCGAGGTAGCGGCGCACTCCGTCGAAGTTTCCGTGCAGCACGGCATGCCGGATGGCGTACGACCACAGTGCGCACGCCTGAGCGGCCCGAGTGTCGTCGTGCGTGAGTGCGCCGATCGCGATGGCGGCGTCGATACATCCCTGCTCGTCGTCGAGGTAACCCAACGCCACCGGAGCCGTGCGCATCAACGAACCGTTGCCGCCCTTGCGCCCGGTGAGACTGCGCGCCTGTTCCTGCATCTGCGCACCGGTAGCGCAGCGCGCCGACAACACCGCACGCGTCTGGTTGCCGATGTCGTTCGGTTGCGAGTCGTACCACCGCAGAAACTGGGCGGCCACGGCGTCGAGTCCCTCCGTCGACCGGAGATCCACACCCTCTGCGGCAACCTCAGCGATCGCTACCGCCATGGACGTGTCGTCGGTCCATTCTCCCGGAGCGAAATGGAAGGGACCGCCGCCGATCATGTCGATGACCGTCTCCGGCGTGGGGTGGGTGAATTCGTAGCCCGCACCGAGCGCATCCCCTGCCGCGGTGGCGAGCAGAACTCCTGCCGCGCGCGCAGTCTGCTGCCGCGTCAATCTCATAGCCCCTCCGATTTTCGTTAGATCGTTTCTGCGCTAAACATTAGATCAATATCGCGCTAATATGCAAGAGTGACGTGGACGAACTCGAACGGAATGCGCCTGACCGACTACCCTCGCCCCTCCGTCGCGGTCGATGTGGCGGTGCTGACGGTGGACGACGAAACACTGAAAGTGCTGGCAGTCCCCCACCGATCAGGGAAACCCGCACTGCCCGGCACCTTTCTGCACCAGGGCGAAAACCTGACCGACGCCGCGACCCGCGCACTGCGCGACAAGGCAGGCGTGGAAGGCGCTGCCCTGCATCAACTGCACATGTTCGACGATCCGCACCGGGACGACCGAGGTTGGGTGGTGTCGATGGCACACGGAACGACCGTCCCGTCAGACCAACTCCCCACGAACACGATGCTCTTGCCCTGCGACGGCCCTGACGTGAAGAACCTGGCATTCGACCACTACGACATGGTGACCCTCGCCGTCGACGAGCTGCGTGAACGCTACGGGCGGCATCCGGACCCCGACCACCTCCTCGGCGAAACCTTCACCGTCCTCGAACTCCGGCGCCTCTACGAAACCGTGTACGGACGCCCGCTGCCCAAGGATTCGTTCCGCAGGCAGATGATGGGCACCCTCGAGCCGACCGGAGAACTCTCGACCGCCGGCAGCGGACGACCTGCAGAAATGTTCCGTCGACGTCACGACACCGACATTCCACGAAGCGCCGTAGCACTTTTCGTGGAGTGAGCGAGGTCACCCGGAGGTCGTCGCGAGCATCACTGTGCGGCAGACTGTCACCGTGAAGGCACATTCGTACGACGACACTCAGGATCTCCTCGAGGTCGACCTCGACCTGGAGTCCGCAGACCTGGATGCCGAGTTCGAACAGGAACTGGCCGACCAGGGCCACGTCGACCTGTCGGAACTGGCCGACCGGGACGAGGTCCTCGCACTCCAACGCATGGAATCCGCACTGGTCAGGGCCGATCTCGCCCATCCTGAGGTGCTGAGCCGCGAGGAGTACCGCCGACTGCGCTACATCATCAGCTTCGCCCGCCTCACCGTCTTCGAGCCGGGCGCCGCAGGTCCGGACGGCAGCAGGGGCCGCGGCGACATCGATATCGAACGCGAAATCGCGGGATTCCGGCAACGAGTGGTGGACGAGCTCCACGACCCACTTCGAGGTGAAAAGGACCTCGAGAAACGACTCGTTGCGGCAAAGGCGATCCTTCCCCACCTCGTGGAACCGCTGGAAGAAGAGCGTCGCGCGGTCAGCGAACGCCACGGCTCCGACTTCTCGCTGGTCGAACTCGACTCCGAGGTGTGCTACAAGGCGCTGGTCTGCTCACTCGGTGGTGGCGGCGGGGCCGGTTACGTGTACCTCGGTGGCATGAAGAGCCTCCTCGACAAGGGGATGACGCCCGCCTACATCCTCACCACGTCGATCGGCGCGGTGGTCGGCAGCGTCACCGCCCGCACCCTCCCCGTCCCGGTGGACGAATACATCCAATGGGCGAAGACGGTCAACTTCGGCGGCATTCTCGGCCCGGCACGGATCGGCAGCCGACGGCACGGGCTGGGCGGAGTCTTCTCCCTGACGTTCGACGACTTCGCCGACGACCTCTTCCGCTGCGAAGACGGCTCCCCGATGACGCTCGCGGATCTGTCGATTCCGTTCGAAACCGTCGTCGCCGGTGTGCGCAATCAATCCTTCGACCGCCTACCCGCACGGCTACGGAGCCAAGAGAACGCGTCGTCGCGGATGCGGGCACTCCCGAAGACCGGAGCCGGTCTCGGCCGCCAGGTGGGGCTCGGGATCTGGCAGGCCTCCGCCTTCCTCGACCGCCAACTGGTCAAGCCCATCATCCTCGGGTCCGACGAGCTCACCTCCCACCTCAACGTGGTCGACGCGGCAAGCTTCTCCGCATCCATCCCCGGTGTACTGCACCACGAGACCAACGACCCGAACATGGTCCCCATACTCGACGAACTGTTCGAACAGAAGGACATCGCCGCACTGTTCGACGGCTTCGCCGCCGGCAACGTCCCCGTCGAAATGGCGTGGCGCCGTGTCCAGGACGGCCGGCTCGGCACGCGCAACGCCTGCTATTACGCGTGGGACTGCTTTCACCCGCAGTGGGGACCGAAACACCTTTTCCTGCAGCCGATCACGCAGGCAGTCCGCATTCAGATGGTGCGCAACGCACCGTTCGCGGACCGCATCGTCCGGTTCCGGCCCACCTTGTCCGCCCTGAACCTGGCGCCGTCGCCGCGGGCGATGGACCGGGCGGTGCGCTGGGGGCAGAATTCGGTCGAGGAATCACTTCCGATGATCGAGCATCTGGTCGAACCCTTCTGGTGGGAAGGCGACGGGCCGCCGCGCGTCGAGAAATTCGAAATCCCTGTCGAGGAGCGCGATCCCACTCCCCGCGTCCGGCCCATGCGGCAGGTACTCCGGCGCGCACGAGACCGTGTCCGCATCGCAACCATGCGTGCACGCCGCCGCAAGCCCGTTCGGCAGCACAAGGACAACTGACGCGGGCGCACGAGCATGCGCCGGGCCGAGCCAAGCCCCGAAGACCGCATTCACAGGTCAGTTCATGTAGATCGTGCCCCCACCATCGTCGTCGGGTTGGACACCGTCCTCCGGTACGTCGCCGAGGTCACCCTCGCCCGGATCGTCGTCACCTTGCCAATTTTCACACCATTGGTCGAGCCGGTCGTAATGCGGTTGCCCGCCCTCGGGCACCGAATCCTCCCACGGGTCGATGTAGTCGTTGCAACCCGGAACTCCGAACGGGTAGCCCGGACCGGGCTGTTGGA
This sequence comes from Rhodococcus quanlei, assembly GCF_055231015.1. NCBI lineage: Bacteria > Bacillati > Actinomycetota > Actinomycetes > Mycobacteriales > Nocardiaceae > Rhodococcus > Rhodococcus quanlei. The sequence goes on along the minus strand of NZ_JBUYWD010000008.1, from coordinate 139,953 downwards.
CCTGCTGAACCACAGCTGCTGGAACCGCTTCCTGACCCTGGGCAACGGCCGGCATCATGAGTCCGAACGCCGAGGGGACGGCTGCCAGCACCATCAATCGTTTGTCGATGTTCATTTCGTGCCTCCACGCCGACGAACTGCGTGTTTGCGGGTCGGCGCGTACTCATTCTCGAACGCCTGGGCAGTCCCGGTCAATCGGACCAGCGCTTCCACGGTCGCCTTCGTTTGTCATTTCGTGACGACACCGTAATCCCGCGGATGCTCCGAATCCCCTGGAAGTAAACCGACCGGTTGTATCGTTCGTAGGAGATGCAGATTGCTGAGGGGTAACCAATGGGCACAATCAATCTTCGTTCGCACCGCACCCGAGTTGCAATGGTCGGCATCATCGCGGCCGTCGCGTCGATCCTGGGAAGCCCGGCCCACGCCGCAATTCCGTTGCCGGCACCGATAGTGAGCCTCATAGGGACGCCGAACGGCCACGCCGCAGGGTCGAACGATTGGAATTGTGCGCCGACCCCCGCGCACCCCAACCCCGTCGTATTACTGCACGGCACCTCACAAAACCGGCAGAACGACTGGAAAACCCTCTCCCCCGTTCTGAAAAGCGAAGGGTACTGCGTATTCGCACCGACCTTCGGGAACTTCCCGAAGATGCCGTGGCCGTTGAACGCTGTGGGAGGAATTCGGCCGATGGAAGACAGCGCGAAAGATCTGGCAGCATTCGTGGACCGTGTGCTGGCCGCAACCGGCGCCGACCGGGTAGATCTCGTCGGGCACTCCCAAGGGGCCATCATGCCCGCCCACTACGTCCGTTTTCTCGGCGGAGACACCACAGTGGACAAGTACGTCTCGCTGGCCCCGATGTGGGCGGGCAGCCACCGCCCACCGTACGAGCAGATCGTGCAGGCAGCGGATCGACTCGGCATGCGCAAGCAACTCGAACGAGCAATACGAGGGCTCGGCTGTGGTTCCTGCCCGCAACTCATTGCGGACTCGCCCTGGTTCAGAAAACTGAGTGCGGTCGGTCCGTACGCCGACAGCGTCCACTACACCAACATCGTCACCAAGTACGACACCGTCGTGGTGCCGTACACGAGCGGAATCCTCGAGGCGCCGAACGCCACCAACATCGTCCTGCAAGAACAGTGCCCGGCCGACCTCATCGAACACGGAGACATCGTGGACGACCCGATCGCCGGGGTCCACGTGCTCAACGCACTGGATCCGCAGCACCCGCGACCGGTGCCCTGTTTCCCGGTGCCCCCGGAACTCGACTGAAGGTCAGGGCTCGTTGCCCGAATCGTCGCCGTCGTTGCCCGAATCGTCTCCACCCTCGTCGCCGCTGTACGTCGCCGGGTATGGGTAACCGTCTTCCGGACCGTCGCACCACTGGTCGTACTGGTTGTACGGGTCCATCCCCCACTCCGGGACGTTCGGCTCGTACGGTTCCGCCCAGTCGTCGCAACCGGCGGGACCGTACGGCGGAAACCCTGGTGGCATCGGCTGCACGACGTCAGGCGCGCGGACATGCCCTGTCGAAGAGTCGAGGACATCCGCCGAGGCGGCGCCGGATAACAGCACGCCGAACGCTGCCGCTACCACACCGACGGCCCCCAGCCGCGTTCTGGCCCTCATCCGTGCGCTCGCCTTCATGACTGCCTCCACGTGTGATTGCTCTGCCCGTCCGGCTGTACCCACAATCAGCGCAACGAAACCAAAAGCTCACAGTCCGGGGCGCGCACTGGTCAGATGCGGCACCCACCCATGGGCGGGCCAACGCTTCAGCCCGACCCGATCGGGAGTGACTCGCTTGTGCACGAACTGCGCTTCCAAGTCCGCATCGACCTCACCGGTGAACCGCCACTGCGCCACGTCGGCTGACCGAGAAGCGATCTCCCAGGACTCCGCCCGGTACACCGCGCGAACGATATCGTCGGCAAAGACGATCAACGGAAGATCCGAGGTGTTGCGAACTGCGGTGCCCGCCGGCCAGGGCTGACGAGAGGCGGCGTAGATCTCCTCCGTGGTGGTATCACGACCCGCCGTCTGTTTCACCTCCAACAACACGCAGGGAACCGGAAGGGCCGGCACCCGCTCCGCCGAATACAGCAACGCCAGATCCTCTATGCGCGCGGCCTTCTTGCCGTCGGCACCGACGAGATTGGTCAGCATCGGCCGATCGCCACCAGACTCGACCAGCCCGAACCCGGCAACCAGTGCATTCAGGCGATCCGTCGCCGACACGGAGTCGTCTGCCGCGGGCTCGATTCCGTGTGCGAGGACGTAGTGCTCGACCTCGTGACCCGAGTCGTAGATGTCACGGATGCGGGTGATCACTGCGTCACGAACCTCGGCGGAATCGGTCTCGGGGTCCGTCAGAACCTGGCGCTTCTCGTTCTCTTCCAACGCTGCCCACACATGGCCGAACACCCGGTTTCCGGTACCCGACCCGACGTAGAAGACCGCACGACTGCGCGGATCGAGCAGCGCGAAAACGTACCGGCCCAGTTCACCGGTCACAGTCTTCGGGAGCGGTTGCGGCGAAGGACGTGTCTGGTGCACCGCGGTGACCACGAGACGCAGTGCGGCAAGCTTCAAACCGACCGGTACACCGAGACCGCGGTCTATGCCATCGAAGAGTGCTGCGGACGCCGACTGTACCGAGGTGTAGGTCTGACCCACATGCCGCTGCAACGACTCGGTGACCGTGGCGAACTGTGCCATGCGCACGTTCGGATCAGCCGAGGCGTCTGCCTGGTCGTTCGACGACAGGAATGTCTGAACCTCGGCAGAATCGAGCCAGCGGGAAAGAATGTCGCGTGGGACTGTCCAGACTGTAGCCATCACCCGACTCTATGCGGTCCGCCGCCGGCTCCATGCGCTGACCGCAGGAATTCGAAGAACCACGACAGCACCAACGCGCCGGGATCGACGACGCCGCGCGATGCCTCCCCCACATAGCTGGCACGTCCACGCTTCGCCGTGATCTCCCGGGTCGACTCGGCGCCGTCCGCGGCCGCCGCGGCCGCCTGATGCAACGCGTCGTCGACACTGGTGTCGGTGGCACTCTCGAGCGCGGTGACCGCAGGGGCGATCGCGTCGATCATCGTCTTGTCGCCACGTCGCGCGCCGCCCAACTCCATGATCGCCGCCATGCCGCCGCGTGCGGCCGCTGTCAGCGCAGCACGGTCGAGTCCGTCCGGGTTGTCGACGGCAACGCGATAGAACTGCCGAAACCAGATACCGAACAGGGCGCCGGACGTGCCGCCCGCATGGCCCAGGTATGCGTCCGACACGGACTCGAAGACGGTCGGCAAGGCAAATCCGTCACGAATTCTGGCGACGTCCACGTGCTCGAGTGCAGCCACCATGTTGGTGCCGAAATCTCCGTCGCCCGCCTTCCGGTCCAGATCCGTGAGATATGGCTCTTCCGTCAGCACCTTCTCGGCGAAATCTGCGATCCAGCGACCGACGGCCGGACGGCCCAACACGTCGTCGGAGTCAGGAATCGGATCGGTGCTCTCCGCGTCCGCGATCGGCGCCCGGAACTCGATTCCGTCCGGCACACCGTGAAAGCTGCGGCCCGGCGCATTGGGCCAGCCCGGTGCGGCCGTAGGTGCATCCCACAACTCGAGCAGGTCGTCGTCTGCTCGCACAAGGGTGATCGACGCCCCGTCCATGTCCAGTGCGGTCACGAAACTCCCGACGAGTGACCGCGCGACCGTCACACCCTTCTCGACGAGATACGTTGCGGCTTCGGCGAACAGGAGATTCAGCGACAGCGGGTGCGCTGCGCCCAAACCGTTCACGATCAGGACCACCCGCTCGCCGCCGCCGAGCCCGAGCGACGCCAGGATCGGATCGATCAACCGCCGCACCAACTCCGACGCGGCCATGCCCGGGACTCGCTCGGTTCCACGCTCACCGTGAATGCCGATTCCCAGTTCGATCTCACCTTCGGGAAGGTCGAACGACGGAGAGTCCGCGCCGGGCAGTGTGCACGCCCGCAGCGCTACGGCCATGCTTCGTGCATCGTGGGCCGTGCGGCGACCGAATTCGGCGACGGTCTCGAGGCTGTCGCCACGCTCTGCGGACGCTCCGCAGATCTTCTCGACGGCCACCGTCGCGGCCGTTCCGCGTCGCCCCGGGCCGTCGTCGCTTTCGGAGGCCACGTCGTCGTCCACGAGAACCTGTTCGACCGCAATACCGTTCTCGGCCACCAACTTCTCGGCGATGGTGAAGTTGAGGACATCTCCGGTGTAGTTCTTGACGATGTGGACCACGCCGGCGCCGGAGTCGACCGCTTCGGTGGCCGCACGCACTTGCAACGCGTTGGGTGAGGTGAAGATCAGCCCCGGGCACGCCCCCGTCAGCATTCCTTGCCCGATGAATCCGGCATGCAAAGGTTCATGCCCCGAGCCACCGCCGGACAGCAGCGCCACCTGGCCACGGGGTAACGATTCTCGTCGCGTCAGGTAACCGGGTTCGCTATGCCATCGGAGGTCGTCCGTGGAGGCGAGGGCACCTCGGAGGGCGTCGACGACGAAGGTCTTGGGCGAGTTCAGGAACTGTGGAGACGCCATGACCCCAGGCTATCCCCGATCTCACCCCACCCCTCCCCGGCGAATGTCACACCCGTATGCCTGAGCTGAACGTGTGTGACATTCGCCGGGATCAAGGGGGCAGGTCAGATCCTTAGGACACCGAAGTATTCGCGGTCCGAGTCCTATCGTCCCGCGCCGCCCGCATCGGACCATGCGGTCAGGGCAGCAATATCGCCGTACAACGCGCTCTGATACGTGCCCATCAGCTCGTCGACACCGGCGAATTGGTCGCCGACGAAGTGCGTGTTCTCGGCCGAGAGTTCCCGATTCCCGGACCTGGCGATCAACTCGTCTATCCGGCTGTCCAGGCTCATCGTGTGGCGCACCGCCAGCACCGACCGCAGTGCCACCTCCGCCTGAACCACGAGATCGCCGATACGAGCCAATGCCGCGACCCGCTCGACCAACTGCCCCCACACCGGACCCAGCGCCTGCTGCCGCGACCGGATCTGCTCACGCGCCACGTCGCCGTAGGTGCCCCGCAAAGCCTGTGCCAGTTCACCCGTGATCCCGCGCAACGCGATGGCGTCGACGGCAATCTGCGTCAACTCCACACCGAGATCGAGTTGGTGACGCTGAATCGCGAAATGCTCCGAATGCCAGGTCGCAGAACCGTTGATGCGGTCGTAGAGCATCCCTGCCAGGAACAGCAGAGCGTCGTAGGGGTCGGCGAACTCGTCGTGCTCGGGATCGGCCGCGCGGCCGATGACATCCGCCACCCTGCGTCCGAGGCCCGCAACAGTGCCGGTCCCGGACAACTCCGAAAGCCTGTCGACGGTGGTGTTCCGCGCGACCTTTCCAGCATCGGACAACCAGTTCCCGGTGCTCGGTGCCGGCGTCTGTTGCAAGGCCGCGAACAACGCGTCCCGCTGGGCAGGGTCGAGGTGCAGCCCCTCGCGGCGGTCGCGGCGGATCTGCCGGACGCCGGTGGCGTAGTGCGTTGTCGAGTTGACCACGGTCGTACGCATGCTTTTCAGCTTTTTGCCCACGTCACCTGCTCGGTACTTGAACACCAGTTGAGCCGGTCCAGGTTTCATCGAGTCGGCCCTGCGCGCAACGTCGTAGTACTCGTCCGTCAATGCGCGCAACGCCGCGAACCCGCCGATCGACGGGATCTGCCTCCCCGCCCGGCGACGGTTCGCGAGAACATCTCGCGTCGCCTCGTCCAGGTGGCCGCTCGCGATGAGCACCGCCGCTTCGTCGGACAGCTGATCGTGGTGGCCGTCGATGCGAGCGTTCTCACACCAGGACCGCACCTGGGCGGACACGCGAGCGCGGCGTTCTTCCACCGCCTCGAAATCGGACGGGTCTCGCGGGGTGTCCGACATCGGGCCTCCTAGAAATTCTCCGCACTCCACTGTTCCAGAAAGTTCGAACATTCGCCGCGACCTGTGACCACCTGCTCTCAGCGGACCTACCCTGACTACATGCGCATAGGGGCACACGTACGCCAGGACGACGACCCGATCGGTCACGGTGAGGAACTGGGCGTAGACATCGTCCAACTGTTCGTCACCGATCCGCAGAAGTGGAACAAACCGGCGCCGCACCCGCGGACGGAGCAGATCCTGGCCAGCCCGATCGACGTGGTGGTCCACTCGTCGTACGTCATCAACGTCGCCAGCCTGAACAACCGGCTGCGGATACCCTCCCGCAACGCCGTGGCACAGCAGGCGCAGGCAGCCGCCGACATCGGCGCCATCGGACTCGTCGTTCACGGTGGGCACGTTCGCGCGGGTGAGGACGTCGCCGATGGTGTGACCAACTGGCGCAAGCTGTTCACCCGCCAGGAGGACAAGGGCGGGTTCCCGGTCCCCATCCTGATCGAGAACACCGCGGGCGGCAACGCCGCGATGACCCGGTACTTCGACGACATCGCGCGGCTGTGGGACGCGGTCGGCGACTACGGAGCCGGCTTCTGCCTCGACACCTGCCACGCGTGGGCGGCGGGCGAGGATCTCGTCGGAGCCGTGGAACGCATCAAGGCCATCACCGGCTGCATCGACCTCGTTCACCTCAACAATTCACGCGACGGGTTCGCGTCCGCACGCGACCGGCACGCCAACCTGTCGGACGGCACCATCGACCCCGAAGTGCTCGCAGAGGTGGCACGAACGGCACGGGCTCCGGTGATCCTCGAAACGCCGGCCGACGGCATGGCGGAGGACCTGGCCTACCTCCGTGCGGCCATCGCGAACTGACCCAGGCGCGAACCGACCCAGGCGCGAACCGACCCAGGCGCGAACCGATCGCACCGTCAGCCCTTCCGGTACATCCCGTCGATCTCGTCGGCGAACCGTTCGGTGACGACGTTACGTTTGACCTTGAGGGTCGCGGTCAGTTCGCCGCCCTCCTCGCTCAGGTCACGGCCGAGCAGCACGAACTTCTTGACGGACTCCGTGTGAGACACCGTCGTGTTCGCGTCGTCGACGGCCTTTCGGACCTCGACGCGCAGTTGCTCGTCGTCTTGCAGATCGGCAGGTGTGGCATCGGCGGACTTTCCGTGTGCAGACTTCCACTTGCCGAACTCCGCCTCGTCGAGGGTGAGCAGCACGCCGATGAACGGGCGGCCGTCACCGACCACCACCGCTTGCGATACGAGAGGATGCGCACGGAGACGGTCTTCGAGTGGGCCTGGTGAGACGTTCTTACCGCCCGCGGTGACGAGCAGATCCTTCGTCCGGCCGGTGATCGTGACGTACCCCTCGTCGTCGATCCTGCCGAGGTCACCGGTGCGAAACCATCCGTCGTTCAACGATTCTGCGGTTGCCTTCTCGTTTCTCCAGTAACCGTCGAAGACGACATCACCACGCAGTTCGAGTTCACCGTCATCGCTCACCCGCACGCCTTGGCCGCCGAGTGGCTTCCCGACCGTTCCGATCTTCTGCTCCCCCGGCACGTTGACGCAGTGCGCCGCAGTCGATTCGGTGAGCCCGTACCCTTCGTACACAGGAACGCCCATCCCACGAAAGAAGTGACCGAGTCTCGGCGTGAGCGCGCCGCCACCGGATATCGCCCACCAGCAGTCGTCACCGAGCGCGGCGCGAAGCTTCGCATAGACCAGTTTGTCCGCGACCACGCGCTTCGCTTTCAGCACGGCCGAGGGGCCACCATTGTCCTGTGCCTCGCTGTAGGCGACGGCGGTGGATTCGGCGAAGTCGAAGATCGTCTTCTGCAGTTTTCCTCCCTTGGCTGCTTTCGCCGCCGCCCCGTCCCGCACCTTCTCGAACACCCGTGGAACACCGAGAATCGTGTTCGGTGCGAACCGTTCGAACTGACCGGTGACGCTGCCGAAATCGGACCAGTGCGCCTGGGTGGCGCCGCCCTCGAACATGGCAAGCGACACCGATCGCGCCAGCACGTGCGCGAGCGGCAGGAAGGTCAGCGCCCGATTTCCGGGCCGCGCGACATCACCGATCGGTGCGGCGAGCAGCGCACGTATCTCGGACAGAAAGTTGCGATGCGTCAGCACACATCCCTTGGGACGGCCGGTGGTACCCGATGTGTAGACGAGGGACGCGAGATCTGCCGCCGTGAGCGCCACCACCCGCTTGAACACCTCGGAGTCGTCGATCGCCAACCCCTCCTTGATCAATGTGCCGACTGCATCCTGGTCGATGACGAGCGTGCGTTTCAACGTGTACGGGGTGCCGTCCCCTTCGAAGCTCTTCGCATGCTCGGCCGTTTCGACTACGGCCGCCACCGCGCCCGAATCCTCGATGATCCACCGAATCTGATCGGGAGACGAAGAATCGTAGATGGGGACCGAGGCGCCGCCGGCCGCCCAGATTGCGTAGTCGAGGAGCGACCATTCGAATCTCGTGGCAGAGAGCAGTGCAATGCGATCCCCCGACTCCACCCCGTTCGCGATGAACCCTTTGGCGACGCCCAGCACCAACGCAGCAAAATCCTGCGCATCGACGTCGACCCATCCGCTGTTCTCCGGACGCGAGTACATCACCCGGTCCGGATTGCTCTCCGCCTGTGCGAAGACCGTGAGTACTGCATTTTCTCTGTCTGCCACGGTGAAGGTTTTCGGGCTGGTGTATTCACGCACGAAAGGTGTCTCCATTCCCTCGGGTAACCAGCGAATGTCGCGCAAATGGATATGCACCGCCACTCTAACCGGTAATCCACTAGTTCCTTCGGGTTCTTCACCCCCGACACACACCCCGAATTCGCCTCTGACGAACGGCAACCAGCTACCGCCCAGCAGCTCTGAACTCCCCAGCCCGCAATTTCCTTGCGCCGGGACGTCGCACATGAAACATTTCGTCCGGTGATCATTCGACGGGAAATCAGCACAGACACCGTGGCGATCGCCCACGTCCATCGCCACGCCTTCGCTGGAGACGAGCCTGCCGAAGTGGCACTGGTCGACACCCTGCGGAGCGACCCGTCATGGATTCCGGAACTGTCACTCGTCGCAGAACTCAACTCGGCACCATCGGACACCAGACAACCGGACACCACGGAACCCGGCACAGCAGTGGTCGGTCACGTCTGCCTCACACGCGCACACCTCGACGGGCTGCCGGTTCTGGCCCTCGGACCGATCGGCGTGCTCCCGACACAGCAAGGTTCCGGCGTGGGGGCGGCGTTGATGCACGCCGCACTCGGCGGCGCCGACGCGATGAATGCACCGCTGGTGGCATTGCTCGGCCACCTGGACTACTACCCACGGTTCGGTTTCGTGGCGGCCCACTCGGTAGGTATCGAACCTGACGAACCCTCCTGGGCCTCGCATTTTCAGGTGCGCCGACTCGCCAGGTGGAGGCCCGATATGAAGGGCAGATTCCGATACGCGGAGCCCTTCTACTCCTTGTGAACCGCCTGCCCTAATGTCGTGGATGTGACGACAGTCCGGTTCGACGACGGTGGGCGGGTTCTCTCCCGCTCCGCTGTCGACGATCTACTACATCTCCTCGAATCGAAGTCGTGGATGTTGGAGGAATGGCTGACCGCCGCGACGTCCGCGTCCTACCACGCACCCGACGAGGTCGTACCTCAACTTCTGGACGCAGCGATGACCGACCGAACACATCGCGCGAATCTGCTCACCCTCGCCGGGGCGCATGGGCAACAGCTGGCCGTACACAACCCCGAGTGGGCCATCCTGTGCGCAGAACTGGACGCGGGCAACGACGCGTGGCGTCACGGCACCCATCGCGAGCGACTGGAGTGGCTCAGGATCGCACGGACGCTCGATCCGGTGGCCGCACTCGGGCAGCTCGAACGTGTGTGGGATTCGGAGACCGGAGAGCACCGCGCCGACTTCCTCACTGCATTGAACTTCGGCACGGGACCGGCCGACGAGAATCTTCTCGAGCACGCACTCGACGATCCCAACAAGGGTGTACGCGAGCGCGCGGTTCAGTTGCTGCGCCGCCTCCCGGATTCCCGGTACGCCAGACGCATGGCCGACCGTGCCCGCACCTGGATTCGCGTCGAGACCAAGCCGTTGCGAAGACGGTTGGTCATCCGCATCCCAGGATCACTGGACAGTTCGGCGCGCCGCGACGGTATCGAGAACGTACATTTCAAGAACGACGGAATACGCGGGTGGTGGCTTCGAATGGTCGTTGCTGCCACACCGTTGACCGTGTGGGAAGAGATGACCGGCTCGGCAGCCGCTGCACTCGAGATGCCGATCGAGCAACGCTGGCGCTCCGTGATCATCGAGGCATGGCGTGGTGCAACTGTCGCACAGCGCAACAACGGTTGGGCGGAAGCGTTCCTCGCGCGTGAGGGCAGGCAGTTGAATCGCCGCATCACTTCGCTGGTCCCACGCAAGGCGCTCGACGCCTATGTGAGTACCGGCGCTGCTGATCGCTACCTGCTGGGCGTCGACGGCCTCGCCCTCCTGGAGGGGCTGGGCCACCCGTGGCCACTGCGTGTTGCCCGTCGAGTGGTTGCACAGCTCGAGCAGGTTGCGGCGCGACAGGCCCGGTCCGGCCGTCCACTTGGCGCGTACTCCCCGCAGAACCATCACACGATGCTCCGGTCGGCCGAGACGCATTTCCCGCTGTCGGCGGCCGGATTGCTGACCGACGCTGCGCAGAGCGCTGCCGACCCGGAATGGCGGAACGCATTCACCTCCGCAGCGGCCACCATCGAGCGCCGACGAGCATCATTGCGGGAGCTCGAGATCCCACGGTCTGCCGTGGGTGGCACCGTCAGCCTGCGCTGACCCGGTGAGAGGTCTGCTCGAGATCGATACCCACCCGCACCTCGGGGTGCGCGTCGGCACGTATGCGGAGAAGGACGAGCCCGGAAACGGACGCGACGATCAGTGAAGCGACAATCCATTCGACGTGCAGCTCGGCTATACCGATACCGGCACCGATCGATCCGATGGCGAACAGAGTCCAGACGACTGCTTTGACAATGGCGAACCGCATAGCGGTACTCCTTCGTACGGTGTGCGAACGTTCCCCCATTCGTTCTGGGTTGTGTTGCGCATGCGACGTTAATCACGCGCAACACCAGTCCCGTGCACGACACGTCCGAATTGCCCAGTCCGATACCAATTCGAGACCTTTACGGACAGGTCCTTCCCTGAAATCGCAGTTCAGAGCAGCTGGGCGGGTTCCGCAACCACTGACGAGAGCACCCTCAAATGATCGTCACCGCCTCCCAGGGTGTGCTCGATCGCGGTCAATCGGCTCACGTAGTGCCCCACCGGATACTCGGCGGTCATCCCGATCCCACCATGCATCTGAATGGCCTCCTGACCGATCTTTCGGGCCGAGCGGCTGATCTGCAGACGCGCACGGGAGGCCACAACGCGGTCCTTCTTCCCCGCAGCAAGCGACAACGTCGCATACAGGCTCATACTTCGCGCGAGCTCGTGCAGCACGTACATATCCGCGGCGCGGTGGGTCAACGTCTGGAATTTGGCAATCGGAACACCGAACTGTTTGCGCGTCTTCAGGTACGCGGTGGTGAGCCGTAGCGCTTCTTCCATGACACCGACTGCTTCGGCACACAGGGCGGCGTGAGTACGGATTTCGCACACCTCGATATGACCGCTCGCGTCACCGCCGTCGCCGAGCTGCTCGGCCGGCGCATCCTGCAGGGCAACCTGCGCACCCCGCAGGCCGTCGTGCGTCGCATACGAGTGCACCGTGACTCCATCTGCCTCTGCCTCCACGAGGAACAATCCCACGCCGCCGTCCGGCAGAACCGCGCTGACGACGAACGTGGCTGCGTCACCACCGTGCAGTACCGGGTTCTTCACGCCCGTGAGCGTCCATCCCGATTCCCTGGCGCCGGCAACCGTAGAGCCTGTTGCAACCGTGGAGATCTTCGTAGACGGCCACCGCACGCCGGGCTCGCTGTGCGCGAATGCCATGAGCTTCTCACCGGAAGCCAAGGCCGGCAGAATGTTCGCCCGCTGATCGGCGCTCCCGGCGTCGGCGACGAGGCCGCCGGGGACGAGGACAGCGTCCAGAATCGGTTCGGGTGCGAGCCTGCGTCCCATCTCCGTCATCACGGCGTCGATCTCGACGGCGCCGGCACCCATGCCGCCGTCCTCCTCTGCGAAAGGAAGCCCCAGCAGCCCGAGTTCCGCCAATTGGCGCCACACCTTCGGGTCCCAGCCACGATCAGTGGCGATCACCTCGTTGCGCCTCTCCGGGAAGTAGGCCCGCGCCAGCACGTCGCGGGTGGTGTCGCGCAGCAACTTCTGTTCGTCGTCGAGTTCGAAGTCCATACCCGACCCTCACAATCCGAGAATCGAGGAGGCGATGATGGTGCGCTGCACCTCGCTCGACCCGCTGTAGATGGAGACCTTCCGGTAGTTCAGATAGGTGGGCGCGGTGCGCTGAGCCCACACGGGCGAGGCACAATCGGCACCCGCCGAGAACGGTAACGAGTCCTGGCCCGCGATGTCTGCGAGCAACTCCAGAGTGTCCTGTTGCAGTTCGGAACCGCGCAGTTTGAGAAGAGACGACGCCGGGTTCGGTTTGCCGTCCGCTGAACTCGCGACCACCCGCAATTGTGTGAGCTCGAGTGCGAGAATCTCGTTCTCCAGTTCCGCCAGACGAGCCGCAAACAGCGGGTCTTCCAGCAGTGTCCCACCGTCGACGTCGATCTGCGCGGCACGTTCCCGTGCTTGGGCAAGGCGCACCTTGGTGAATCCGAGACGGGTCACACCGGTGCGCTCGTTGCCGAGCAGGAACTTTGCGTAGCTCCACCCCTGGTTCTCCTCGCCGACGAGGTTCTCTGCCGGAATCCGGACGTCCTCGAAGAAGATCTCGTTGACCTCGTATCCCCCGTCGATCAGCTTGATCGGACGCACCGTGACGCCCGGTGTCGACATGTCCACCAGAACGAACGAGATACCGGCCTGTTTCTTGGGCGCATCGGGGTCGGTACGGACGAGGCAGAAAATCCAGTCCGCATACTGCCCGAGTGTCGTCCACGTCTTCTGCCCGTTGATGACGTAGGAATCGCCGTCACGTACCGCACGAGTCTTCAGCGACGCCAGGTCCGAGCCCGCCTCCGGCTCGGAAAATCCCTGGCACCACCAGATGTCGAGGTTCGCCGTGGGAGGCAGAAACTTCTCCTTCTGCTCCTGCGAACCGAAGGCCGCGATCACAGGACCGACCATGTTCGCGTTGAAGGCGAGAGGTTCCGGCACGGACGCCAACTGCAATTCGTCGAGCCAGATGTGATGCTGGATCGGCGTCCAATCCTTGCCGCCCCACTCGACCGGCCAATGCGGAACGGCCAAACCGTGCGCGTTGAGGGTCCGCTGCGACTCGATCATCGCGTCCCGGCCCAATGCTTCGCCGCTCGCGTATCGCGTGCGAATCTCGTGAGGTATCTGCGTCGTGAAGAACACCCGCATCTCGTCGCGAAACGCGCGTTCCTCGTCCGTCAGGTTCAGATTCATCGTGCACCATCCCCTCTCGCGTCCATGAAACCGTATCCGCCGAACCCGCGCAGGCGTTCTCCTCATACCGGCGTCAGCACCGCGAGAGCGCCACCGCCCACCTGTCGATTTCCATCTTCACGCGCAGATCCGGAGCGAATCGAGACAGCCGATCCGGCCAGGGCACCACGGGCTTCACAGCGCCCCTTTTTGGTGCTGCACGCGCGATGCGCCCACCGCTACAGGTCCGCGATCGCCTCCAGCGGCCGTGTTCGTGCCGCCCGGTTCGCCGGCCACAGGGCTGCCAGCACTCCCACCACCCCGGAGCCGACGAGCATCGCCACGATCTGCCCCCACGGGACTGCGATTCGGTCGATGCCCTGATCGGCGAGGGTGCTGACGAATCCCCAGCCGAACGCCACACCCAGCACCACACCGACAGCCGCGCCGAACACCGCGATCAGCACCGACTCGAGGTAGATGGTGCGGCGCATCTGAACACGCTGCATACCCACTGCCCGCAGCATGCCGATCTCCCGTCGCCGCTCCACCACCGACAGCGCCAGTGTGTTCACAATCCCGAGCACGGCAATCACCACAGCCAGGGCGAGCAGTCCGTACAAGATGGCGAGCAGCATGTCGATCTGCTGTGCCTGAACACCTTTGAACTGCTCCGGGTCCATCACCTGCACCACCACGAACTGCTCGGTGGCCTGCTCGAGTTCGCTACGCAACTGCGCAAGATCTGCACCCTCCGCCGCGTCGACGAGCACGAGCATGTCGGGCATCGAGAACGCCGGCATGACGTCGCGGTAGACCTCGTCCGAAACCAACCACGCGCCCAACAGTGGGGTGTCCTCGTAGATCCCGGTGATCGTGGTGGTGACCGTCTGCTCGTCGCCGTCGACCAGGTCGACGGTGGACCCCACCTGCCAGCCCTTCTCGTCGGCCGTCGTCTGGGACACCAACATGTCGGTACCACTGATATCGGCTGTGCCGTCGACCATCGTGAAGTCGAGCACCCCGTCCAGGGGTCCGTCGTACGAGGCCCCGAACTGGTCTTCGTCGTCGATCTTCACCGACACACGGTGCAGCGCCACCGCGCTGCGCACAGCGTCGAGTTTCTCCACGGCCGGTGCCGCACCCGTCGGGACGCCCATCATGTCCGGGCCGGTGAGGACGTAGTCGGCCGACACTCCCACGTCGACAAGCGCGTTGATGCTGGCTTTCGCGGACGAGCCGAACACCCCGATCACGGACACGAGCATCAGACCCAGCGTGAGCGCGAACGCGGTGGCCGCGGTTCTGCGGGGGTTGCGGACTGCGTTGGTGCGAGCCAGCTTTCCGATCGACCCGAAGGGTTTCGTCAGTACCGAACCGAGCGCCCCGACAATCGGCCGCGACAACGCGGGTGCGCCCAACAGAACCGCAACAATCAACGCGAACGCGGCAACGCCAACCAGCGCGGCAGCACCCTTGCCGGTTCCCTGCGACCCCACCACCAGGCCGACCACACCGAGCGCGCCGAGACCGATACCGAAGAAGGTGCGGGTCCGCAGTGAATCGCCCGTGGACGCGAACTCTTCCCGCATGGCAGCGACCGGCGGCACCTTCGAGGCGCGGCGAGCCGGCGCGTAGGCGCTGACCGTCGTAACGAGCACGCCGACGACGAGCGCGATGACGATCGTGCGCGGCCCGACCTGCAGCGACCCTTCGGGCAGACCCAGGTCGAACGCGTTGAGCAACCCGCGCAGTCCGTAGGCCAACCCGATGCCGGCGACGATGCCCAGGGCACTACCGATGACACCGACCACCAGCGCTTCGAACACCACCGATCGGCCGATCTGCTGCCGGCTCGCCCCGACGGCCCGCAGCAGGGCAAGTTCCTTCAGCCGCTGAGCGACAAGCATGGAGAAGGTGTTGTAGATGATGAACGTGCCGACCAGCAGAGCAATAGCACCGAACGCGAGAAGGAAGTAGTTGACGAAGCTCAGCGCCTCGGAGATCTGCGACTGCATCTCCTCCCGCACCTCGTCACCGGTCTGCACCTGGTAGTCCGGCAACGCCGCGGCGATACTGTTCTTCAATTCCGTCGGGGACACACCACTGCCCGCCACGTCGACGTATTCGACGTGCTTGCCGTCGGTGAACAGTTCCCGCGCCTGAGAGTCGACGAAGGACACCCCGATGAACCCACCGGTGTCGTTGCCGGTGTCGTAGATGCCGGTCACCGTCACATCCACCATTCCGCGCGCCGGCACGAGAATCTCGGTGGCATCGCCCACCGACAGTTCGGCCCGTTCGGCAGCGCTCGTGTTGATCGCCACCTCTCCCGGCTGGACCGGCGCGGTCCCCGCCACGATGGGATCGGGCTCCGACAGGGCGCGGTCCGGCGGCAGATACGACACACCCACCGTCGGAGCGCCACCCGTCTGCACGGCAGCGCCCTCCGAGTTCAGGAGCACGACCTGGCCGCTCGAGAAGGGGGCGACTGCCCGCACCCCGTCGATGGCCTCGATCTTGTCGATCTCGGCGTTCGGAACGCCCCGCGAGGTCTGCCCTTCGGTGGAGACCCGGACGTCCACCCCCTGCGCGGTGTCGTCGAAAATCGAATCGAACGTGCGCGCCAGAGTGTCGGTGAACACGAACGAACCGGCCACGAAAGCAGTACCGAGCACCACCGACAGCACGGTGAGAGCCAGCCGAACCTTGTGCGCTGCCAGGTTCCTCAACGACACCCTGCGCATGGGCGAATCAGCCATGGATCAGACCACCGCATTGACGCCGGCGTCTGACGCAGGCTCGTCCAGGCGCTTCATCGTGTCCAGCACCGAATCAGCGGTGGGCTCACGCAGTTCGTCGACGATCCGACCGTCCGCGAGAAACACGACACGGTCGGCGTACGCAGCGGCGCGCGGATCGTGGGTCACGATCACCACTGTCTGCCCGAATTCGTCCACTGCCGCACGCAAAATCGCAAGCACCTCACCGGAAGACTTCGAATCGAGATTTCCGGTGGGCTCGTCGCCGAAGATGATCTCGGGCTGCCCGGCCAGTGCGCGGGCGCACGCCACACGCTGCTGTTGGCCACCGGAGAGCTCCCCGGGACGGTGATCGAGCCGATCGTTCAATCCCAGCCGGGTCAGGACATTGTCGAGCCAGGACGCATCCGGGGTCCGCCCCGCGATGTCCAACGGCAGCGTGATGTTCTCGAGAGCCGTCAACGTCGGAACGAGGTTGAACGCTTGGAACACGAACCCGATCCGGTCCCGTCGCAGCGCGGTCATGTCCTGGTCCGACAGGGTCGTCAACTCGGTGTCCCCGATCAGGACCGAACCCGACGACGCGACATCGAGTCCGGCCAGGCAGTGCATCAGCGTCGACTTCCCGGATCCGGACGGACCCATGATCGCCGTGAACTCACCTCGCGCGAAGTCTGCGGATACGCCTGCGAGGGCACGGACGGTGGTATCGCCCTCCCCGTAGGTCTTGGACAGATCGATTGCGCGGGCGGCTGCGGCGTGCGTGCTCATGCGCACCATCCTTATCGAAATCTGGACACGCCGCCATCAGGTATCACCCTGAGATCTCGGAAGTCGGGTAGACCAGGCGATTCCCCGGACGGTTCGGCGCACGAACTGCAAGAATTCGAGAAGGCCGATGTGAAGGAGACTCCGTGGTCAACCTGCAATCGAAACCCCGCCTACTCGAGACGTTCCTCGAGTCCCCGCTGGCCGGACTCCTGCCCTGGATCGCGATGGCGGTCCTCGTGGGACCGGATCGCTTCGAGATCGCGGTCTGCACAGCTCTCGGCCTCTCCTTGCTGTTCACGTTCCTGGGCCACAAACGGGGAACGTCGTTCAAGCTGCTCGAACTGTTCGACCTCGCCTACTTCGGCACGTTGGCTGTGATCGGGCTGGTCGCCTCCGATGGTCTCATCAACTGGTTGGAGCAGTGGGCGGGAGAGATGACCAGCATCGCCCTCGTCGTGTTCGCATTCGGGTCGATCCTGATCCGCAACCCGTTCACACTGCAATACGCCCGCGAGCAAGCTCCGGAAGAGTTGTGGGACACGCCCATCTTCTATCGCGTCAACCGCAACATCACCCTGGTCTGGGGCGCTGCGTTCACCGTCAACGCTCTGGTCGGTCTGTTCGCGGACGCCGTTCTCGAACAGCCGAACGGCTTCTGGACCGGATGGATCATCCCGCTCGGCACCTTGCTGTTCGCCGTGGCATTCACCGAGTGGTATCCGGACTACATCAGCGCACGCGAAGCTGCTGCCGCCGGCGACACGTCGGAACCGGGACCGCCGTGGACAGGGTTGATCGACTTTCTGCCACCGTTCGTGACAGCCGTCGGCATCGCCATGCTCGTGACGGACAACGACCCCGACTGGGTCGCGATCCTTCTGATCGTGATCGGGGGTGTAAGCGGCCTCGCGATGCGCCAGTACTCGGGCAAGCCGGACTCCGCGATACTGGAACGGTGAGAACTACCTGCCCCTGCCGGCTCGGTGAGCCCTACGACCTGTGCTGCGGCCGCTTCCACAGCGGCGAGACCACGCCCCCGACCGCCGAACGTCTCATGCGGTCACGTTTCACGGCGTTCGCAGTCGGCGACGCCGACTACCTCGTGCGGACATGGCACCCCCGAACGAGACCGAAGACCGTCGACCTCGATCCGGACCAGCAGTGGATACGCCTGGACATTCTGGCCACCGACCGCGGCGGCCTCATGGACGACGCGGGCACCGTCGAATTCCGGGCCCACTTTCGCCACGACGGCACACGAGGTTCGCTGCACGAAAGAAGCCGGTTCGTGAAAGAGAACGGCGAATGGCTGTACCTGGACGGTACGTTTCCGAACAACTGACGTCCGAACACCCTTCACCGTTCTCCGCGGGATCAGTTCCCGGCGCCGTGATTCGGGTTGGTGCAGATCGTCCCCTCACACGGCACCTCTGACCCGTCACCGTTCGGATTGGGCATCACCGCCCCACCGTTCTCCTCCGGATCGGTACCCGCGCCGTGATTCGGATTGGTGCAGATCGTCCCCTCACACGGCACCATCGACCCGTCACCGTTCGGATTCGGCATGGACGAAGGAGCAGGAACATTCCGAGCAGGCGAGCGCCCCGGAACGCCGGCAGAGCTGGACGTCGGCGCTGCCCCACTCGTGGTCGTCTCGTCCGTGGTCGTCGCACTCGTGGTCGTAGTCGTGGTGGTGGTGGTGTCGGAGCCGTCGTCGCTGCACGCCGGCAAGAAGAGCATCGCCGCAGCGGCAAGAATCAACGAGTACTTCTTCATCGGAATGTCCTCACATCAGTAGGAATCGGCGAGCGTGCCGACTTGATCATTCGGGTGGAGCGTTCTCGGGGGTATTCGAAGCACTGACACTCGGGGACGGAGCCGGAAAGTTCCTCACCAGACTCTCCTGCGCCGGGCTGTAACCGGGGCAGCCCTCGTATGGACTCGGGATATCGGGCGAAGCCCCGAAACACAGACTGTTGGGATCGTTGGGGTCGAGTGAGTCGTTCCGGCCGGAGAACGGCGAATCCGTGTCCGCAACCGATGCGGACGGGCGTTCATCGGTAGCGGGCGCCTGATTCCCGTCGTCGCCGCCGCACGCAGCGAGGGACAACGCGGTCAGCGACCACATTGCAGTCGCAGCCAGGGCCGCGGCCACACGCTTCATTCGGCACTCCCGTCGCTGCTGTATATCCGGCGGGCACCAATCTAACGCCTCCAGCGCGGACGTACGTGAGAATGCCGGATGCCCGCGCTGTCGATACAGTGGCACCCTGTGGTCGACAGTATGGCGGGGACGCGTGCGTCCAGCATTGATTCCAGCGCACCTGAGGTAACCGAACGGCGGCCCTCCCGCCGTGACCGGCATATCACCCGCCGGATCGCAATCATCAGCTCCCTGATCGGTGCGCTGTGCGCGATGGCGGTGCCCTTCCTCCCCGTCGAGCAGGACGCGGCAAGCATGTCGTGGCCGTCCGGTGGAGAACTCACCAGTGTGGACGCACCGCTGGTCTCGTACGCGCCATTGACCTTCGACGTACAGATCCCGGGTGACGCCATCGGCGCCCTGACAGACACGGGAGGTGTGGTCGTATCGTCGGCGCCCACCGACGGGAAGGGTGCGCAGCAGTACGGGTTCTTCGCCCGCGTCGTACCCGACGAACAGGGGTCACTGTTCGAGATCGTTCAGCGCAACCGAGTGCTGCTCTCCGCACCTGCGGCCCAGGCCGCACGAGGAACCGTCTCGGTAGCGGCAACCGCGACCGAAACGACGGTGAGCCCGTCGTGGCTCGACGACGCCATCGTGGTCTCCGGCGACCTGCGACCACAAATGGTCGGCGTGTTCACCGACCTGTCGGGGCCGGCTCCGGCCGGGTTGTCGGTTCATGCGGACATCGATTCACGATTCTCCTCGACGCCGAGCACCCTGAAACTCGCAGCGATGGTTCTTGCGGTCCTCTCGGTGGCGATCGCCCTGTTCGCACTACACCGCATAGACACACTCGACGGACGATCCGCCCGCCGATTCCTTCCCTCGACGTGGTGGCGATTCGGCATCACCGACGCCGTCGTGATCGGGACGCTGGTGCTGTGGCACTTCATCGGTGCCACCACCTCCGATGACGGTTACCAGTTCACGATGGCCCGGTCGTCGATCGAATCGGGCTACATGGCGAACTACTTCCGGTGGTTCGGTGTTCCCGAGGCCCCGTTCGGCACGCCGTACTACGACCTGTTCGGACTGCTCGCATCGATTTCGACGGCAAGTCCGTGGGTGCGATTGCCAGCCCTGATTCTGGGAATCGTGGGATGGCTCGTGATCAGCCGGGAAGTGGTGCCGCGGCTGGGCGTCGCCGTCGGACGAAATCGGGTGGCACTGTGGACCGGCGGGCTGATCTTCCTGGCGTTCTGGCTGCCGTACAACAACGGACTGCGCCCCGAGCCCGCGATCGCCATCGGCGCCCTCCTGACGTGGTGCTGCGTGGAACGTGCCATCGCGACCCGCCGTCTGTTGCCGGCGGCGGTGGCACTGCTGGTCGCGGCCTTCACGCTCACCTCGGGCCCATCCGGGATCATCTGCTTCGGCGCGTTGATCGCCGGAGCCCGCCCGATCCAGCAGATCATCGCCGCCCGGGCCAAGCAGGTCGGCTACCTCGCCCTGCTGGGACCTTTGGTGGCGGCAGGTCTGGTTGTCCTCGTCGCCTGCTTCTCGGACCAAACCCTGGCCGCGGTCATGGAAATGCAGCGCGTACACGCGGTACCCCCGTCCGAGCCGTGGTTCCACGAATACAAGCGGTACGACTGGTTGCTCAACATGGGCGCCGACGGATCGTTGACGCGGCGGTTCGCTGTGTTCGCCATGCTGTTGTCGATCGGTGCAACGCTCGCGGTGATGATGCGTCGTGGTGGGCGCATTCCCGGCGTCGCGCTCGGCCCGGGGCACCGACTTGTCGGAATCAGCATCGCCGCCGTGGCACTGATGACGTTCACACCCACCAAATGGACCCACCAGTTCGGCGTTTTCGCCGGCTTGGCGGGTGCACTGGCAGTTCTGACGGCCGTGGCCGTGGGCCCGGCAGTGGTGCGATCGGCACGCAACCGCGCACTTCTCGTCGCAGCCGTACTGTTTGTCCTCGCCGTGTGCTTCACCGGAAGCAATTCCTGGTGGTACGTCTCGGCGTGGGGTGTTCCGTGGTGGGACAAACCGGTCAGCGTCGCCGGCCTCGGTGTCAGCACGATGCTGCTCGGCGCGACCGTACTCGCACTCGCAGTCGCGGGGTGGTTCTACCTGCGCGAACCCTTCCACAAGCAGCCGAGAAGGCCGGGCTTCCTGTTGTCCGCGCCACCCTTGACGATCGCCGCCGCCGCGATGGTCGCGGTCAGCGTGCTGTCCCTGGCGAAAGGCGCCATCGACCAGTACCCCGCGTTCTCACTGGCGAAGTCCAACATCGGAGCCCTCGCCGGGAACAGCTGTGGCGTGGCCGAGGACGTCCTCGTCGAAACCGACCCCAATCGATCCGTCCTGCAACCGATCACCGCACCACCAGGCGAAGCCCTCGCAGCCCAGAACACCGGATTCACTCCGAACGGAGTCGCAACCGATCTGACCGCCGACGACGAGGCGACGTCGGACGAGAGCATCTCGAGCACCCTCACCGAGGAAACCGATACCAATTCGACACGGCCGGGCGCCGGAACCGGCGGCGGAACCGGCGCGGTGGGAATCAACGGAAGCGAGGTCGCACTGCCGTTCGGACTCGACCCCGCCACCACACCCGTACTCGGCAGCTTCGGCGCGCCCGGCCCGGCCACACTGACCTCCGAGTGGTACTCGCTACCCGACCGGGGAGAGTTGATCACGATCGCTGCGGCCGGCAGCGTCCGGTCGGTCGACTCGGACGGTGTGGTGACACCGGGCTCGCAAGTCACAGTCGAGTTCGGAAAGCGAGGGGACGACGCAACCGTCGACACGCTCGGCTCGGCGCGGCCCCTCGATATCGGACCCACCCCGTCGTGGCGAAACCTCCGTGTTCCACTGGACCAGGCACCCGAAGGCACCGACGCGATACGACTGGTCGCGAAAGACACCGACACCGGAGCGAAGGGTTGGGTGGCACTCACCCCGCCCAGAGTGCCGCATACTCGGACACTCGACGATGTTGTCGGAAGCGACACACCCGCGATGATCGACTGGTCTGTCGCACTCCAGTTTCCGTGCCAACGGCCATTCGATCACCGCAACGGTGTCGCCGAAATCCCCGAGTACCGGATCCTGCCGGATCGGCCCGCCGTCACCATGACCAATCTCTGGCAAGGACACGACGGCGGCGGTCCACTGGGCTGGATCAACATGACCACGCAAGCACGGACCGTTCCGACGTATCTGAGCAACGACTTCGGCCGAGACTGGGGATCCCTCGAACAATACGAACCCCTCGATCCCGATACCGTTCCCGCGGACATCGATACCACCACCGTCACCCGCTCGGGGTTGTGGAGTCCTCCACCGATCGACGTCACCTGGTGACGCACGCACCGATCGACGTCACCTGGTGACGCACGCACCGATCGACGTCACCTGGTGACGCACGCACCGATCGACGTCACCTGGTGACGCACGCACCGATCGACATCACCTGGTGACAACAACCCGAGCGCACGTCGGTCGATCACTTGCGACCCCTGCGGGCTTACGATCGGATGATGACTCGGACGACACCCAGGCGCCTTGCCCCACTCGCAGCGATAGCCGCGTGCGCGCTCGTGCTCGGCGGTTGTGCCGAGAACGAATCTGCCACCACCGCGGCATCGTCCGTGCTGCCGACCACCACTGCCGCGAACGACACGGCCCCCACCGACACCTCACCGAAGGAGTCGCAGAGTTCTCCCGATGCCGCTCTGTCGGTCACCGACATCCGCGTCGGTGAGCACGAGGGATTCAACCGTGTCGTGTACGAACTCGGTGGCACCGGAACCCCCGGATGGAACGTCGAGTACGTCGACGTCGCCACTCAGGACGGCAGCGGCCGTCCCATCGACGTCGGCGGACAGGCGATTCTTCAGGTGCGGATCACCGGTTCCGCCTACCCCTTCGACAGCAAGGTCGAACCGTACTCCGGACCGGACCCGGTCGCCGGCATTCCGGGCGGCGTGGTCACCGATGTCAACGGCGCTCTGGTGTTCGAGGGCGTCACTCAATCGTTCATCGGAGTCTCCGAAAAGGGACGACCGTTCTCGGTTCACGCACTTACCAGCCCGGCCCGCGTGGTGGTCGACATCGCCACGTGACTTGACCTGAAGTTCACTTCAGGTTCTACGGTCGGTGTCAGAGCCCTCCCCTAGCGTGGGAGACGAGCGATGAGGAGCACCGGCATGAGCATGGAAGTCACCGCGTGGAACGCGATGTACAACGCGATGCATGCACAGGAGGACCGACGTCCTTTCTCGCGGGCAACACTGCGCCGAATCGGAAGGTTCGCTTCACCGCACCGCCGTAGTCTCATCTGGTTTCTACTGCTCAGTGTGGCCACGGCGGCACTCGCTGTTGCCACACCGGTACTCGCCGGACGGGTCGTCAACGCCATCGTCGACGGTGACGACGTGGGTCTGGTGGTTCGCCTCGCCATGTCGATCGCGGGTATCGCACTGCTCGAAGCCGTTCTCGCGCTGGTGACGCGCTGGTTCTCCTCGAGGATCGGCGAGGATCTCATCCTCGACCTGCGCACCGCAGTCTTCGATCACGTTCAACGTATGCCGGTCGCGTTCTTCACCCGCACGCGCACCGGCGCGCTGGTGAGCCGCCTCAACAATGATGTGATCGGCGCTCAACGAGCGTTCAGCGACACCCTGTCCGGCGTCGTCAGCAACATCGTCACGCTGATCATCACGCTGGTCGTGATGATGGGAATCTCGTGGCAGATCACGCTGTTCGCGCTCCTTCTGCTTCCCATCTTCGTGCTGCCCGCCCGTCACATGGGTGCCCGGCTCGCGCAGCTCAATCGCGAGGCCGCCAACCACAATTCGGTGATGAGTACGCAGATGACCGAACGATTCTCGGCACCGGGCGCGACGCTGGTGAAATTGTTCGGCCGACCGTCCGAGGAGTCGACCGAGTTCGCGGTCCGTGCTCGCCGGGTACGCAACATCGGGGTCCGGACCGCCATGTTGCAGGCGGTATTCGTCACGGCACTCACTCTCGTCTCCGCGCTGGCACTCGCACTCGTCTACGGACTGGGAGGGTTCTATGCCCTGCGCCAGGTCCTGGACGCCGGCGCGGTCGTGGCGATGGCCATGCTGCTGACCCGCCTCTATTCACCTCTCACGTCGTTGGCCAGTGCACGCATGGATGTGATGAGTGCCCTCGTCAGCTTCGAGAGAGTCTTCGAGATTCTCGACCTCGAGCCCCTGATCCAGGAGAAGGACACCGCGGTCCCCGTTCCGGCCGGACCTGCCTCGGTCGAATTCGAGAACGTCGAGTTCGCCTATCCTTCCGCCGAGCGAGTGTCGCTGGCTTCGCTCGAGGAAGTCGCGTCGCTGGACACGCGCGGCGGCGTCGAGGTGCTGCACGGCCTCTCGTTCCGGGCCGAGCCGGGGCAGATGGTCGCGCTCGTCGGTTCGTCCGGCGCAGGAAAGTCCACCATCGCACAGCTCGTCCCGCGACTCTACGATGTCGACCACGGTTCGATCGAGATCGCAGGAGTCGACGTCCGCGACGTCACAACCGATTCGCTGCGAGCCACCGTCGGCATGGTCACACAGGACGGCCACCTGTTCCACGACACGGTTCGGGCCAATCTTCTCCTGGCCTATCCGGAAGCCACGGACGACCAATTCGCCGACGTGCTCGAGCGGGCACGACTCACCGACCTCGTCGCATCGTTGCCGGCCGGACTCGACACCGTCGTCGGCGAGCGCGGCTATCGACTGTCGGGTGGCGAACGACAACGGTTGACCATCGCGCGACTTCTCCTGGCCCACCCCCGCGTCGTCATCCTGGACGAGGCGACCGCACACCTCGATTCCACCTCCGAAGCGGCAGTCCAGGAGGCGCTCGGCGAGGCTCTGGTGGGGCGAACCTCCATCGTGATCGCACACCGACTGTCCACCGTGCGTGCCGCAGATCTGATTCTGGTGATCGAAGCGGGCCGAATCGTCGAACGCGGAACGCACGACCAGCTCCTGGCACGCCGCGGACGCTACGAACAGCTCTATCGCACGCAGTTCGACGAGGGGGCCGGCACCGAGCGGGACGCGAGCTCCGACACCGAGCGGGACGCGAGCTCCGACACCGAGCGGGACGCGAGCTCCGACACCGAGCGGGACGCGATGTTGGCCCGGTCACGCACCTGATCCTGACGTTCGGGTAAGTTCTCCGCGGGCGTTCGATGTCGGGGACGGCCACGAGTCGGGACCGGCCCCAGGTGGGGGCAATGAGGAGTAACACGTGCACGTCGAGGGTCGGATACTGCGCATGCTCGCCACTGGCGCAGTAGCGATCGCAGTCCCACTTGCCCCGCCAGGTCAGGCATCGGCCAGTCCCTTCACTCCCGACCTGTCGGGTATCCCCGATCCACCGGGCGTGGGGACCATCCACGACAAGGCCGAAGGCGCGGCGGCTCACTCGGCACTGCAGGCCCTCACGACCTCACCGGAACTCGCCGACGTAGCGGACGAGCACACACCGTTCTTCTACACCGCGCCCACTCTCGGCTGCGGACCGAGCGCGCCCGTCACCGTGACGATGGCCCCGAACACCGACCCTGTGGTTCACGGGGACAAGGTCAGCTTTCAGGCGCTGTCCGCGTACCCCGGCGTCGTGACGACGTCCCTGCTGAGCGTTGCGTGGATCAACACCACCACGGGGGCCGGCGGAATCGACGCGCTCGACGAGACCACCGCAGGTGGCTACCCGTCACTGTCCACGACAGTGCACACCGGTTCGGGCACGGTGGTAGCGGTCCTCTTCGGCACGGTCAATTACGCCACGGCCGCATGTCACGTGCTCCCGACAGTGGGATCGTTCTTCGTTCCCGAGGACGGTCCGCTACCGGCCGAAGTCGCAGCACGGAAATAGCAGCCGACGTCGACACCGCGGAACCGCGACATTCCACACCGCGGAACCGCGAGTCGAACCGAACTACCGAACTAATTGCGCGGCTTGCGCTTTCCGTCGCGATCACGTTTGAAACGCCCCCCGCCGCGGTCGTCACGCCCAGCACGACCCGGTCGGCCGCTGGGCGGACCCTGATCGGGTTGAAGCTGAATCAGGACGCCCGAGATGCGGGTGCGACGCAACGCCTCGAGGGTTTCGCGTGGCAGGTCGGCCGGCAGTTCCACGAGACTGTGGTCGGGCCGGATACTGATGTGCCCGAAGTCGCTGCGACGCAGTCCACCCTCGTTCGCGATCGCTCCGACGATGGCGCCTGGGACGACACGATGCCGTTTACCGACCGCGATGCGGTACGTCGACAGTTCCTGCTCCCCCGGCCCACGCGAGCGCTTCCGCGGTCCCTCGTCGAACCGGCGTGCCGGACGCTCACGGGACTCGCGTTCACGGCGCGGTGGAGGCGGCGGCTCGGGATCCATCAAGAACGCGTCGCCGTCGAGAGACTGCACGGCCAGAGCCGCAGCGATATCCGCGAGCGGGACATCGTGCTCACGCTCGTAGTCCTCGATCATCTTGCGGAACAACGCCAGGTTGTCCGAAGTGAGGCTCTCGGTGATCGAGTCGCCGAACTTGGCGACGCGCTGCGTGTTCACATCCTCGACGCTCGGCAATTGCATCTCGGCAAGGGGCTGACGAGTGGCGCGCTCGATCGCCTTCAACAAGTGACGTTCACGCGGGGCCACGAACAACAGTGCATCGCCGGCACGACCGGCACGACCGGTGCGTCCGATGCGGTGCACGTACGACTCGGTGTCGTGCGGTATGTCGTAGTTGAGCACGTGCGAGATGCGTTCGACGTCGAGGCCACGGGCAGCGACATCGGTGGCCACCAGAATGTCGAGGGCACCGTTCTTCAGTTGACCGATCGTGCGCTCGCGTTGGGCCTGCACGATGTCACCGTTGATCGCCGCGGCCGAGAATCCTCGTGCGCGCAGACGCTCCGCGAGATCCTCGGTCGCCTGCTTGGTACGAACGAAGATGATCATGGCTTCGAACGTCTCGACCTCGAGGATGCGAGTGAGCGCGTCGAGCTTGCGCTGATGCGCCACGAGCACATATCTCTGCGCAATGTTGGAGGCCGTCGACGTCTTGGACTTGACGGTGATCTCGATCGGGTCGTGCAGGTACTGCTTGGAGATCTTCCGGATCGCGCCCGGCATGGTGGCCGAGAACAGCGCGACCTGCTTGTATTCCGGGGTGTCGGAGAGGATGCGCTCGACATCCTCCTGGAAACCCATCTTCAGCATCTCGTCCGCCTCGTCGAGCACGAGGTACGCGAGCTTCGAGATGTCGAGCGTGCCCTTCTCGAGGTGGTCGATGACACGCCCCGGCGTCCCCACCACCACGTGCGCGCCGCGACGCAAACCGGAAAGCTGAACGCCGTACGCCTGGCCGCCGTAGATGGGCAGCACATGCAAGCCGGGAATGTGTGCGGAGTACTTCCCGAAAGCCTCGGCGACCTGCAAAGCGAGCTCACGCGTCGGTGCGAGAATCAACGCTTGCGGAGACTTTTGCGACAAGTCGATTCGGGAGAGAATCGGCACCGCGAATGCAGCCGTCTTACCGGTACCGGTCTGCGCAAGACCGACCACGTCGTTACCGGCGAGAAGTGGCGGAATGGTGGCCGCCTGGATCGGTGAGGGCGACTCGTACCCCACGTCGGACAATGCCTTCAACACCCGATCATCGATGTCGAGGTCGGCAAAGGTGGGGTTCTCGGGGGTCTGCTCGTTCTCACTCATTGACCAGCAGTTTAGTGCACGATCAACTACTCGACGGACGGCCCGCGCAAATCTGCCGCAAACAGTGACGGATGCCATCTCACATTTGCTCGCATAGCGTGGTGATCATGGTCGAGGTTGCGGTCGCTCAGTTCGGTCCAGGTCAGGACAAGCAGGAGAACCTGCGCGTGGTGCGGGCGCTCGCACAGGAAGCGGCCGAGGGGGGCGCCCAATTCGTCGTCGCACCCGAGTACTCGATGTTCACCGCACCGCGCGTCGACGAACGTATCGTCGCCGCAGCCGAGCCACTCGACGGTGACTTCGTCACCGGTCTTGCAAACGTTGCCGCTGACCTGAATCTCCACCTCGTTGCCGGTGTCGCAGAGAAGCTGTCGACAGACGACCGCATCTCGAACACCCTCGTCACGCTGTCCCCTGCCGGCGACCTGGTGGCGGTATACCGCAAAATGCACCTGTACGACGCGTTCGGATTCACGGAATCGGAGGTCATCCGCCCCGGTGAGATCGGGAACCCCGAGACGTTCACGATCGACGGCCTCACCTTCGGAATGCAGACGTGCTACGACCTTCGCTTTCCTGAGACCACCCGGCACCTCGTCGACGCCGGTGCGGACGTCCTGGTACTCCCGGCGCAATGGATCCCCGGCCCGCTCAAGGAGGATCACTGGACGACGCTGGTACGGGCGCGAGCGATCGAGAACACCGTCTACGTGACAGCGGCCGACCAGTGCGGGCGCAGCGGTGCGGGAAACAGCATGATCGTCGACCCGATGGGTGTGGTCTGTGCATCTCTCGGAGAATCGCCGGGCGTCGTGCGCAGTTCGCTCACAGCGCATCGGCTACGTGAGGTTCGGGAAAAGAACCCGGCGCTCGAGCTCCGCCGGTTCCGCGTCGCCGCTCGCTGACCGGATCGACCCACGCCTCGACCCGCCCCGAGCGCGGGCGCCGACCACCATCGGCGAGTAGCGTCGATATCAGAAGCTTGTCGACATCGGAGATATCGACAGATGCACTACTCCGACCGAACCGCAGCGGGACGCACACTGTGCGACTCGCTCACTCATCTGCGGGGGGTCGACGTCGTGGTACTGGCTCTACCTCGCGGCGGCGTCCCCGTCGGTCGAGAGGTGGCACTCGCCCTGCACGCGCCATTGGATGTTCTGGTGGTCCGAAAATTGGGCCTGCCCTGGCAGCCCGAGTTGGCGATGGGCGCAATCGGTGAGGGCGGGACCCGCGTGATGAACGACGACGTCGTGCGGCATTCGCGGGTCTCTCCCCTGGCATTGAAGAAGGTCGAGGCCGACGAGCGTCTCGAACTGGCCCGGCGTGCCCGCGTACTCCGGGGCGGACGCCCACGCATCGAACTGCACGGACGAACCGTCGTCCTCGTCGACGACGGAATGGCCACCGGAGCCACCGTGGCGGTTGCCTGCCGTTCGGTCCGCGCCGAGAAGGCCGATCGGGTGATCGTCGCCGTCCCCGTGGCCTGCCCCGAGGCCGTGCAGCGGGTGAACGTCGTCGCGGACGAGGTCGTCTGCCCCTGGCTCCCGACCGATCTGGGCGGTGTCGGCGCCGCATACGACGACTTCCATCAACTGACCGACACGGAAGCCAGCAATCTTTTGTAGCCGAACTGCAACATTTCGTCCGACCGCGCCGATACATCCTCCAGAGCACGAAGTACTGCACCTGGAGGATCTCGTGACCACCTCGACCGACGCACCGGACGCACTCGGAACCGACTACCGGCACAGCCTCGCGCTGTGCATCATCGAATCGGTTCAGTCTCATCTCGGACACGACGACATCGGGGTCGTCGACCGATATGTCGCATACCGCCGTGCGCGTCACGAACAGCCCGTCACGGACGGCGCCCGCGCATTGCTGCGGACATTCGAAGAGGTGGGCAGCTCCGACCAGTGGGCCGGCAAGGTCGCCAGCTACAAGCGTCGCTACTCCGCTACGGGCGTCCCGATCGAGGCACGGCACATCCAGCAGGCCGCGGCACTCCTGTACGACCGCCGGATCGACAGCATCGGCGACCTCGTCGACGCCGCACGCGATCAGGCAGCGCTCGAACAGATTCACGACGCGTGGCTCGAGGCCTGCGGCGCCGGCGGGGACGCCACGTGGTCGCATTTGATGACCCTGGCCGGCATCGGACTGCCGCGGCGGACCGTCGACAGCCCACCCAACCAGGTATCGATGCAGGCCGCATAGCGCCCATTTCCCCAGGCTGCCGGTGAAAACACCCATATCGGACAGTGGCGGTGGTGCGAAAGCGCCGAGAATGTGATCGAATGCACACTCGTCATGATGATTCAGAGGATGGGGTAGAAGTGCGTGAATTCTCGGTACCGCAGTCGTTCTCGATCCCGGAGGACGCCTCGATGGCGGACACCGCGTTCCGGCACGCGAGCGAAGACCCGAACTTCGTTCCGTTTCAGCGTCGGCAAGGCTCGGAATGGGTGAATGTCACCGCCGCCGAGTTCGCGGCGCAGGTCTCGGCAGTGGCCAAGGGCCTGATCGCTTCGGGCGTCGAACTGGGTGACCGCGTCGGACTCTTGTCGGCCACCAGGTACGAGTGGGTCGTGTTCGACTACGCCATCTGGACGGCCGGTGGCTGCACGGTTGCCATCTACGAAACGTCCTCTCCCGACCAGGCCAAGTGGATACTCGAAGACTCCGCCACCTCACTCCTCGTCCTCGAGAACCAGGCCCAGGCAGACAACCTCGAAACGGTGACATCCGGGGCCGAGGCCTTGCGTGAGGTTCTGCAGATCGACGGCGGTGCCATCGACGATCTCACGGCTCGCGGCGCGTCCGTCACGGACGAGCAGCTGCACGAACGCCGCCACCAGGTGCGTGCATCGTCGCCGGCCACCCTCATCTACACGTCCGGCACCACGGGAAAGCCCAAGGGCGTGCAGCTCACCCACTCCAACTTCTACGCGGAATCGGCGGCGGTGAGACTGGCGTTGGGCGATGCGATGGTGCCGGGCAAGCGCACCCTGATGTTCCTCCCGCTGGCCCACGTGTTCGCTCGCGCCATCTCGTTCGGCGCTTTCGACGCCAAGGTAACGGTGGCCCACACCGCCGATCTGACGACCCTGCTCGATCAGTTCGCCGAGTTCAAGCCGAACTTCATCCTGTCGGTCCCCCGCGTGTTCGAAAAGGTCTACAACTCTGCCAAGCAGAAGGCGTACGACGGCGGCAAGGGCAACATCTTCGAGAAGGCATCGGCCACCGCCATCGCCTGGAGTGAAGCTCAGGACAAGGGCGGCGCGGGACTGGGCCTCAAGCTCAAGCACGCGCTGTTCGACAAGCTGGTCTACGCGAAGCTGCGGGCAGCCCTCGGCGGTGAATGCGATCGTGCGGTCTCCGGCGGTGCGGCACTCGGTGCCCGCCTCGGTCACTTCTTCCGTGGTGTCGGCATCCCCGTCTACGAAGGCTACGGACTGACCGAGACGAGCGCGGCATTCTCGGTGAACACCACCGCGAGCCAGAAGATCGGGACCGTCGGCAAGCCGGTCAACGGTCACGCCGCCAAGATCGGCGAAGACGGCGAACTTCTCGTGCAGGGTCCCGTCGTGTTCGGCGGCTACTGGCACAACGACCAGGCCACCGCGGACTCGATCCGGGACGGCTGGTTCCACACGGGCGACCTCGGTGCGATCGACGAGGAAGGGTATGTCTCGATCACCGGCCGCAAGAAGGAGATCATCGTCACCGCCGGCGGCAAGAACGTCGCACCGGCTGTGATCGAGGACGCCATCCGTGCGCACCCGCTGGTCAGTCAGTGCCTGGTGGTCGGAGATGCCAAGCCGTTCATCGGCGCCCTCATCACCCTCGACGAGGAAACCCTTCCGGGGTGGAAGGAGCGCAACAACGTTCCGGAGGACACTCCGGTCGCAGACGTCGTGAAGAACCCCGACCTGATCGCGGAGATCGATGCCGCGGTGGCCGAGGGCAACAAGAAGGTCTCGAGCGCCGAGCAGGTCAAGAAGTACCGCCTCCTGACCGTCGACTTCAGCCAGGAGACGGGCGAGCTGACCCCGACTCTGAAGCTCAAGCGCAACATCATCCACAAGGAGCACGGGGCCGAGATCGAGGCGCTCTACGCCTGACATTTCGTTGTCGGTGGCCGGTGGCACAATCGGCGCATGTTCGTACTCGACGATTCGATCGTCTACAGCGCCGCTGATCTCACCTCCGCTGCGGCCTGTGAGTTCGGGCTGCTGCGGCGTCTCGACGCCACGCTGGGGCGTATAGAGGCCACCCCCACCGAGGACGACGCGATGCTGACCCGAACCTCCGGGCTCGGTGACGCACATGAACGAGCGCACCTACGCCGTCTCCAAGATCGTTTCGGAGACGGCGTAGTCGTCATGGAGCGTCCCGGGCACGATCGTCAGTCGTTGTTCGACGCAAACCTGGCCACCGTGAACGCGGTCCGATCCGGTGCGGACGCCGTCTACCAAGGCACGTTCTTCGACGGTCGCTTTCTCGGATTCTGCGACTTCTTGGTGCGCGAGACGGATTCGGTCGCCGTTTACGACACGAAGCTGTCCCGGCATGCGCGCGTTCCAGCTCTCCTGCAACTGGCCGCCTACGCGAACGCCTTGGCGAACAACGGGATCGCCGTCTCTCCCGAGGTTCATCTCCTGCTCGGCGACGGAACCGTCACCGAGCACTCGTTGGGCGACATCAGCCCCGTGTTCGACGCGCGCAGATCCGCCCTCGAGCAACTCCTCGACACCCACCATCGCGGCGACCGGGCAGCGGAGTGGGGCGATCCGCGCCATACGGCGTGCGGACGCTGCGATACCTGTGCGCCGGAATTGGAGAAGCATCGAGACCTCATGCTGGTGGCCGGAATGCGCTCGATGTCGCGGTCGCGAATAGTGGCGGGCGGGGTCACCACCATCGACGAACTCGCGACACATCACGGCAAGATCGACGGCATCCACGCACGCACCCTCGCCGGCCTGCGGGAGCAAGCCGATATTCAACTGCGCCAGGAACGTTCCGGGAAACCCGAATTTCACGTCCACTCCCCCGAGGCATTGTCCGCGATCCCGGCGCCGGATGACGGCGACATCTTCTTCGACTTCGAAGGCGATCCGTTGTGGACCGAGGACGGATCGACGGACTGGGGACTCGAGTATCTGTTCGGTGTGGTCGAGGGAACAGCCGACCAGTTCACGTTCACACCGTTCTGGGCCCACGACCGTGCACAGGAACGCGCCGCGTTGATCGACTTTCTCGATTACGTCACCGACCGTCGACGCCGGTATCCGGACATGCACGTCTACCACTACGCGGCCTACGAGAAGTCGGCGTTGCTGCGCCTCGCCGGACGGCACGGGGTGGGAGAGGACGTGGTGGACAACCTCTTACGTGACAACATTCTCGTCGATCTGTACCCGGTGGTGCGCGGTGCACTCAGAATCGGCGAACGCTCCTACAGCATCAAGAAGCTCGAACCCCTGTACATGGGTGAGCACAACCGCGGCGGTGACGTCACCGACGCCGCGGCGTCGGTGGTCGCCTACGCCGATTACTGCACACTTCGTGACGACGACAAACATGACGAGGCCGACGCTTTACTGCAAGGGATCGCGGACTACAACGAGTACGACTGCGAGTCCACTCTGCGCCTACGCGATTGGCTACTGGCGCAGGCCGAAGAGCATTCGATCTCCCCACGTTCGGGCGGTCAGGAATCGCTCGCCGTCGTGGAAGAGCCTTCTCCCACCGAGACGGCGCTACGCGACTTCGCCTTCGATACGGACGCCGCGGGCACGGCTGCCGAGTCCGACAACAGGCGCGCCGCTGCCCTGATGTCAGCTGCGCTCGGCTACCACAAGCGTGAACGGAAGCCGTTCTGGTGGGCGCACTTCGACCGTTTGGAGGCATCGGCAGATTTGTCCGACGTACGCGACGTGCTGCTGGTCGGCTCGGCGCACGTCGAGCAGGAGTGGCACAAGAGTTCGCCGCGACAACGGAAGCTTCGCCGCCACACCAGCCTGGTGGGCCGGTTCGGGACCGGCAGCACCGTCGGCGCAGGCTCCACCATGTACGCCCTGTACGACACCCCCGCCCCCGATGCGGTTGCCGGCGAGAATGCGCATCTTCGGGGCACCTGCACCGCGAAGGTCGTCTCGGTGGGCAAGGACGAACAACGTAGGGACGTAGTGGTGGTCGAGGAACTCCTCAGCGGCGACGAATACGGGGACCTGCCGATGGCACTGACACCTGGGCCGCCGATCACCACCGACCGTATCGAGACCTCCATTCGCGATGCCGCCGCGCGGACGGCATCGTGCCTGCCGGATCTGCCCCGCACCGCCGCCGTCGATATTCTGCGCCGCGTCGATCCACGCACCCTGAGTGGTCGACCGGTGCCCGTTGCCGACGGCAACGATTACATCACTGCGATCACCGAAGCAGTTCTCGACCTCGACGACTCTTATGTCGCCGTGCAAGGGCCACCGGGAACAGGAAAGACGTTCACCGGCGCACGCGTGGTCAAGACACTTGTAGAACAGCATCATTGGCGTATCGGCGTCGTCGCACAATCACACGCGGTCATCGAAAACATGCTCCGGGGTGTCATCAAGGCGGGTCTCGACTCCGAACTCGTCGGCAAGAAGGACGGGCGCGGACGCGACACACCGTGGACCGACCTCGAGTCGAAGGAATACCCTGGGTTTCTGGAACGGTCAGCGGCCACCGGATGCGTGATCGGTGGTACGTCATGGGATTTCGCCAACACCGACCGTGTTCCTCCGGAGTCGCTCGACCTCCTGGTGATCGACGAGGCCGGACAGTTCGCGCTGGCCAACACCATTGCTGTGAGTGTGGCTGCACGCAACCTGCTGCTACTCGGAGACCCTCAGCAGTTGCCGCAGGTCAGTCAGGGCACTCACCCGGAGCCCGTGGACGAATCCGCACTCGGTTGGCTGGCGGCCGGACACGGCGCCCTTCCCCCGGAACGTGGGTACTTTCTCGAGCGAACATGGCGAATGCACCCCGCACTGTGTGCCCCGGTTTCGGCGCTGTCGTACGAAGGCCGTCTGCGCTCCCAGGAATCCGTCTCCGGCGCACGCATTCTCACGGGCGTCGAGCCGGGTGTGCACCCCATTTACGTCGACCATCGAGGTAATGCGACGCAGTCCCCCGAGGAGGCAGACGAGATCGTCACCACCGCCACCAAGTTGCTGGGACTGCACTGGTCCGATCCACACGAGAAGATCGCACACCATCCGCTGAGTGAATCGGACATCCTCGTCGTCGCCCCGTACAACGCTCAGGTCGCCCTCGTCGAACGGCGTCTGGCAGCAGCGGGCCTCGGCGGAATCGAAGTCGGAACCGTCGACAAGTTTCAGGGTCGCGAAGCACCCGTCGTCATCGTCTCCATGACGGCATCCGCCGTCGAGGATGTGCCGAGAGGCATGTCGTTTCTGCTGTCACGGAATCGACTCAATGTGGCGGTGTCCCGCGCGAAGTGGGCGGCCTTCGTGGTTCGGTCGATCGCGTTGACCGAATATGTGCCCACCACACCCGAGTCGCTGATGGACCTCGGCGCATTCATGCGGCTCACGGCGCACGGAACGACGACGATCAACCGAAGTTGAGACCCTCGCCGCGGTACGTCGGAACGGTGTTGTGCGACCCGTCCGAATCGACCATGTGGACCACATTGAACCGCTCACAGAGCTCACCCGCCTTGGCGTGCCGGAACCAGACGCGATCACCCACCTCGATATCGCCTGCCGCAGAGCCTGCCACCGGGGTCTGCACCTCGCCTGCACCCTCGTTACGCAGTAGTTTCAACCCGCCGGGCCATACCGGCGACGGAGCCCTCGTCTTGCCGGTCGGACCCGACGCTATGTAGCCGCCGCCGAACAGTGTGGTGATCTTGGAAGTTGGTTTCCGCACTGCCGAAAGGGCGAAGTACAGAGCAGGCCGCGGACGGAACGCACGGTAGCGATCGAACAGGGTGGGCGTGTACAACCCCGAGCCCGCCGTCACCTCGGTTACTGCGGGATCGGCGGAGCTCACCTCGAGCGATCCCGTACCACCGCTGTTGACGATCTCCAGTTCGCCGACCACGGACTGCACTGCGTCGACAACAGCCTGCCGGCGTGTGGACAGCTCTTTTGCCGACGCCCGTTTCATCCATTCGACAGGCGGCGAGGTGTCGGGCACTCCAGCGATCTGGGCTTCGTAGAACATCAATCCCACAACGGCGAAGTTCTGTTCGGCGGCTTCTCGCGCCAGCGCCGCCACTGCGGCCGGGTCCCGAAGCGGGGATCGGCGCACTCCGATGTGGATCGGGCCGATCCGCAAAGACGCGTCGACATCGAAACACACCCGCGGACGCACCGTCGCGGTTCCTGCGGCATCGCGGATCAACCCGAGGTGCGCGGAAGAGTCGATCATCAAAGTGATGCGCTCGAGGAGCGCGGAGTCGTGTGCGAGCTCCGACAGCGCGGCGCGGTCTGCTGTGGGATAACCCATCAGGATGTCCCGTGCACCCGACCTCGCCAGCCAGATTGCCTCGCGCAAGGAATACGCCATGATTCCCCGAAACCCGTTGGCTTCGGTCAGTCCAGCCCCCAGCGCCATCTCGAGGACCGCACGGCAGCGCACGGATTTGCTCGCCACACGAACGGGAGTGCCACCGGCGCGCTGCACCAGATCTTCCGCATTGGCGCGAAGCGTGGGTACATCCACTGCAGCCAACGGCGGATCGAAAGTCTGCGTCGCTGCCATGAGTCGGTCGAGTGTCGGCGTCATCATTCGTCCAATCGTCGCGGATACAGCAGAGTCAACCATCGAGTTGGACGAATGTCCAGTTCAATCCGTTCGGTTCTCCACAGCCTTCGACGCGACGACCTGCACCATGTCGTCGAGCGCCACGGTCATGGCCTCGCCGTCGCGATCGACCAGCCAACGCAGCACCAACCCGTCGAGCATCGCGAGAGCGAATCGGGCGATGGCTGTAACCGGTTCCGTCCAACGCACGTTGGTCCTGTTTGCACACTCCTCGAAGAAGAGCACGGCCTCCTCGTCCATGGTGCGGTATTGCACGGTCGCGATCTCTCCGATCCGAGGTTCGCCCGCTCCGCGGTGCCGCAAGGCCTGTGCGGTGATCTCGTACGTCAGCAACTGACGATCCGGGGTGGCTTCGAGAAGTGGCCACATGGCACTGATCCCGATATGCAGCAGCGCGCGCAGGCCCGATACTCCGGTCAACTCCGGAGCGTAGTGAACCTGACCGAATGCGGACCGAAGCGACTCGCTCAATTGCAAGACGATCGCCTCGCCCATCGCCCCGAGGAGTGCCGCTTTGCTCTCGAAGCAGTAATGCACCACCCCGAGAGACACGCCAGCCTCTTCGGCTACTGCACGCACCGTCACCGAGGACACGCCACTCTGCTCGGCAATGGCCAGCGCCGATTCCACCAATTGTGCGCGACGTTCACTCGCCGGAAGCCTGTTCAGCATGTACCGATCCTAGAACGCCGGGCCCGAACCGCAGCGCATATTTGCCTGGACGCTCGTCCAAGTCCATGATGTGATCCATGGCAGTGAAAACGTGGCACAACTGGGCAGGCACCCAATCGGCTACCCCGCACCGATTCGAAACACCACAGTCGGTGTCCGAACTGCAGTCCATCGTGCAGGATGCCGCACGCCGCGGACTGCACGTAAAAGCCGTTGGAGCTGGGCATTCGTTCACGGGAGTCGCCGTCACGGACGGCGTCCTGATCGGCCTGGACGCACTGTCCGGCATCGAATCGGTCGACCTCGTCGACGGCGGCGCGGACGTCACGGTCCTCGCCGGTACCCGTCTGCATGATCTCAACGAGTTGCTGTGGCATCGCGGACTCGCCCTCACCAATCTCGGCGATATCGACGTGCAGTCCATCGCCGGCGCGATTTCCACAGGTACGCACGGCACCGGCGCCGGTTTCGGTGGACTCGCCACCCAGATCGTCGGCCTCCAGATCGTGCTGGCGGACGGTTCCGTGGTGGATTGTTCGGCCACCGAGAACGTAGACCTCTTCGAGGCCGGACGCCTCGGGCTCGGCGCCGTCGGAATCCTCTCGATGATCACCCTCCGCTGCGTGCCGAGTTTCGCGATGACCGCAGTCGAGGCTCCGGAATCACTCGACGACACCTTGGCCCGAGTCGATTACGACCGCGAGTTCGTCGACCACTTCGAGTTCTACTGGTTCCCGCACACGCGCCGCACCCTCACGAAGCGCAACACCCGGATGCCCGGGAACATCCCCACCACCCCGACCCACCCCGTGCGCGCCTACATCGAGGACGAACTGCTGTCCAACGTTGCCTTCGAGGGCATCAACAGGTTCGCCGCACTCGCACCCAAAGCGATCCCGTTCGTCAATCAAGTGACGTCCCGCGTGTTGAGCGCACGTGAGTTCACGGACCACAGCCACCGCGTATTCGCCTCACCACGTCGGGTCCGGTTCCGTGAGATGGAGTACGCGATCCCGGTCGAATCGATCACGGATGTTCTCTCCGAGATCGACAGCTGGCTCGAGAAGTCCGAGTTCACGGTCGCTTTCCCGGTCGAGGTGCGATTCGCCGCCGCAGACGACGTCTGGCTCTCGACCGCCAACGGCAGGGACACCGCATACGTGGCCGTGCACCAGTATCACCGGCGAGACCATCGGCGGTATTTCGACGCCGTGGAACAGATTGCGAGAGCAGTGGATGGACGCCCCCACTGGGGCAAGATGCACAGCCGTACTGCAGACGATCTCCGGCCGACGTACCGGAATTTCGACGACTTCCTCTCGGTACGAGACGTATACGATCCGGGCCGGATGTTCCAGAACTCATACCTGCAACAGGTCCTCGGAGACTGACGGACGCTGCCACCGCGACCGGACGCGCTCGGGGGCCTGTGCATTCGAGTTCACTGCGCGGCGAGTAGTTCCGACTTACGCGCCTCGCTCGCAAACGACGCTCGAATCGAGTTGCGAGCGAGGATGTCTCGTTCGTCTTCGGTCAGATCAACACCGTCGCGCAGTGCAGCGAAGTTGTCGTCGACATAGCCACCGAAGTACGCGGGATCATCGGAGTTCACGGTGACGATCAACCCCTCCGTCATCATGCGGCGCACCGGGTGCACACTCACCGTGTCGACCACCCGGAGCCGGACGTTCGACAGCGGACACACCGTCAGCGGAATCTGCTCGTCCACCAACCGGCGCACGAGTTCGGGATCTTCGAGGGCCCGTACGCCGTGATCGATGCGCTCCGCGCCGAGCAGGTCGAGCGCCTGCCAGATGTACTCGGGCGGTCCCTCCTCGCCGGCATGCGCGACCGTGTGCAGACCTTCTGCCCGTGCTCTCGCGAAGACGTCCTCGAACAGCGACGGTGGATTCCCGACTTCCGCCGAATCGAGGCCGATGCCGATGATCGGTGCGCGCATCGCCAACAGATCTGCCAGCATGTCGACGGCCTCCCGGACCGGACGGTCACGCAACACGGCCGCGATCACACCGCTGCTGAGCCCGAACTCGCGTTCGCTCGCCGCGACTGCGTCCATGATCCCGTCGACGACAACCCCGAGGGGCACGCCACGAGCCATGTGGGCCTGCGGATTGCAGAAGATCTCGGCGTGGGCGACACCGCTCCGAGCCGCCCGCGCAAAATAGGCGCGGGTGAGGTCGGCGAAATCTTGCTCGGTACGCAGCACCTGCATGTTCGCGAAATAGAGATCGAGGAACGACTGCAGATCGGTGAACTCGTACCGCGAACGAAGGTCGTCGATGTCGCGGTACGGCAAGGCTACCGAATTGCGTTCGGCCAGCTCGAAGATCAGGTCGGGTTCGAGCGAACCCTCGATGTGCATGTGCAACTCGGCGACCGGGGGACTCATGCGACCGCCTCTCCCGTCGTGATCCGGACGAAGCCGTCACCGTCGATCGACGCGGAATCGCCTGTGTGGAACCATCCTCCGGTGAAGGTCTTCGCCGTCTGCTCCGGCCGATTCCAGTAGCCTCGCGCGACACCCGGGCCCCGGCAGAGCAGCTCCCCGTGACCACGGTCGGCATCGCGCCCGTGCAGCGCCACTTCCATGCCCCCGAACGCGAGTCCTACGGTGCCGGCGTGGCTGAG
Organism: Rhodococcus quanlei; assembly: GCF_055231015.1. Taxonomy (NCBI): domain Bacteria; kingdom Bacillati; phylum Actinomycetota; class Actinomycetes; order Mycobacteriales; family Nocardiaceae; genus Rhodococcus; species Rhodococcus quanlei. Next base: position 99,865 of record NZ_JBUYWD010000008.1, on the reverse strand, counting down.
GCCGCACTCGTCGGGGAGCACCAACCCGACACCACAGGTCTCGGCCATTCCCCAGCCGGCGCGGTGTTTTGCGGAAGGGAATGCGGCGCGCAGCACCTTCGTGTCCTCCGCGACCGCACCGCTGCCGCTGTAGTCGATCCATCGCACCGCACGACGGCCGAAGTCGGTGACGTCGTGCGAGTCGAGCGCGGTCAGCAGCGTAGCCGCTGTGGCGGTGAGGACGTCTGCTTCGCTCGACCACCAGGCCTGGACTTCGGTACTCGTGGTGAGGACGGCTGTTCCCCCGATCACCAGCGTGGAGAGCAGTTCGACAACCGCGTTCACCGTCTCGAGATCAGGATCGACCAAGAGATTGCGGATTCCTCCGGTGCCGAAACACCACAGGTGTACGACGGATTCGATACTCGACAGCAGGTTCTCGTTGGTGAGTTCGACGCCCGTGACCGAACGTGTAGCGCAGGTGTAGGCAAGCAATGCCATCTCGTCCGGTGCAGCGCCGTCATCGATGAACGGCACATCCTCGGGGAGGTCCGCGGCCAACGTAAGCACCGACCCGCTGTCCGCCTCCACCTGCCTGATGCGGGTGCGATCCCAGGCCGGATTCACCATGACCGGGACTCCGCCCGCGAGGACGACGCCGAGGAAGGCTTCTACCCAGCGCACGCCCACCGGCTGACGAACCGCGACGCGATCACCGATCTCCACACCGTGCGCTTTCAGGCCACCTGCCACGTGCGCTGCGGACTGCCACAACTGCGCGTAGGTCATGGTCCTGCCACCGAGTTCCTCCACTGCAACCCGATCGGCGAAGCGGTGCACAGCGACGTCCAGCAACTCCGACAAAGATGGGTCGAGGCCTCCGTACCGCAACAATCCATCGCGGCCGCGCACCATCGCACGATCCCCGAAGAACTGTCGACTGTTCGGATACTCCACAAACGATGACAAAATCCGCACCTCCGCACACGATCGGTACCGAAGACTATATGACGCAGCTCACAGTTCGTCGTGTTCCCGGCGCGCGTGCGGGTCTTTACCGAGCCGGACCGAGCAATTCAGCTCACCGTCCCGTGTACTCGGCCTTGCCCGGTCCCACGTCGAGGAAGCTGCGAACCGCACCGATCAGGTCCGCTGTCTCGAACAGGTCTCCCGAGACGGTCGGCGTCACGGAGTCCGCGTGCGCCACACCTCCGGACCTCCACGCCTCCACGATCTGCTTGGTTGCGGCATGCGCTTTCGTCGGACCGTCTGCCAGCCGGGCAGTGAGGGAGCGTGCGGCGGCATCGACGTCGTCGTGCACGGCATTGACGACACCCCACGAGTGCATCGTGGCCGCGTCGTAGAGATCCCCGGTCATCACCAACTCACGGGCTCGGCCCGACCCTGCGCGCTCGGCCAGTCGCTGCGGTCCACCCATCGACGGCGTCAGCCCGACCACCGTTTCGACGAGCCCGAACTTCGCCTTGGGCGACGCCAGAATGATGTCGCAGGCCAGTGCGATCTCGAACGCTGCAGTGAGGGTGAGTCCGTGTGCGGAATAGACCACCGGGCAAGGCAATGCCTCGAGGGGGTGACACACCTCGGCGAACAGGCCCTCCCACAGTTGTGTCCCCTGCTCCGCGTTCAACCCGGCGAACACGTTGACGTCGACACCCCCGGAGACGACCTTGCCCTCGGCGCGCAGGAGCACGGCACGGGGCGGGTTGGCAGTCAACTCGGCAATGCGTGCCGCCACCGAGGCGAACATGTCTGCATCGAACAGGTTGAGCGGACCGTGCGCGAACGTCAGGGTCGCCACGTCCGCGCCTGCGTCCGTAGTGGTTCGTTCGAGACGGGTGGGCTGATCGGTCTGCGAAGGCTCGCTTGTGCTGGAGTCGTCCATGGTGGAAAGAGTGCCACACGACGCGGGCCTACGATCGGGAGTATGACCGACGATCATGCCTGCGCGGCAGACCTGCACGATGCGCTGGTCGCTGTCGTCGGCGAAGGGCATGTGACCACCGATCGGGACGTACTGGCGTCACTGTCCACCGATCACACAGGGCGGTGGTCCGGCCGGGCCTGCGCTCGCGTTCGCCCCGCCGATGCCGCCGAGGTCTCGTCGGTCCTCGACGTCTGCCGAGCGCACGGCGTCAAGGTCACGGTTCAGGGCGGACGTACGGGTCTGGTGGCAGGAACCGTGCCCGAGCACGACGACGTCCTCCTGTCCACGGACCGACTCGTCGACATCGGCGAAGTGGACCGCGAAGAGTTGCGGGTCACCGTGGGCGCGGGAGTCACCCTCGCACAGCTGCAGAAGGTCGCGACCGATGCCGGATTGCTGTTCGGCGTCGACATCGCCTCCCGCGATTCGGCGACCGTCGGGGGAATGGTGGCAACCAACGCCGGCGGTCTGCACACGGTGCGCTTCGGAAACATGTCCGCCCAGGTGACAGGACTCGAGGTGGTCCTGCCCGACAGCACGATCGTGCGACGGCACCCGCAGGTGCGTTCGGACAACAGCGGATACGACCTGCTGTCGCTGTGGACCGGCAGCGAAGGCACCTTGGGCGTCGTGACAGCCGTCGACGTACGGCTTCGGCCCGAACCCTCCCACCGGGTATGCGCCCTGGCCGGTTTCGACTCTCTCGAGGACGTGATCGCGGCCGGGCGCACCCTGCTGTCGTCGGACGGAGTGGACGCACTCGAACTGATCGACGGCCGTGGATTGCAACTCGCACACGAGCATCTGGGCGCCGACGTGCCCACCGGCCCGCCCTGGTTCGTTCTGGTCGAGTTCTCCGGCAACCGCGATCGCACCGATGAACTGGCGACCGCGCTGTCACGGTGTGCTGTTCGCGGCGAGCCCGCGGTCGGTATCGACACGGCCGGACGTCAACGTGTCTGGGCTGCCCGAGAAGTGTTCGCGGACCTCGTCGGATTGTTCGGGCCGCCCGTCAAATTCGACGCAGCACTACCGGCGGACGCATTGGCCGACTTCACCCGCGAAGCGGTGCCAGTCGTCGGCGAACTCGTCCCCGACGCCATACCGATTCTCTTCGGCCACCTCGGCGAGGGCAACATCCATTTCAACGTGTTGCGGTGCCCCGACGACGCAGCCCTCTACCCGGAGATCCTCGATCTCGTTCGGAAGCATCGTGGGAACGTCAGTTCCGAACACGGGGTGGGCACCCTCAAACGCAATTACCTCGATCTCTCGTTGACGCGTGCGGACATCGCGGCGATGTGGACGCTCAAGTGTGCCTTCGACCCCGAGAACTTCCTCAATCCTGCAGTGCTCTTTCCTGATTCGTTTCGGTTCCGTGATCCGCGTCGACCCTAGCCGTGTGGGTCGCCCGGACCGGGCGGGCAAAGAACACCGCGCACACGAACCCGACCAGCAAGACTGCCGCAGGTAACCACATGGATTCGGACATGGCGGTACTGAACGGTTCACGCACGAACTCCGGGAGCTGCCCGATCGCCGACTCCTCGCCACCGCCATCGATTCCTCCGGCCGCCAGTCGTGCCGTGATGAGAGCTCCCATCGCGGCGCTGCCCAGGACAGCACCGGCCTGACGGGTGGTGTTGTAGACACCAGCGCCCGCACCCGCTTTCTGCGGCGGGAGGTTGTGTGTCGCGGTGGCGGCCAGCGGAGACCAGATGCAGGCATTGGCAAAGCCGATGAGTCCGATCGGCAGCAACAGTTCCCACACCTGCGACTGTGGAGTCATCACCGTGGCCAACCAGGCCAGTGCGATCGCGAAAAGGAGGAAGCCCGTCCCGGCGATGTACCGCGGATGGGTGCGATCGACCAGCCTGCCGACGAACGGCGCGAACACACCCGTCAAGACCGCCATCGGAATGAGCAGCAACGCCGAGGTGGTGGGCGACATGCCCCGAACCGCCTGTGTGTAGAACATCAGCGGCAGAACCATGGCGGTGATCGCGAAGCCCATCGTCGTGATCGCCACGTTCGCGAGCGAGAAGTTGCGGTCCGCGAACAGACTCAACGGCACCAACGGTTCGTTCCGGTTCCGCGACTGGTACCAGACGAATACGCCGAGGATCACCAGTCCCGCCGCGATCGATGCCAGTACGAGCCCCGACCAGTCGTAGCTGCTTCCCTCCTGGATTCCGAACACCAGGAAGAACATGCCCGCAGCGCTCAGGATCACACCCGGAATATCGAACTTGTGGGAGTTCGTAGGCAGTGCCGGTACCAGACGCCAGGCCATGACGAATGCGATCACACCGACAGGGACGTTGACGATGAAGATCCATTCCCATCCCAGGCTGTCCACGAGGACACCACCGGCCAGCGGACCGACCAGGGTCGCGACACCGGCCACCGCACCCCACAGCCCCATCGCGGTGCCACGGCGGTCCGGCGGGAAAGTGCGGGTGATCACTGCCATGGTCTGCGGGGTCATCAACGCCGCACCGAAGCCCTGGAACACGCGGGCCACGATCAGCATCTCGATCGTTCCCGACAGACCACACCACAGTGACGCGCCGGTGAAGAGGACCAACCCGATCAGGTAGACGTTCTTCGGACCGAAGCGATCACCGAGCCGTCCCGTGACGAGCAGCGGTACGACGTAAGCGAGAAGGTATGCGCTCGTCACCCACACGACGCTGTTGATGTCGGCCTGCAGGTCGTTCATGATCGCCGGATTGGCCACGGCGACAATCGTGCTGTCGACGAGAATCATGAAGAATCCGATGACCAGCGCCCACAACGCCGGCCAGGGATTGCGTTCGGTGATCTGGTCCGATTGCGTACTGCCCTCTTGTGTACTGCCTTCGGAGTGCACACTGCCTGTTGTCATGTTGTTCCCCCTGTTCGTGTGACGGTTCGACCGCCCGTGTGTTCGCCCCTGAAGCGAACCGATTCCGCTATTTTGTCGATGAGTTCGGGAGAGAGCCAGGGAGTTTTCCCCGACGCCAACTCGTCCGTCAGATCGACGAGCCAGTCCCGTTCGGCACGGGCGAGAACCTGCAGGTACTCGTCGCCGAACCGGAAGATGCGGGGCAGGTTCGCCTCGTCCGCGAGTGTCCACGTCTCGGAGACCGCGTCGATCTCGGCGGTCAACGCATCGATGCGCCGGCGCAGCAATCCGACGACGACGTCGACCGGAAGATTGTGCGCTTCGGCCAAGGCAACGGGGAAACGCGGGTACTCGTTGACCGGCGACTCGAGCATCTCGCGGAGCGCGGCCTCGAGCGCGTCGCGGCCCGCGTCGGTGATCTCGTAGGTGGTGCGCTCCGGGCGCCTTCCCTCGCGGTCCGTCCCGACGACGCGCACCAACGCGTCTCGTTCGAGCCTGTCCACTGCGTGATACAGCGAGCCGCGCCGAATCTTCACCAGTCGGTCACCGCGCCGGAACTGGGCCAGTTGGTACATCTCGTACGGGTGCATGGGGCGTTCGCCGAGCAGCCCGAGAACGGTGAGCGCAAGCGGAGTCGGAGCCGGCACTTCCCGGTTGGTCCCAGCGCTCATGCCACCTCCTCAGACACCTATCCCATCTGGGATAGTCCGTTAGGACTATACGCCCGTCGGACTGGTCCGGCAATGCCGATTCGTTTCCCGTTCTCGATACCGTGGATGGATGGATCAGCATCAACTCGCCATCGCGCGCCTCGCCTGGGCACGTGCCCTCGGACTGGGCGACGACGCCCTGACGACCTCGGGCGTTCGGTCCTCGGACACACCCCCGGGAACGAGCGCCCTGTCGTTCCTTCGCCTCGGCGACGTCTGCACCGTCGTCGGACCCACCCGGTTGACCGCGACGATGAACGACGGACGTCTCGCGGACCTCGCCGACCCCGCCGCACTTCTCGCCTCGAGCGACGATCCCTCCGCCCGGTGCACAGGGCCCGAGGTACTGCTTCTCGCGGCCGACTACACCGGCCCGCCTCCAGACCCGGACGACGAACAACCCCTGGTGTCGAACGATTCCGCCCAGGCCCGCGCCGTCGCCGATCTGTGCCCTCCCGACGACGTCACCGAATCCGCAGTGGGGCACCTCGAGACCGTCTTCACTCTCCTCAGCGACGACGAGACCCCCATTGCCACAGCGGGATACTCCGAATTCGAAGGGTTCGTAGCCGATGTCGGCGTGCTGACGACACCCGATCAGCGCCGGAAAGGCTTCGCGTCCGTCATCGGTCGCATCGCCACCAACGACGCTCTCGACGGCGGACTCGTTCCCCAATTCCGGGTACACCGAGACAATTTCGCGGCTCGCGCGCTGGCGCGCACCCTCGGCTACAGCGAAGTTGGTATGCACACGTCTGTGAATGTTCAACCAGATACGGGGTAGGCTGCGTGCCGGACGGCCGCCACCGCAGACGGAGATGATGCACTATGACCGACACCGCCCCCCACGAAGGCGAATGCGCTCAGCAGGGCACCTACGTCGAGCCCGGCGCGGCGTTCAAGAGGGACACCAACTACATCGAAACCCGGATAACCGCCGACGGTCGTGACGGCTATCCGGTCGAACCAGGCCGCTATCGCCTCGTCGTGGCACGCGCATGTCCCTGGGCCAACCGCGCGATCATCGTTCGCCGCCTACTCGGTCTCGAAGACGTTCTGTCGATGGGCATTTGCGGCCCCACCCACGACAAGCGGAGCTGGACCTTCGATCTCGATCCCGGCGGGGTCGACCCCGTCTTGAAGATCCCGCGCATCCAAGATGCCTATTTCGCCCGCGACCCCGAGTACCCGCGAGGCATCACGGTTCCGGCGATAGTCGACATCCCCACCGGGCAGGTGGTCACCAACGACTACCCACAGATGACGTTGGACCTGTCGACGGAATGGACGCAGTACCACCGCGACGGCGCCCCCGACCTGTACCCCGAAGATCGCCGTGGCGAGATCGACGAGGTCGCCGATCTGGTGTTCCGTGATGTCAACAACGGCGTGTACCGCTGCGGTTTCGCCGGATCGCAGGAGTCGTACGAGAAGGCCTACGACCGCCTGTTCTCGCGCCTCGACTGGTTGACCGAGAGGCTGGCAGGGCAGCGATTCCTGGTGGGCGACACCATCACCGAGGCCGACGTTCGGCTCTTCACAACGCTCGCACGGTTCGATTCCGTCTACCACGGCCACTTCAAGTGCAACCGCAGCAAGCTCTCCGAAATGCCGGTGCTGTGGGACTACGCGCGCGACCTGTTCCAGACTCCCGGGTTCGGTGACACCATCGATTTCACGCACATCAAGGCCCACTACTACGTGGTCCACCGAGACGTGAATCCCAACGGAATCATCCCCAAGGGACCGGATCTGAAGAATTGGCTCACCCCGCACGGGCGCGAGAAGCTCGGTGGGCGCCCATTCGGAGCGGGCACACCACCGCAGCCTCCGAAACCGGACGAGGTGATTCCGGCGTCACACCGGGCCGCCTGAGACGGGCGGCCTGAGACTCAGGCCCCCGGATACGTCCCGAAGTTCCAGTACACACCCTCTGGATCGCGACACGTGAACCCCCGCGATCCGTAATCCTCGTCCCGCAACCCCTGCGCGATGGTGGAACCGGCGGCCACCACCCGCTCGTACAGTTCGTCAGGATTGTCGATCACGATGTACACGGAGCCGACTCCGGCGGGCAGGTCACCGATCACCGAATCCGGTCGTTTCGAGCCGAGCATGACCCCGCCACCACCCGGCCAGGCGAGTTCCGCATGATCGACCCGGTCGCCCTCCCCGTACACCGCTTTCTCCACGAATCCGAGGGTGTCGACGAGAAATCTGATCGCGCCACGGGCATCCGCGTAGGTGAGGGTGGGCCAGACAACCGTGTGTGCATTCGTTGTGTTCATACATTCCACTCTGCGTCGGCGGCCACACGGTGTCTTGGAAAAATGAGTCTTGCAACTATGGATCTTGGGCGACGGCGAGGTTGTCCGAACGCCGCCACTCCGACGGAGGCATGCCCGCGAGGTCCCGCCACTCTCTGGCCATGTGCGCCTGGTCGTAGTAACCGCACGCGCTGGCGACATCCGACAACGCAGCAATCCGAGGTTGGCGAAGCAACTGGTGAGACCGATGGAACCTACCTAGCCGCACCGCATCCTTCGGTGACACACCGAATTCCGCCCGAAACCTGGTCACCAGGTGCCGCCGACTCCAGCCGATCTCCTCGGCTACCTCGGAGACCCTGACCGTGCCGTCTGAGATCAACCGCAGCCAGCTCCTGCGGACATCGCCGTGCAACTCCACATTGTCGGCGCGGCGCAGGAACACGTCGTCGCAGACCGCGAACCGCCCCGACCAGGTGGCCTCGGCCGCGATCCGTTCGTGCAACTCGGTTGCGTCGGCACCGATGACGTCGCGCAAATCCACGACCTGATCACCGAGTTCGGAGGTCGGCAAACCGAGAAGCGTCCGCGCACCGAGCGGTGTCAGCGAGATCTGAACTCCGTGCTGATTGCCGTTGTGTGGAAGGGAGACGGCGGCCATGGAGATGCCGCCGCCAACATGTCGAAACGGTTGCTCACCCCCGCGTGGTTCACCGTAAGGGGCCCGTCGAGGGTGAGCACCACGGTCAGATACGGCGACGGCAACCCGAGATGAACACCCGGAGCGAACCCGGACATTAGATAGCCCTCGTAGCCGTGCAGGAGCTTGCTCAGCGCGAGAGGGGGCATGCCGTGAACACCCTCGGACATTCCGCGCTCTGTCTGCACAGCAACCACCCTATGCGGATTCGCATACAGTCGACACCGCACACGCACAACGAGATGGGAGCAGCGATGGCCCGCCAGCATGATCAGGCGCCCGACGGACGTATCGAGAAGGTTCTCGTTTCGGTCCTGGACAACGGCAGCCGTCTGCAGGCCCCCGCCGTCGCAAAGTACGTGAACCGCGTCCGCAGGGAGCACCCCGACGAGTCGCCCGCACAGATCATCGAGCGCATGGAGAAGATGTTCCTGACGGCAGTCACCGGCAGCGGAGGCGCAGTCGGAGCGGCTGCCGCCATCCCCGGAGTGGGCACGGTCGCGTCCCTGGCCGCGGTCGGCGCAGAATCCGCGTTCTTCCTGGAAGCCTCCGCACTGCTGAGCCTGGCGGTCGCCGAAGTGCACGGCATCTCCCCCGCCGATCACCAGCAGAGACGGGCACTCGTGCTGGCTGTCGCACTCGGTGAGTCCGGCATGGAGATCGTCGAGAAGGCCACCGGAGTGACCGCGAAGAACTGGACCACAGCTCTCACCTCACGTACGTCCAGTGGATCCTTGCGGGGCATGAACAGCACCCTGGTGCGCAAATGGATCACCAAGTACGCGGCGAAACGCAGCGCGCTGGTGCTGGGGAAGCTCGTTCCAGCCGGTATCGGGGCCGCCATCGGTGGAGCCGGCAACCGCGCGATCGGCAAGGGCGTCATCAAGAACGCCCGAGCCGCCTTCGGTACGCCGCCTCGACAGTTTCCGCTCGTCATCGACATGGAGGTCGACGCGAACTGACCAAGGTCTACACGGTCTACACGGTCTACACGGTCTACACGGTCTACTCAGTGTGCGAAGTGTTCGGCCTCGAAGTGGCCGCCACCCTTCTTCCGTAGGTCTGCGCATACGGTTTCTATCGCCTCGCACAGGAAGCGCCCCAGATCTGCGCTGAAACCTTCCCGGACGACGATGCGCAGCACCGCAACACTCTCCGCGTCCGGTGGCATCGTGTACGCAGGGACCTGCCAGCCCCGTGCCCTCAGTTCGTGAGAGACGTCGAACACCGTGAATCCGGGTTCTCCGACCAGCTCGAACGCCACCACGGGAATCGCGCTTCCATCGGTGATCACGTTCACCGCTTCGAGTTTCGACAACCGAGTACTCACCCGAACGGCTGTGTCCCGCAGAGTGTCCATCACAGCGAGATAGCCACCACGACCCAAGCGCAGAAAGTTGTAGTACTGCCCGACCACCTGATTGCCCGGCCGGGAAAAGTTCAACGTGAAGGTCGGCATGTCACCGCCCAGGTAGTTGACGCGGAATACCAAACCCTCCGGGAGGTCCTCGGCACTGCGCCACACCACGAAACCGATCCCCGGATAGGTGAGGCCGTATTTGTGCCCGCTCACGTTGATCGACACCACCCGCGGCACCCGGAAGTCCCACCTCAGGTCAGGGTGCAGAAACGGTGCGACGAACCCACCACTCGCCGCATCGACGTGGATGGGTACGTCCGGGCCACCCGCTGCGGCCACACCGTCGAGGGTCTCGGCGATCTCCTCGACCGGCTCGAATTCTCCGGTGTAGGTGGTACCCACGATGGCCACCACGCCGATGGTGTTCCCGTCGACCGCCTCGCGCACCTGCTCCGCGGTGATCACGTACCGACCGGGCGCCACCGGAAGATACTTCGCCTCGACGTCGAAGTAGCGGCAGAATTTCTCCCACACCACCTGAACATTGCTGCCGAGTACCAGGTTCGGACGACTCGTGTCCGCGCCCGCCGACTCGCGAGCGGCGCGCCACCGCCACTTCATCGCCAACCCGGCGAGCATCACCGCCTCACTGGATCCGATCGTGGATACACCCGTCGCGCTCGCCGGGTCCGTCGCCGACAGACCCGGCGCATGGAACAGATCTGCGACCATCGCCACACACCGTGCCTCGATCGCCGCCGTCGCCGGATACTCGTCCTTGTCGATCATGTTCTTGTCGAACGTCTCGGCCATCAGCCTGTCGGCCTGCGGATCCATCCACGTGGTCACGAACGTCGCCAGGTTCAGACGAGAACTGCCGTCCAACATCAACTCGTCGTGGATGAACCGGTACGCGGCCTCGGGGTCGGTCGGTGCCTGCGGAAGCTGCAATGCCGGGAACGGATCCACTGACATACGACCCGTGTAAGCGGGCGTCAGGTGTGCGCCGGAACTGTGACGTCTGTCGGTCATGTCATTTCCCCAATCGGAGTACATCCAGCATGCCCCGCCGCAGGCGACCGTGTCCTGGAACCGGGTGAAGTAATGTCGCAGGGCAGGAATTGCCGTAACGAGGAGAGGGCACGCACTGTGACCGCACCGACCGGTCCGGCCACACCGGGTAACGCCACCGTGGCACCGCCCGTCGCGGTCCGCCATGTGTCGAAGGATTACAAAGACGTACCGGCGTTGACGGACGTGACGTTCCGGGTCGGCCGCGGCTCGATCACCGGACTCCTCGGCCACCCCGGCGCAGGCAAGACGACCACGCTCCGCACGATCCTCGGTCTGGTGAAGCCGACGTCGGGGGACGCCGTCGTTTACGGAATGCCGTTCCGGAAACTCACGCGTCCGGCCCGCACGATCGGCGCGGTACTCGATCTGCACAGCCTGCACCCCCACCGCACGGCACAGTCGCACCTGATGATCCATACGGCGGCGATCGGCGTACCCGACGATCGAGCCATCGAGGTCCTCACCGCGGTGGGCATGGCCGACTCCGCACGTCACCGGGCCGAAGCACTGTCGCCGGGCGGTCGCCTGAGGCTGGCGATCGCGACCGCGCTCCTGGGTGATCCCCACATCCTCGTCCTGGACGACGTGTTCCCCGACCAGCCGAAGGACGACTTCACCCCCGAGGACAAGGTCTGGTTGAACGGTTTCCTGCGCAGCTTCGCCGCCGCCGGCGGCAGTGTCCTCGTCTCCAGTCCACACCTGTACGACGTCCGGGATCTCGTCGACCACGTGGTGGTGCTCAGCCAAGGAAGCCTCGCCTTCCAGGGGAGTTTCGACGACCTCCGTCGGGCACAGCAGGACCGGCTCGTGATCGCCTGCTCCGCACCGGCAGCCCTGGCGACCGGTCTCGCAGCGCGCGGCTACATCGACGCCCGATCGCTGGTGGACGGCAGACTCGCAGTGGGCGGCGCACCGGACGACGCTGTCCGCGCCAGCGCCCAGTCGACCGGCGTCACCGTGTACGCCGTCGTGCGTGACCGAATCGACCTCGATCAGTTGTACCTGCAGATCGCCTCGGGACATTTCGTCGCGGGAGCCAGCGCCGCTGCCCCGTCCGGATACGGCGTCCCCACCTTCGGCTGGCCGACCCAGCCTCCACCACCGTCGGCGCAGCAGATCCAACCGTCACCCGGATATCCGCACGGCTATCCGAATCACCACCGGTCCGGTCACTACCCGCCCAACCAGCACCCGCCCGGTCACTACCCACCCAACCAGCACCCGCCCGGTCACCACCCACCCAACCAGCACCCGCCCGGCATGGGAGGCCCCCGATGATCGGCGCCCTGAAATCGGAATACCGGAAAGTGATCGGCATCCGGGAATCGGGCTTGGTCGCGCTGGTGCCGATCCTCCTCGGCATGTTCGCGGCGGCGATCGCCTTTCCGCTCCTGCGCGCCTTCCGCGCCGACGAACTGGCCGCGAGCGATCGCTATGCCACCATCACTGCACTGGCTACCCCACTTGCGCTGGCTGCGCTGTTCTCGGGGCTGTTCGGTGCCCTGATCGTCGGCAGCGAATTGCGTCACCGCACCCTGGCAACCAGTTTCCTTTCGACACAGCACCGCGACGTGGTGATCGGATCGAAGCTCATCGTGACCGTGGCGTTCGCACTCGCACTGTGCCTCGCCGTCGAAATCGCGACATTGCCGGTGCTGCTCGCGTTCGGTGGCGACAACTTCCACATCGACGGAGCCCTGTTCGCCCATTTGGGTTCTGCACTGCTGGCAGCGGTCGCATGGTCCCTGATCGGCAACGGTCTGACCCTGCTCACCCGATCGGCGACGATCGGCGCGGTTGGCATCCTGGCGTGGTACACGATCGGTGAGCTGATCGTCCGGTTCGTTCTCGGCGCTGTCGGGGCCGACGGAGTCGGCCGTGTCCTGCCCGTGTCCGCGACAGCCGGGGCGATCGTCAACGCCGCCAACCCCGACCCCCTCGAATCGCTACCGTCGTGGACCGTGGGCGTCGTGATCATGATGTTGTGGGCGATCGTGATCGCCGCAACAGGATGGTTGCTCACCCGGCAGCGCGACATCGAATACTGACCGGGGCCTCGCGGTCCGCGGGCCCGGAACAGGGTGTCGGCCGCCGCGTCTAACGTGGGACGCGATGATCCAGCAGACCGTGACCCCGGGCCTCGACACGCCCGGCACTCCCACTCCGCAAACGGCGGATCGGGGGTGGATTCGGCGGTTGGCACACGAATGCTGGATGCACCGCCGCGTCGTGATCGGAGTTCTGACCGTCACGGTGATCGCGGCCGTCATCGACATCTCGTTTCCGGTTCTCACCAAGATCGCCGTCGACGCCGCCGGCTCCGGTGACCCGGGCAATACGGTGGCGGCAGCAGCCGGAGCCATCGCGGTTCTCGCGCTCGTCCGGTTCGCATGTCAGTACGGGCGCCGAATGCTCGCCGGCCGGTTGTCTCTCGATGTCCAACATGCTCTGCGACTTCGACTGCTGGGCTCGCTGCAGCGTCTCGACGGCCGCAAGCAGGACGAGATCCGCACCGGACAGGTCGTCTCCCGGTCCATCACCGACCTTCAGTTGGTTCAGGGCCTGCTTGCGATGGTACCGATGTCCATCGGCGCGCTGCTGCAGTTGGTTCTCGCACTCGTGATCATGGTGTGGCTGTCACCGCTCCTCACACTCGTCGCGCTGGTGGTCGCCCCCGCTGTGGCGTATGTCGTGGCCACCACCAGGCCCAAGCTCTTCGCCGCCACGTGGGCCGCCCAGCAAAGCGCCGCCGATCTTGCACAGCATGTCGAGGAGACGGTCACCGGAGTTCGCGTCGTCAAAGGATTCGGTCAGGAAGGGCGAGCCGTCGACCAGCTCGAACAGCACAGCCGCACCTTGTATGCCCACAGGGTCCGCGCCGCCCGCATCAATTCCCGATTCGCCCCGACCATCGCCGGCCTGCCTCAGCTGGGACTGGTGGGCGTCATCCTGTTCGGCGGCCTGCTCACCATGCGCGGGTCGATCACGGTGGGCACCTTTCTCGCCTTCGCCACCTATGTCACCGCGATGGCTACGCTGACCCGGCAGATGTCATCGGTGATCGTGCTCGCGCAGTTGTCAAGGGCCGCCGTCGAGCGGGTCTACGACGTGATCGACACCGAACCCGACGTCGGCGATCCACCCCGGCCGCTGCCCTTGCCCGACGAGCCCCTCGGTGTGACCCTGTGCGGCGTCGACTTCGGTTTCGAACGCGACCGAAAGGTTCTGAGCGGACTCGACCTGCGGGTCGCTCCGGGCGAGACCGTCGCGGTCGTAGGGCCGTCCGGGTCCGGCAAGACCGCATTGTCATTACTGCTTCCCCGCTTCTACGCACCCGATGCCGGCACCATCACGCTCGACTCCACCGAGTCGACCACCGACATCGCGCACCTACGAGCACGCGATCTGCGCGGAGCGGTGTCCCTGGTGTTCGACGAGCCCTTCCTCTTCTCGGATTCGGTGGCCGCCAACATCGCGCTGGGCCGGCCCGACGCCACTGCCGAGGAGATTCGTGTTGCTGCACAGATGGCGGAGGCCGACGACTTCATCAGTGAACTCGACGACGGCTACGACACCGTCGTCGGGGAGCGCGGGCTGACCCTGTCCGGTGGACAGCGACAGCGGATCGCCTTGGCTCGGGCTCTGCTCACCGACCCTCGTGTGCTGATCCTCGACGACGCCACCTCAGCGGTCGACGCCACCACCGAGGCCGCGATCTTCGACGCCCTCCGATCCGAACATCGGCGCACCACGCTGGTCCTCGCTCATCGCCGGTCCACGCTCTCTCTCGCCGACCGGGTTGCCGTCCTCGACGGCGGACGCATCGTCGACGAGGGCACAGTCGACCAACTCGACCAGCGTTGCCCGCTGTTCCGGCAACTCTTCACTGCCGGGGAGGACGAACGCGACGAAGAGGAACGACCTCCCGCTCTGGGTGCCACCGATCAGGCCGAACCCGACGAAGCCCACCTGTGGCCGGACACGGACGACGCCGACAATTCGGCGCAAACCGCCACTGCCGCCGCCACGGCGCCGGTTGCAGGGCATATCGCGGGGGCACTGGGTGCGGTCGCGCCGACTCCGGAAGTCGAAGCCGCAGTGCGCGCCCTTCCTCGAGCCGACGAGACCCCTCCGGGTGATTCGTCCGAGCTGCGGCAACCGGAACCGAATTTCCGGCTCGCACGCATCCTGCGTCCTGTGCGGATCCTGCTTGCGACGGTCGTCTTGTGTCTGGCACTCGACTCCCTCGCGACGATCGCATTCCCGTCGATCGTTCGATACGCGATCGACCACGGAGTGTTGCCCGGGCAGGCCGCCACATTGTGGTGGGCCGCGATCGGAGGCACCGCACTCGTCGTCGTGGACTGGCTGATCGTCGCCGTGATGACGATCCTGACGGCACGAACCGGTGAGCGGGTCCTGTTCGGCCTGCGGATTCGCAGCTACGCCCATCTCCAACGGCTCGGCCTCGACTACTACGAACGCGAACTCTCGGGCCGAATCATGACCCGCATGACCACCGATGTCGACGCACTGTCGACATTCATTCAAACCGGGATGTCGACGGCGGTGGTCAGTGTGCTGACCTTGGTCGGTGTTGCGGTCGCGCTCCTGGTCACCGATGTCACGCTGGCGCTGGTCGCGCTCGCCGTCGTCCCTCCTCTTGCGGTCGCCACCCTGATCTTCCGACGTGTCTCGTCGGCGGCCTACACGGTCTCGCGTGAACGCATTTCCACCGTCAATGCCGAGTTCCAGGAGAACATCGCGGGTCTGCGCTCGGCGCAGGCCTACCGGCGAGAGGAGCACGCAACCAGACGATTCACCGAACGCGCCGAAAGCTACCTCCGCAGCCGAATGCGATCACAGCGCGCAATCTCCGTGTACTTCCCGTTCATCGCCTTCCTGTCCGACCTGGCATTGGCCGCAGTGGTGTTCGTAGGCGCCGGGCAGGTTGCGCGGGGAGACATCAGCGCAGGCGTGCTGGTGGCGTTCGTGCTCTATCTGGGATTGTTGTTCGGGCCCATCCAGCAGCTGTCGCAGGTGTTCGACGGCTATCAACAGGCCTCGGTCGGCCTGCGGCGCATCGGTGACCTGCTACGTACGCCCAGCTCCATCGAGACGGCGGATTCCGCCGCACTCGCGCCCATCGGCGGACACCTCCGGGGCGAAGTGCACTTCGCCGACATCGGGTTCCGCTACACAGGCGCCGACCGCGACGCACTCTCCCATGTCGAGTTGCACATACGTGCCGGCACGACCGTCGCGCTCGTCGGCAGAACCGGAGCGGGCAAATCCACCATCGTCAAACTTCTGGCCCGGTTCTACGATCCGACGACGGGCTCCGTGCGAGTCGACGACAACGACATACGCACTTTCGACCTCACCCAGTACCGCAGCCGCCTCGGAGTCGTTCCCCAGGAGGCGCACCTTTTCACCGGAACGGTCGCCGACAACATTGCGTACGGTCGCCCATCGGCTTCGCGCGGCGATATCGAACGAGCCGCTCGTGCCGTCGGCGCACTCGACACCATCGCCGGTTTGCGAGGTGGAATGCATCACTCCGTGGGCGAACGTGGACAAGGCCTGTCCGCGGGCCAGCGACAGCTCATCGCACTCGCCCGAGCAGAGCTCGTCGAACCCGATCTGCTCCTGCTCGACGAGGCCACCGCAACACTCGATCCCGCAACGGAGAGAGCAGTTCTCGACGCCGGTCGACTCGTCACGACCAGACGCACATCGGTTGTCGTGGCCCACCGTCTCGCCACCGCCGCCCAGGCCGATCTGATCGTCGTGATCGATCAAGGACGCATCGTCGAATCGGGCACCCATGGGTCGCTTCGACACGCCGGTGGCCACTATTCGGGACTGTGGTGTGCATCCCAGGCCGCGGCAGGGAATAATCCGGGGGCGAGAACCGTCATCGGTGGTGACCCCATCGGATGACCATGAGGCATATCACACCTGTGTGCCGAACATTGCTCGTCACACAGGCGGCTGGTCTCATGTAAATAGGCGCTCTGATCGGGTACCGAAATAGAAACGAGGCGAAAAACTGCCGTGAGCAGCAGCTCTACATCCCAGTTCGGACAGAATCAGTGGTTGGTCGACGAGATGTACCAGCGCTTCCAGGACGACCCGTCGTCCGTGGATGCAAGTTGGCACGAGTTCTTGACGGACTACTCCCCTGATGCGGGAACGACCGACGCGCCGAACGGCGTGAAGGGTACGACCAACGGTCGGGCGTCGCGCCCCGACTCTTCCAATGGCCACGCGACGGGCACCGCATCCAGCGCCCCTGCCGGCTCTGCACCGAAGACCGCGCCGCCGAAGGCCGCCGCCTCCGCGCCCAAGGCAACCGCGCCCAAGGCCGCCTCGTCGCCGAAGACAGCCGCCCCGAAGACGTCTGCACCCAAGGCCGACGCCGCGAAGACCGACTCGGCGAGTGCACCAGCCGCAGACGAGTCGAAAGTTCTTCGCGGCGCTGCTGCAGCCGTCGCAAAGAACATGTCGGCCTCCCTGACCATCCCTACGGCCACCAGTGTGCGGGCAATCCCTGCCAAGCTGATGTTCGACAACCGGACGGTCATCAACAACCATCTGGCACGTACCCGCGGCGGCAAGATCTCCTTCACGCACCTTCTCGGTTACGCCATCGTCGCGGCCGTCAAGTCCTACCCGGGCATGAACCGCCACTTCGCCGAGGTCGACGGCAAGCCGAACGCTGTCACGCCCGCCCACACCAACCTGGGTCTGGCGATCGACCTCCCTGGCAAGAACGGTCAGCGTTCGCTGGTGGTGGCGGCGATCAAGAACACCGAGAACCACACGTTCACCCAGTTCTACAGCGCCTACGAGGACATCGTTCGGCGCGCCCGTGACGGCAAGCTCACCGGCGACGACTTCGCAGGCGTCACCATTTCCCTCACCAACCCCGGTGGCATCGGCACCGTCCACTCGGTCCCCCGCCTGATGAAGGGTCAGGGCGCCATCATCGGCGCCGGCGCGATGGAGTACCCCGCCGAGTTCCAGGGCTCGAGCGACGAAAAGATCGCCGAGATGGGCGTCGGCAAGCTCATGACACTGACGTCCACCTACGACCACCGCATCATTCAGGGCGCGGAGTCGGGTGAGTTCCTCAAAGCCATCCACAACCTGCTCATCAGTGACGAGTTCTACGACGAGATCTTCCACTCGCTGCACATCCCGTACGAGCCGGTCCGCTGGCGCAAGGATGTTCCCGAGGGTGCCGTCGACAAGAGCACCCGCGTACTCGAACTCATCGCCGCGTACCGCAACCGCGGTCACCTCATGGCCGACACGGACCCGCTGCAGTTCGTCAAGGACAAGTTCAAGTCCCACCCCGACCTCGACGTCACCACCCACGATCTGACGCTGTGGGATCTCGATCGCGAGTTCAAGGTCGGCGGCTTCCACGGCCAGGAGAAGATGAAGCTCCGGGACGTGCTGAGCGTGCTCCGGGATGCCTACTGCCGGCACGTGGGTGTGGAATACACGCACATCCTCGAGCCCGAGCAGCTGCAGTGGCTGCAGGACCACGTGGAAGCGCACCACGTGAAGCCCACCGTGGCCCAGCAGAAGTACATCTTGAGCAAGCTCAACGCGGCCGAAGCGTTCGAGACGTTCCTGCAGACCAAGTACGTCGGCCAGAAGCGGTTCTCCCTCGAAGGTGCCGAGTCGGTCATCCCGATGATGGACGCGGTCATCGACCAGGCTGCCGAGCACGCGCTCGACGAGGTCGTGATCGGCATGCCGCACCGTGGCCGCCTGAACGTGCTCGCGAACATCGTCGGCAAGCCGTACTCGAAGATCTTCACCGAGTTCGAGGGCAACATGAACCCGGCTGCCGCACACGGCTCCGGCGACGTGAAGTACCACCTCGGCGCCGAGGGCACCTACATCCAGATGTTCGGCGACAACGACATCACGGTGTCGCTGACCGCCAACCCGTCGCACCTCGAGGCCGTCGACCCGGTGCTCGAGGGTCTGGTTCGTGCGAAGCAGGACATCCTCGACAAGGGTGAGGACGGCTTCACCGTTCTGCCGCTGATGCTGCACGGCGATGCCGCATTCGCGGGACAGGGTGTGGTGGCCGAAACTCTCAACCTCGCATTGTTGCGTGGCTACCGCACCGGCGGCACGGTCCACATCGTCGTCAACAACCAGGTCGGGTTCACCACTGCCCCCGAGCACTCGCGCTCGTCGGAGTACTGCACCGATGTCGCGAAGATGATCGGTGCCCCGATCTTCCACGTCAACGGCGACGACCCCGAGGCCTGTGTGTGGGTCGCCCAGCTGGCCGTCGACTTCCGCGAGAAGTTCGGCAAGGACGTCGTCATCGACATGATCTGCTACCGCCGACGCGGTCACAACGAGGGCGACGACCCGTCGATGACCCAGCCGGCGATGTACGACGTGATCGACACCAAGCGCAGCGTCCGTAAGAGTTACACCGAATCCCTCATCGGTCGTGGCGACATCTCGCTCAAGGAAGCGGAAGACGCACTACGCGACTACCAGGGACAACTCGAACGGGTGTTCAACGAGGTTCGCGAACTCGAGAAGTACGCGCCCGAGCCCAGTGAATCGGTGGAGCTCGATCAGCCGTTGCCGACCAAGCTCACCACGGCCATCGACGAGTCGGTGCTGCACCGTATCGGTGACGCGTTCGCGAACGTTCCCGAGGGATTCAACATCCACCCGCGCGTGAAGCCGGTCGTCGAGAAGCGCCGGGAGATGTCTCGCGAAGGCAAGATCGACTGGGCGTTCGCCGAACTGCTGGCCTTCGGTTCTCTCGTCGAAGAGGGCACCATGGTGCGTCTGTCCGGTCAGGACTCTCGGCGCGGCACGTTCACGCAGCGCCACTCCGTGCTGATCGACCGCAAGACCGGCGCCGAGTACACCCCGTTGCAGAGTCTGGCCGGCGAGGGCACCGAGGGCGGCAAGCCCGGCAAGTTCCTCGTCTACGACTCCGCGCTCAGCGAGTTCGCGGCCGTCGGATTCGAATACGGCTACTCGGTGGGCAACCCGGATGCGCTCGTGCTGTGGGAAGCCCAGTTCGGTGACTTCGTCAACGGTGCGCAGTCCATCATCGACGAGTTCATCTCGTCCGGTGAGGCCAAGTGGGGTCAGCTGTCCGATGTGGTGCTGCTACTGCCCCACGGTCACGAAGGTCAGGGTCCGGACCACACGTCCGGCCGGATCGAGCGTTTCCTTCAGCTGTGCGCGGAGGGGTCGATGACCGTGGCTGTGCCGTCCACGCCTGCGAGCTACTTCCACTTGCTGCGTCGTCACTCCCGTGATGGCATCCGTCGCCCACTGGTCGTCTTCACCCCGAAGTCGATGCTGCGCAACAAGGCTGCGGTCTCCGACGTCCAGGACTTCACCACCGGTAAGTTCCGTTCGGTGTTCGAAGAGCCGTCCTACGAGGTCGGCGGCGGCGATCGCGAGAAGGTCCGCCGCGTTCTGCTGGTCAGCGGCAAGCTGTACTGGGAGCTGCTGGCCAAGAAACAGAAAGAAGAGCGCGACGATGTCGCGATCGTCCGCATCGAGCAGCTCTACCCGGTGCCGAGTCGGCGCCTGCGCGAGACGCTCGACCGCTACCCGAACGCCACCGATTTCCGGTGGGTTCAGGAGGAGCCCGCCAACCAGGGGGCGTGGCCGTTCTTCGGGCTCGCGCTTCCGGAGCTGCTGCCGGACAAGCTGACCGGCATCAAGCGTGTCTCTCGCCGGTCGATGTCGGCACCCTCCTCGGGTTCGAGCAAGGTGCACGCCGTCGAGCAGCAGGAGATCCTCGACGAGGCCTTCGGCTGAGCCACCCTCCCATTGACCGATGTCACACAGGTTCGCGCGAGCTGAACCTGTGTGACATCGGTCGTGCGGGGTGGGGCGCTAGGTGACGAGGGCGAGGAAAGCCGAGGCGTGCTCCGGTGTCGAAGCGATCGCCAGCGACGGCAACGCCCGTACGTTCATCTCGATCAGTTCTTCACGCGTGGTCTTCGGGTCACGCAGCCAGGTGATGGTGGCTTCCTCGACGAAGGCGATCCATCCACGGACCGCGAGCTCCAGTGCAGGGGTGCGTGTCGCTCCGATCAAGGGAAGGTAGACGAGCGCGCGGTCGGCCATGACCGTGCGCGTCTCCTCGAACACCGCACGCATATCGGGGTCACCGCTCGCGGTGCCCCGCAAGAGCGAAACGTAGGTGGAACGGTTCTCCGACACGTAGTCGACGTAGGACGCCAGCACACCACGCAGAACGTCGAGGATCGAGTCCGGTGACATCTGCCCGTCCTGTGGCTCCTCGGGGGCGGTCTTGTCCAGCATTTCCCGGCTGTTCTCGCGCACGATCGCAACGTGGAAGTCGTGTTTGGAGGAGAAGTAGTGGAACAGCAGGCCACGCGATACTCCTGCCTGGTCCGCGATGTCTTCCACGGAAATCTGCTCGAGCGGTCGCTGTGCCAGCATCTTCACGCCCAGGGAGATCAACTGGGCACGCCGCTGCGCCGGGTCCAGCCGAACGCGCTTCACTACGTCCATGCGGTCCACTCTACTGAATGGGAGTCAATATGCTATTGACTCCCCCTCAATAGATGCTTACGCTAGGTTCATGAGTCTTCCAGTAACAGATACTTTCGCGACTGACGCGAAACATGTCGAGACGCTGATCATCGGCAGCGGATTCGCGGGTCTCGGCGCAGCCATCAGGCTCGCCCAGAAGGGGAAGCGGGACTTCCTCGTCCTCGAGCGCGGCAGCGACGTCGGTGGCACCTGGCGAGACAACACCTACCCCGGCGCAGCCTGCGACGTCCCCTCACAGCTGTACTCCTACTCGTTCGCGCTCAACCCGGGATGGACGCGTTCCTTCTCCACGCAACCCGAGATCCAGAAATACATCCAGTCGGTCTCGAAGAAGTACAACGTGCTCGACAAGCACATCTTCGACTGCGACGTACGCTCCGCCCACTGGAACGGTGACACATCGCGCTGGCACGTTCGGACGTCGAAGGGTGACTTCGTCGCCAAGGTCGTCGTGTCCGCAGTCGGCGCACTGTGTGAGCCCTCGCTCCCCGACATCGAGGGCATCGACGGTTTCGAGGGCGAAATCTTCCACTCCGCCCAGTGGAACCACGACGCCGATCTGACCGGAAAGCGAGTGGCCGTCATCGGCACCGGCGCATCCGCAATCCAGATCATCCCCGCGATCGGCAAGAAGGTCGAGCACCTCGACGTCTACCAACGCACCGCTCCCTGGATCCTGCCGCGCGCGGACCGCGAATTCACCAAGGCCGAGCACCTCGCGTTCAAGTACCTGCCCGGATTCCAGCGACTGTGCCGCGCAGGGATCTACCTCATGCGAGAAACCCAGGTCGTCGGACTCGCGAAGGCGCCGATCTTCATGAAGCCACTGCAGTTCGCAGCCGAACGACACATGCGCCGTCAGATCAAGAACAAGGATCTGCGCCGAAAGGTCACCCCCAACTTCCAGATCGGCTGCAAGCGCATGCTGATCTCGAACAACTACTACCCCACTCTTGCCAGGGACAACGTCGACCTCGTCACCGACGGCATCGACCGGGTCACCGCGAATTCGGTGATCACCAAGGACGGCACCGAGCGTGAGGTGGACGCCATCGTCGTGGCCACCGGATTCCACGTGACCGACTCCCCCACCTACGGAACCATCTTCGGCAAGGACGGGCGCTCCCTCGCAGAGGTGTTCGAAGACGGCGGCCAACAGGGCTACAAGGGTGCGGCAATCGCCAACTACCCCAACATGTTCTTCCTGGTAGGGCCGAACACCGGTCTCGGCCACACCTCGATGGTCTTCATGATCGAGTCGCAGATCAACTACCTCGCCGACGCGCTCGACACCATCGAGCGTCACGACCTCGGCACGGTCGAGGTCCGCAAGGACGCCCAGGACGCATACAACAAGGACCTGCAGGAGAAGCTGTCGCACAGCGTGTGGAACAACGGCGGTTGCGCGAGTTGGTACCTGGACAAGCACGGCAACAACACCACGCTCTGGCCGGGATTCACGTTCGATTTCCGCAGACAGACACGACGGTTCGACCTCGCCGCATATGACAGTGTGGCGACCAAGGACCTTCCCACGAACGCGTCCGGACCGGCAGTTGCCGTCGTCACGGGCGAACAGCTCGACAACAACGACAACGACAACGACAAGGTGATTGCGCAGTGAACTCGTTCTCAGGAAAGGTCGTCGTCATCACGGGCGCCGGCTCCGGCATCGGACGCGCGTTGGCACGCAATCTCGCAGAGAAGGGTGCCAAGCTCGCCCTGTCCGACATGGACAGCATCGGTCTCGCCGAAACGGTACGACAGGCGCAGGCACTCGGCGCGGAGGTGAAGTCCGATCATCTCGACGTCACCCAGCGCGAGGCGGTCCTCGAATACGCCGATGCCGTTGCGGCGCACTTCGGCAAGGTCAACCAGATCTACAACAACGCCGGCATCGCGTACCACGGTGAGGTCGAGAAGTCCGAGTTCAAGGACATCGAGCGCATCATGGACGTCGACTTCTGGGGCGTCGTCAACGGCACGAAGGCGTTTCTGCCGCACGTCATCGCGTCGGGCGACGGCCACATCGTGAACGTGTCGAGCCTGTTCGGCTTGCTGGCGACACCCGGTCAAAGTGCCTACAACTCGGCCAAGTTCGCCGTCCGCGGCTTCACCGAATCACTGCGCCAGGAAATGCTGATCGCAGGGCATCCCGTGAAGGTGACATGCATCCATCCCGGCGGTATCAAGACCGCGATCGCCCGCAACGCCACGGCCGGCCCCGGCGAGGACGCTGCCGTGATCGCCGACTTCTTCGACAAGAAGCTGGCCAGGACGACCCCTGAGGAAGCCGCCACAGTCATCGTCAACGGTGTCTCGAAAGGCAAGGGCCGTGTCCTGATCGGTGCTGACGCCAAATTCCTCGATGCCTGGGTGCGCCTCGTCGGCTCGGGCTACCAGCGAATCGTGGCCATGGTCGTGGGGCGCGCCATGCCCAAGTCGAAGTAGGAGCACTGTGCCTTCTTTCAACGTCCCGACCGGTGTCGCCGCCACATTCCTGCGGCCCTTCTTCTGGGTTGCGTTCAACGCGTACCTTCCGGTCCCTCTCCAACGCAAGATCCTCGACCTGGGCGCCCCCATCCAGGTGATGCCCTCCGATGCCGTCGTCCGAAAGACCACGTTGGCAGGCCGTCCGGTGGAGCGCATCACCGTGGGCGCCACAGAGCCGCGGACGGCAGTGTTGTACCTGCACGGAGGGGCATTCACGGTCGGCTCGTTCGCATCCCACCGATCGCTCGCAGCTCACCTGGCCCGGGAATCGGGAAGTGCGGTATATCTTCTCGACTACCGATTGGCACCGGAGAACCCGTTTCCGGCAGGGCTCGAGGATGCCGAGGCCGCCTACCTGGAATTGGTGACCGAGCACGGATACACCCCCGACGCGGTTGCGATCGGTGGCGATTCGGCCGGCGGTGGTCTGGCTCTGGCCACTACTGGTCGACTCGTCCACCGACACGGGGTGACGCCGAGCGCCCTGGCACTCATCGCCCCATGGGCCGACCCAACAGATCGCTCGATGCATGGCCGCGATCTGGTGATCAACACCACGTGGGCGTACGCCTGCGCCGACATGTATCTGCGCTCCGGGGATCCTTCGACGCCGGGGTACGCACCGCTGCACGACGACCTGACCGGATTTCCCCCGACCATCATCCACATCGGACGTGAAGAGATCCTGTACGCGCAGGCAGTCGCACTACGCGAGAAGCTGGCATCATCCGGGGTGAGCGTTCGGATGACGGAGTTCGCCCGGCTCTGGCATGTCGCGCACGCACAGGCATCGTTGGTACGTGAGGCCGCCGACGCCGTCGCCGATCTGGGCACGTTCCTCGCCGGCCACTTCGGCTCGGACAATGCGCCGAAACCGGCACAGAATCGTCACGCGTGAGCGTCGAGCCAGGCGCGCGCCACCTCTATTGACGATGTACCGTCGCGGACCTGTCCGAGCATGTCGGACAGGTCCGCGCTCGTCAGTTCGCCCGCAACAACTGTCAGCGCCTCGAGTTGGGGTTCGGCAAGCGTTCCCGAGCGGTACAGCGGTACGACGTTCTGTGCCCGAAAGATCGATTCGTCGTCGCTCAACGCCGCGAGATCGCCGGTGGCGAGGACCGGCGACAACGTGGTCAATCCACCGACGGAGGCCCCTCCCGTGCGTAGCTCCTCCGCCACCGCAGAGTCATTCGCCACCAAGTGGACAGCGCCGAACCTACATCCCGGTATCGAGCGCAACGCGGTGGCCTCGAATTCGCGCGCGACTGCGACGGTGCTCGTCTCACAATGCGGTGCAAGGTCACCGAGTTCGTGCAGGCCTCGCGGGTCTTCCCGATCGACCACCATCACCGAGCGATCCTCAGCAGAAGCAAAGTCCGACACCGAAATCCCCTGGGGCAACGACCTACTCAGTTCCTCGAAAACATCCGCCGTGGCGGTGGCCTGCACATCGGGATCGAAGTATGCGAGCAACTCCCCCGTGAACTCCGGAACGACGGTGATGTCGCCGGCATCGAGCGCCCGAAGGTAATCGGACCGGTCACCGAGATCCGGGCGAACCGATACGTCCGTTCCCGTGGACCTCAGCACGGCGGCGTAGATCTCGGCGAGAACGGCACTCTCAACGGAACTGCCCGCCCCCACGACAATTGGCGCGATATGGGCAGTCCCCGGCTCGTCCAAGGTGGAGTTGTCGATGCTGCAACCCGCGACCATCACGACGCCGCACACGACTGCGATCAGAAACGAGATTCGTAGTTTCCTCATGGCAATCTCACTCGGACCTTCCTCACCGGAACCGTGTTGTGCCTGTCGTTGTAGCCAAACACCCCGCTGTACTCAACACCCCGTTGTACTCAACACTCCGCTGTACTCAACACCCCGCTGTACCGAAACCCCATTGCACGCGAACGTGGAACACCCCGACCTGAAACCTGGGTGCGGGTCTCCGGCCGGGGTGTTCGACGATTCTCGCTATTCTGTCACGCCTTCTGCTTTCGCAGTAGCGGCCACGGCCTCCGCAACAGCGGGGGCCACACGAGGATCGAGCGGGCTGGGAACGATCTTGTCTTCAGCCAACTCGTCACCGACAACCGAGAGGATTGCCTCGGCGGCGGCGAGCTTCATGCCTTCCGTGATGCGGCGTGCGCCGGCATCGAGTGCGCCGCGGAACACGCCAGGGAAGGCGAGAACATTGTTGATCTGGTTCGGGAAATCGCTGCGGCCCGTCGCGACGATCGCGGCGTGCTTGTGCGCAATGTCCGGGTGGATTTCCGGATCCGGGTTCGAGAGCGCAAACACGATTGCATTGTCGGCCATCGTGGCGATGATCTCCTCCGGCACGGTTCCGGCCGACACGCCGAGGAACACGTCCGCACCGTCGAGTGCCTCGATGATCCCGCCTTCACGGCCGGCCGGGTTCGTGCGGGCCGCGAGGTCGGTCTTCACGTCGTTGAGTCCGTCACGACCCGCAGACACGATGCCCTTGGAGTCGAGGACGGTCACGTCGGGGATTCCGGCCGCCAGCAAGATGTTCGCGCACGCAACACCGGCCGCGCCGGCACCCGAGATGACGACGCGAAGCGACGTGATGTCACGTCCCTGAACCTTCACCGCACCCTTGAGGGCGGCAAGTACGACAATCGCAGTTCCATGCTGGTCGTCGTGCATGACGGGGCAGTCGAGGGCTTCCTTGACGCGTTCTTCGATCTCGAAGCAACGCGGAGCGGAGATGTCTTCGAGGTTGACCGCGCCGAAACTCGGGCGCAGCCGGACCAGGGTCTCGACGATCTCGTCGGGATCTTTGGTGTCGAGAACCAGGGGAATCGAGTTCAGACCTGCGAAAGACTTGAAGAGCGCCGACTTGCCCTCCATCACAGGCAGCGAGGCGCGGGGGCCGATGTCACCGAGGCCGAGCACGGCGGAACCATCGCTCACCACGACCACCAGACGGTTCGTCCACGTGTAACGGTCGGCGAGGGTCTCGTCGGCCGCGATCGCACGGCTGACCTGGGCTACACCTGGCGTGTAGGCGATCGAGAGTGCGCGCTGTGAATCGAGCGGCGCGGTGGTTTCGACGGAAAGCTTGCCGTCTATGTGACCGGCGAAGATCTCGTCGTTGGTCACTTTCTGGGGTGTGGTGGCTTCAGACACGAGAGACACAATGACACTCCTGCTAGATCCCGGCACATTCGGGTCCGGGTTACTGAGAAGTAACCGCACTGATCGACGCTGGCCAGGCGGTTAGTTCACGTACAACTACTGAGAAGCTTCCGGTGCGCGCGGGTCACGATCGACGCAATACAACTTTCGAAGCGTGATGGCGCTGGGCCGTGTAAGCCCTGGCGATGCCAGCCATCCAACTCCCCGTCGAAGGGCGGTGGCGCCAACTTCGGAGTACGTCGAGTGTGCCACTGAAACGGGTGCACAATCAAATTGAACGGGCCGCGAAATGTCTCACCTATTTCGGTCTCTACCTGTGAGTATCCGGTTACTCGGCGGTAGCATCGTCAGCCCCACCATTGAGTCCACAGCAGAGCACCCGCAACCGCCAGAACCACGCAAGCACCCAGCGCTGACCCGGCGCCGGAGCGTCGGTCGGCCCACACTTGTGCCATCAGGGCGATCACCGATGCTCCCAGGT
The DNA here is from genome assembly GCF_055231015.1 of Rhodococcus quanlei. Taxonomy (NCBI): domain Bacteria; kingdom Bacillati; phylum Actinomycetota; class Actinomycetes; order Mycobacteriales; family Nocardiaceae; genus Rhodococcus; species Rhodococcus quanlei. Next base: position 72,211 of record NZ_JBUYWD010000008.1, on the reverse strand, counting down.
GCACCCCGATGGACGTTTGCCCAGGACCGGGGAAGCCACGGTTGTCGCCGATATACGACGTGACCACTACCACCAGCGTCAGGAGGATCGTCCCGGCTGCCACGGACCCGCTGAGTCCAAGCAGCCATCGCAACGGCAGGGAGCGTCGGCCTTCGTCGTAGTCACGGAGCGTCATGAGTCCCCCTCGAGATCACGGGAACGCCGGACGCCTTCGCAACCAGCGAATCGAACTGGGCCGGCTCAGTGGTGAAGGCGCCGAGGGGAATCGGCTTGTTCATGCCGTGGTAGTCCGACGAGCCGGTGATCACGAGTCCGAGTTCGTCGGCCAGATTTCGCAGGATCGCGGCGTCCCCGGAGCCGTGGTCGGGGTGATCGACCTCGAGCCCGCCGAGTCCGATCGGTGCCAGTTCACGCACGTGGTCGAGGTCGAGAAGCCGGCCACGGGTCCGGGCGCGTGCGTGCGCGACCACCGCCACCCCACCCGCTTCGGTGACCAGCCGAACCGCGTCCTCGAGGGGGGTGTCCTTCTTGGGAACGTAGTACGGGCTGCCCGTCCGCAGCGGACCCCGGAACGCCTCTTCCACCGACTCCACGATGCCCGCCTCGATCAAGGCGCGGGCCAGGTGCGGGCGTCCCAACGACGGTCCCGCCGCGGCCGTCAACACCTCCACATCGATCGGCAATCCGTCTGCCGCCATCAGTTCTGCCATCGCCCTGATACGGGTTTCCCGTTCGCGCCGCAGCCGACGGCGCTCTTCCGCGAACCCGGGGTGCTCCGGATCGAACAGATACGCAAGAAGGTGCACCGGGACGGGACGGCCGTCCTGGCCGCGTCCCTCGCACGACATCTCCATGCCGCGTACGAGCCGCAGCCCCTCCGGTAGCGCTTCGACAGCCGGCTCCCATCCGGCAGTGGTGTCGTGGTCGGTGATCGCCACCACGTCGAGGCCGGCCTCGCCGGCAGCCTGCACGAGTTGCTCTGGCGAATCCGTACCGTCGGAAACCGAGGAATGGGCGTGAAGATCGATGCGCACCGCCCAAGTCTGTCAGGTGCCCGGTGCAGGTTCACCAACTCACGTAGCATTTGCGCTGCAGTACCCCCGAGTTCGCAGGTCACGGGAGATCGGAGAACGATTCCATGCCATCCTCCCCTGCCGCCGAAGCAGTCGTCGATTGCGCTGTGTACGTGAACGGTCGCCGTCTGGCCGGCAAGTACACCCACGACGACGCGGTCGCCGAGGTTCGTGAACGCGGCGAGGGGTTCGTGTGGCTCGGGCTTCTGTCTCCGGACGAGGAACAGATGGCGAGTGTCGCAGCCACCTTCGGACTCCACGAGCTAATGGTCGAGGACGCGGTTCACGCCCATCAACGGCCCAAGCTCGAACGCTACGACGAGCTGCTGTTCCTCGTCCTGCGCACCGTCGTCTACGTCCCACACGATTCGATGGTCGCCACCAACGAGGTCGTCGAGACGGGCGAGATCATGGTGTTCACCGGGGACGATTTCGTCGTGACCGTCCGCCACGGCGATCACACCGGCCTCTCCACCGTGCGCACCTCCCTCGAGAACAATCCGGACCGGCTCACCCTCGGCCCGAGCGCCGTGCTGCACGCCATCGCCGACCACGTCGTCGACTCGTACCTCGACGTCACCGCGTCGATCGAGGAGGACGTCGACGGCATGGAGGAGGCGGTGTTCAGCCCCCGAACCACCGTCGCGATCGAGCACATCTACCTGCTCAAACGCGAGATCGTCGAGCTACGGAAATCGGTGAACCCGCTGTCCAACCCGCTGCTGCGTCTGACGAGGCGGTCGGACGCCCCGATACCGAAGGAAGTCCGCCGGTATTTCGGCGACGTCCTCGATCACCACACGATCGTGGCCGAACGCATCGCAGAGTACGACGAAGTACTGAGTTCTCTGGTCGACGCAGCGCTCGCCAAGGTCGCCGTTCAGCAGAACACCGACATGCGCAAAATTTCCGCCTGGGTTGCCATCGCCGCCGTTCCTACCCTGGTGGCAGGAATCTACGGCATGAACTTCGACAACATGCCCGTACTACATTGGCATTACGGCTATTACGCAGTCTTGAGCGCGATAGCACTCGTGACGGTCGGCCTGTTCGTCACGTTCAGACGTAATCATTGGCTCTGACCGTGTCCTGACTTACAGGCTCGCGGCCGAGCGCGTGGGATCCTGCACGTCGATTCCGGCCTCGTTCCACGCCTCGCGCAGCGCGTCGGCGCCGCGTAGCCGTACCCACGCGGCCTCGGTCCCCGTCAGCGGAACAACGGACAAGAACTTCACCGGTTCGGCCGGTTCGGGCAGGTCGAGATCGGGGATGTCGCTCTCACCGAGCAGAACGGCTGTGAACGGAACGCCCGTCCACAAGGGTTCGCCGAGGTCGATGAGCGCATCCGGCACCAGGACGACCCCTTCGACAGACGGGGATGCGGCCAAGATCGCGAGTGTTCGCTGGATCCCCGAGGCCACGCCGGCCCCGCCTCGCAGTGCGAGGACGAGTTCCGCGCGCGGACCCCGATTCGGATCTGCGACGAGTTCTCCCGGATCGCCCATCGGATGGCGCGAACAGCCCAGTGACGCGTAGTGAACCAATCCCTCTTCGTCCGACGGAAAGAGCAGCACATCGAGTGGCTCGACGCCGAGGAACGTCACCGAGGCCGACGCTGGTTGAGCCCCGTCGAACTGGGAGATCAGATGGGCACGGACGGCGTTGACGACGCTTTCGGACACACTTACATCAAACCACCGTGCTCATCGGTGAAACGAACCTCCCTCGTCTCGGCGTCGGGATGAGCGAACTTCAGGAGCCGCCGTCCCTCGGCCGCTACCGAACTTCTGTTCGTTTTCGCAATCGTGCGCAGTGGCTCCACTTCCAGAATCGCGACGGCCCCCTTCCTGGTGACGTTCGCCGAGGCGACCACGCGGCCACCCACGACGACCGCCGGCTTCACGATTCCATTGACGGTGAATATTCGCGCCTTCACGTCCACGTCCATGATTCTCGAACGGTCTGCATGCGAGAGCAGCATGTTGTCGAACGGCGCGAGGATCCGCACGGGGGTCGGGACATCGGCATCCGGTCTCGGAGCATCAGGACGATCGAAGAGTTCGGTTCCCTGCTCACTGGTGAACATACGCAGGCGAGGCCGTAGACGCTCGAGCACCTCACCCAGTCCGGTCAGGCCGGACCAGGCCTGCACGTCCTTCGTGCTCGCCGGCCCGAAGGCGCCCAGATAACGCAGAACGAGGGCATCGATGTCCGGAGCGGAATCGAGCGGCTCGCCCACCCAGTCATCCAGCGGCGTCAATGCGGGTGGTCCCGATCTGCCCCACACGCCCCTCGGCGGCACCTGCACCATCGGCACCAACCCACGCACCCCGTGTGCGAGTGCTGCCCCGTCCCGGCCCGGAAACCGGGCTTCGAGAAGTGGGCGCATCTGCAGCTGCGTCAGCGGACCATCCGCCACGACGGCGCGCCCCGCGTCACCGAGTGCGCCGACGTCGACGCCTTTCAGATGGGCGCGGTGTTGTGTGTTGGTGTGGATGTCGTGGTCGAGGATGCTCTGAGTCAACGGCCGCAGCTGCAGGGCATCACGGGCCGACAACAAGAACACGGTTCCCCGCATCGCCACGATCCGGACGGCGCTGCGGTCCTCGAGAAGGCCGGCCAATGCCGACGGGTCGAAGTCCTTCATGCGTGTCCACAGTGCGTAGTACGGCGGGTCCGGTGCCTGCGCCTGAAGACCGCACAGATGCTCCACCATCTGCAACGCGGGCACCTCGGATCGCGCGAGCAACGACTGCCGGGCCAGCGTTGCCCGGCCGAGCGCTCGATTCGAGATCCGGTCGGCTGTCACGGCGTCCATCCAACACCCTGCCGCGCAGCCCGTCTCGATTATGGTGCTGGGGTGATCTCGACCGACACGTCGTCGTTCGACTGCGGTTGCCGAAGGGTGAGCAGCCGAGATTCCTGATCCCACGCCAGCACCTCGCCACCGTCGACGTGCACTCCACCGGGGAAGCCACGTCGGGGCAGATAGATCTCGGTGGGAGCGGAGATCGACAGGTCGGGACTGTAGGTCAATTCGAGCCGATCGACAGCGGACGACCAGGAGATCGGGGTTCCCGCAACGGCACGGGGGTACGGCTTGTCGAGGGCCGCCACCAGGTTGCGCACCGATCCGTCTTCTTCGTACGGACCCCAGTCACCCTCGTCTCGTGACCAGTAGGCAACCCCGGCGCCCATCTGGGCGGCGGTGTCGTAGATCTTCTCCACGTAGTCGATCGCACCGGGCAGCGTGGTGTCGAGTCCGAACTCCCCCAGAATGATCGGGACGTCGCCGAGCGACGCCGCCGTGCGCAGTGTGTTGTCACGCCACGAGGCGATCGTCGCGTCGACCAAATCCTTGGAAACGCCTTCGTAGCCACCGCCCAGGTCCATAGGCAACGGGTAGATGTGCGGACAGTAGGCGATCCGCTGTTCGCCGTCGCGGTTGTCGGTGATCGTGCCGAGACCACTCGGCGACCCCCAGTTGTTCCCCATCGCCTGCGGCGCGACGCAGACCCACGTGTCCTCGTCGACGGTCCTGATCGCATCGGTGGTCCTCTGGTAGAGCGCCGTCAGCGGGCCGGACTCGAAGACAGGCCCTTGCAGGGTGCCGCCATAGGGTTCGTTCATCAGGTCGTATGCCACGACAGCCGGGTGATCGGCGAACCGCTGCGCCACCGCCCGCCACGCGTTCGCGTAGTGCTCGGAGAGTTCCGGATGATCACCGGTGGTGTTCCAGAAGTTGTCGAAGGCCCTGATGACGCCCTGGTCGAGGTAGTACATCTCCCACATGTCGTGCGATCCGACCGGCAGACCGTCCATATGGGTGGCCCATGCCGGGGCCCCGTTCCCACCTGTTTCGCGGCCTGGGGCGATCGCGGCGGACCAAAGGTCCTGGTGCATGTCCAGCATCACGTGGTAGCCACGCGCTGCGTACCAGTCGAGGCGTTCGCCGAGCAGGTCCAGATACTCCTGGCTGTAGACCCCGGGTTGTGGTTCGACCGAGCGCCAGGAGATCAGGAAGCGGACGAAATTGGTGCCCATGTCACGGTGCTCACGCTCGAGGTCCGCCTCCGTGAACTCGGGCATGCCGTCCGGAGTGTGCTTCGCACTTCCCTCGGTGTTGAAACCGCGGAGAACAAGCGCACGCCCCTGGTCGTCTGTGATGTATGCCCTGGACGGCGCGGGATCGGCCCGCACGAGGGAACCCACACCACCGGCGAGAACCAACGCACCGGCCACCACAAGGGACACCACTCGCATTCGCCGCACGCGCCCACCCTCAACTTTCTCCGGCATTCTCGATCTTTCTCCACGGTTCTGGACACTTGACCAATTTGATGTGGCTAATATTGCGGCATGCCTGAGCCCCGCGCTGACGATTCGACGAACACGCAGGTCAAAGACACTGGCCGAACGCCTTGGGTAGCCGTCGCCACCCTCACCGCAGTATCGGCTGCCCTCGGGGTCTGGTCCGTCACCGGCACTGTCTTGACCGAGTTGCCGGAACTGAACGTCCCCAGCGCGATCGGCCTGCCCCTCGGACTTCCCGCCCTACGACCGACCCCACTCGCCGAGACGACCACCACGGGATGGCTCGTGGAAAGCGCCGCGGCACTGGTGATGATCGCCGTCGCCTGGATGAGGCTGACGAACTCCACCCGCCGCCATCCCAACGGCGGACCGGCCCGCGCATTCTGGGCAGGACTGGGCGCCACCGTGGTCGGCGGCCTCTCCGGAAACCTCGTGACCGTGGTCTACCTGAGCTTCGTCGTGCACGCAGGACCGGCCGCCTACGTCACCTCACTCGTCGGCGCCGCGCTCGTATCGGTGATCTGGGGTGTGATCGTGGGCGTGGTCGTCGGCGCAGCGCACGTGATCGCACGGTGGCGCTCGATGCGCGCCACCGGCCACACCCCAGGAAACACCGTTCCAGCACAGGATGATTCGACGCCGACGAGCGGGCGTCACCGGACTATCGCCGAATCGGTGCGGTGACCCGGAGTCAGAGAGCCAATCGGGCCAACATATCGCGGGCCTTCTCCGCCGTTCTCGGTTGACACAGCACGTCGTACCGGCCGGCAACCAATTGCATCGTGGAAGCAAAATCACGAGTGCCGCGGGTGGCCGCATACGGAATTGTCGTGGAGATCAATCCGAAGATGACACCCCCCACGATGCCGACGATGAGTGGCGCCAGAAAGCCGCCTGTGACGATCCCGAGCAACAGCCCGAAGAACACACCCAGCCAGGCACCCGAAACAATGCCTCCACCAATAACTTTGGCCCAGCTGAGGCGCCCGAGCACCCGCTCGACCTGCATCAGATCGACACCCACGATCGTGACGTCCTCGACCGAGAACTCCTGATCCGACAGGTAGTCGACCGCGCGTTGCGCCTCGGCGTACGTGGGGTACGAACCGATCGGCCACCCGGTCGGCGGGGTGGGGAGTTCCCCACGCCGCGAGCCGGCCGATCGCGGGGCGAGTGGATTCGTCATCGGTTCCGGTTCTCCTCGAGCAGTTCGGACATATCCACCGTCCATTGTGCCTGTTGGGTTCGCATCCTGCTGCTCAGCTGTCCGGGAATCCGCTCGTCGGCGTCATCCCTGCCGCTCGACCCTTCGCCGAGATCACCAACGCCATCTTGCGACTCGCCTCGTCGATCATCTCGTCGCCGAGCATCACCGCACCCCGTCCACCACCTCTTTCGGAGGTGTGAAATTCGTATGCCTTCAGGATCAGCTCTGCCCGGTCGAAATCGCTCTGCCGCGGGCTGAACACCTCGTTGGCCGCGTCGATCTGCGTGGGATGCAGCACCCATTTACCGTCGAAGCCCAGTGCGGCCGTGCGGGCAGCCGACCGCCGGAACGCATCGACATCCCGGATCTGCAAGTACGGCCCATCGATCGCCTGCACTCCGTGCGTCCTGGCTGCGATCAGGATTGTCATCAGAATGTGGTGGTACGCATCGCCTCTGTCGTAACCATCCGGCTGCTCTCCCACCATCAGCGTGCGCATATTGATGCCCGCCATGAAATCGGCCGGACCGAACACGAGCGTTTCGACGCGCGGACTCGCAGTGGCGATCGCGTCGATGTTGGTGAGTCCGACAGCGTTCTCGATCTGCGGTTCGATTCCGATTCTGCCCACTTCCAGCCCGTTGGCCTTCTCGAGTTGCGTCAGCAACAGGTCGAGCGCCTGGACATGGCTCGCGTCGGGCACTTTCGGCAACAGAATCGCATCGAGATGTGCGCCGGCCCGGTCCACCACCTCGGCCACGTCCCGGTACGTCCACTCGGTGGTCCAGTCGTTGACGCGCACGACCTTGATCTGGTTTCTCCAACCATCCTCGGTGAGCGCTTCGGAAACGCGAATACGCGCTTCTTGCTTGGCGACAGGAGCAACCGCATCTTCGAGATCGAGAAAGATCTCGTCGGCAGGTAGCCCTTTCGCCTTGTCGATCATCTTCCGGCTACTGCCGGGCACCGCCAGAACCGAGCGCCGCGGCCTGTTCCGAGTCACCATGATCGTCACATCCTCTCCGACCGAATCGGCCACGCTCACCCTGCGCGCCACGTCGACGCGACACTTGGATTCCACGGTTGACGCGGCAAGGATCTAGCCTTGCATGCATGGCAGCAGCGAACAAAGCCAAGTTAGCAAAGCGATGCTATATCCTCAAGCTGTGCGAGCCCTAATCTATGCGCGTGTCTCTTCCGACCCCACTGGTCGCGGCCGGAGCGTTGCAGACCAGATCGTCGACTGCCGCGACATCTGCAACCGCAACGGCTGGACGATCGTCGACGAACTCCAAGACAACGATATCGGCGCCTCGCGCTGGTCTGGGAAGGATCGACCCGAATACCGGCGCCTACAACAGCTACTCACAGATGCCGATGTACTGGTCACCTGGGAAGCATCGCGGGCGAACCGTGACCTCACCGCCTACCTCGAGCTTCGCGAGCTGTGTGCTGAGCACGGCGTTCTGTGGTCCTACTCCGGCCGCACGTACGACTTGACCCGTGGTGATGATCGGTTCACGACCGGCCTCGACGCGCTGCTCTCCGAGAAGGAGGCCGAGACGATGCGAGAACGCGTGTTGCGCGGTCTGAACTCTCGCGCTGCGGCTGGCGAGCCACACGGCAGGGTGCCGTACGGGTACAAACCAGCTTTCGACGAGCACGGTCACCGCGTACGTGTCCCCCATCCCGACGAGGCGCAAGTACTCCGCGACGCAGTGGGGATGGTCCGTGCTGGCCTAACCCTGCGTGCGATCGTCCAGAAGCTCAACCACGAAGGCCGTGGATATCGTGGCCGTGACTGGACGAGTGTCGAACTACGCCGAAAGCTGCTCTCCCCCACCTACGCGGGTTACCGGATGCACCACGGCAACCAAGTGCCGGCGACCTGGGAACCGATATTCACCGCCGACGAGCATCGGGCCGTGACCGCAATCCTCACCGATCCCGACCGGCTCACGCATCGCGGGTCGGCGCCCAAGCACCTACTAACCGGCATTGCAGTTTGTGGCGTCTGCGGGACGCCGGTAGGACGTCGCAAGAACAGAGGCTCGGGCACCAGCTCGTACACATGCCCGGCGAAGTTCTGCGTCACCCGAACCAAAGAGATCGTCGACGAGATCGTTGAAGCCGTCGTAGTCGCTCGACTCGCGCAGCCTGACATTGCCGAGGCGCTGGCCGCTGGTGACGGTTCCCAACGCCGGGAAGCGCTCGCGGAGGTTCGGACTCTCGAGTCCAGACTTGCCGCATACGAGAGAAAGGCAATCGAGGGGGACCTCGAGCCGGACGAGTACACGCGGCTACGCGACGGCCTACGCGCCAAGCTCGCCGACGCAGAGGCACGCGCCGCTACTTTCACGGGAGGTTCCCCACTTCCCGCTCAGATCGCCGGACCGGACGCGCCGCAGCTATGGGCCGCGCTATCGGTTGAATCGCAGCGTGAGATTGTTCGTGCGCTCTGCCGCGTGATGATCGACAAGGCACCAGGCACCGACCGCGCTAACCCGAAGTACGTACGAATTGAATGGAAGTCATGACCCCGCTGGTACGAGTTCGATGTGGCCGATGCCGTCGCGTGTTGGCGACCGTTACCGAGGTGCCCGAATCCCGCTCTGGCGCTTTGACATTCACCCGGTGCCGTCGCTGTGATCTACCGTCACCGAAACGGATCGTTGACGTACTCCTGAAGTCGGACCGTGACGGTTTCCCGATTGCAGCCTCGATCCCCTGGGCCAAGTTACGACCGCTCGCCCTGGATGCCCAGGCAAAGGGACGCCCTCGAGACCTCAACATCCGCGTGGTGGATGACGAGAGACCAGCCGACATGTAACGTGAACGTCACGGTCACAGTTAGTGACCACACGGACCCCGAGAGCTGGATAGCTCCGAGATCACGCATTGGGCACGCGATCCGAGAGGATCACTGTGTCCACATACAGGGGTACCGAACAGTCACGTGCTCGCTCGCGTGTTGCCGTCGCTTCCCGATTCGGTGACAAGAAAGAAATTGCCGAGGCTCGCCGCGATCACGCGACCGCACGCCTTGCGGCATTCGTGGAGAAGGTCGTAGCGGAAGCGCCGCCACTCACCGACGAGCAGCGCGACCGCATCGTTGGACTGTTGCAAAACGGTGGTGCCACCGAAAAGTCGAAGCCGCTGCACCGCGACAACGCGCAGGTTCTCGAAGATGCTCGAGTCCGGGAGGAAATGTGAATGGCCGGGGGGTCAAGTCCCCGGCCACCACAGAAGGCACACCCAGGCCTGAGAGCAATTCTAAGGCACTGGCGCACATCGGGCCTACTCCAACACCAGAGGTCGCCCTCGTCGGCGCTCTGATGCACGCACCTCGTGAGACTGTTCGCGCAATCCTCGCAGACGTGGAACCGCTGGACTCCGAGGACGTTGGCGCTACGGCCTGCCTCGAGGCCATCCGGCAACTCGCCCACCAGGATGCCAGCTACGGGCCCCAGGCAATCGGGCGGCACTTGCACCGCCTGGGGAAGCTGAACGAGGTCGTGAAGAAGGCGTTGCTGGACGCCACCACAGCGGGCCGCTCGCCGCGTAGCGCGCACCAGCTCGCCGCCGAGGTCGTATCCGCTGCGCTGCGCCGGAGGTTCGAGAGTGCCGGCCACGCGTTGATCGAAACCTCCACCCGCGCACCCGAGCACGATCTTGTGCCTCACGTGCGAATGATCGGGACCGCCATCGTCGCGCACGCGGCACGCCTCGAGGCACTGCGGGAGGTGGCCGCATGAGCACAGAACGAGTTGATGTACCCATGAGCTACGGCCGTGATTACGAAGATGAACCGTGGTTCGATCAATTGGGCGAGATTCCCGAGGACGAACCAGACGACCGGACACAGCTACCAGGCCAGGTCCGAATGGCCGAAGCACTCGCCGCCCGATATGCCGATCGACTGATGTACGTGCATGGAATCGGATGGTTCCGATACGACGGGAAGCGATGGCTCGAGGACACTCGCGGCTACGCGAAACGGTACGTGCTGCGCGTGCTCAAGAGGCAACTCGCGGAGGCCCTATCCGACAAGGGCAGGCAGGCCGAGGTCAACCGATGCTCGACAGCCGCGGGCGTAGCAGGAATCCTCGATCTCGCTAGAGCGTTCAAGCAATTTGCGTTCGAGGTGGACGATCTCGACACCGACGCCTACCTACTCAACTGCGCGAACGGGACACTCGACCTCCGCACAGGCGAACTGCGCGGCCACAACTACCGCGACCGGATCACCAAGGTCACGAACGCCTCATACCGGCCCGAGTGCGGGCTCGGTGAGTGGGCGCGGTTCCTCGAGGAAATCCTGCCCGACGAGGAAGTTCGCGAGTTCATCCAGCGGCACACCGGCAGCGCCCTACTCGGTGACGTTCGCGAGCACCAGTTGATGATCTGGACCGGCAAGGGCCGCAACGGGAAGGGCATCACCTACGGAGGCATCGCGAACGCACTCGGTGATTACGCCCTGTCCGCCGACGCTGATCTGTTGACGCCGAAGGATGGCGCGCACCCGACCGCACAAATGGACCTACTGGGCGTGCGCTGGGCGGTCGTATCCGAGACCCCGAAGGGTAAGGCGCTCAACGAATCGGTCGTGAAGCGGCTAACGGGCGGCGACAAGATCAATGCCCGCAGAATGCGCCAGGACTCCGTACAGTTCGAGCCCTCGCACACGCTGTTGATGGTGACGAATCACCTGCCATCCGTTAGCGGTGATGATCCGGCGATCTGGGCTCGACTCTGCGTCGTCCCGTTCCTGTTCTCCGCGTTGGGCCGCGAGGATCACGGACTCAAGGACCGGATCTCCCTTTGCGCAGACGAGATTCTGACGTGGGCCGTCGATGGTTGGCACGAGTACCGGCGACTAGGCGGCCTCAATCCGCCCGATGCTGTCACGAAGAAGACCAGGGCCTATCACGCGGACTCCGACAAGATTGGCCGATTCCTCGAGGACAAGTGTCACGAGATGCCGGGACAGAAGTTCCGACTCTCGAAACTGTTCGAGGCGTGGCAGTCATGGGCGCTCACTGAGGGCGCTGAAGTAGGCAGCCGAACCGACTTCAAGGACTCCCTCGCGCAACGCGGATACGCGACCCAACGAGGCACCGGAAACCAGATGTTCACCCACGGAATCGTGCTCTCTGCGGAGTGAAGAGTTACCGGAGTTACTGAAAAAACCATTGTCCTATCGCGAGTACACGAACTCAGTTAATGGGTAGAGCCAGTAACTCCGGTAACTATCCCCAGGTCAGAGCGGTTCCGGAACCGATGGGAACCGATGGGAACCGATTCAGAAAACGAGAGAGGAAATCTCACCATGACCAAGCCAGCGAAGAACCGATGGGTACTACACAACGCATCCAACGCTCTGCACCAACGTCAACTACTCACAGGCTCTGTTCCGAAGCATGACTACAGCAACGAAGGCGGAATGCGCCGCGCCGACGGATGCGGTTACGAACTGTTCGGGTCGGACGAGTACGCATCATGGGCGGTCCCAGGCTCACCGCTGCTCGACCTCGATTCCGGGCGTGGCGCGTTGTTCTACGGCGACCACAACGGGGGCCTGATCGAAACCGTTGCACCCGCATGGCTCGATCACCAGCGCATCGAAGGCCCCGTGTTCGTCTGCCACCCGTACCACCTAAACGAAGATGCATTCGAGGACTTCCTCACCCTGAGAGCGGCCGGATGGGAAGTATGGGTTACCGGCAAGAGCAACTACTACCCAGGCAGCGCGGTTCGAGTGGAAGTGTGGCGGGCCGCATGACCGCCCGCAAAGCTGGCGCATCCCGAGGCAACCCAGGCCGTGGCCGCTGGCCGTCGATCCCGCCGACATTGGCCGGCCTTGTCGATGTGCGCCTCACAGGTGCCCTCTGTGCCGGGAAAGCGCCGATGTTCGACTCCGAGATCGACGGCGAATCGGTCGTGGAGCGCTCCCAGCGCCTCACAGCCGCGGCCGCAATCTGCCGAGGGTGCCCCGTACAGCTCGCGTGCGCCGAGGCCGCTCTCGAGCACTCAGCAACCGGCATCTGGGCCGGACGACTACAGAACCCACCGGCCACCCCAGGCCGCCCCAGGAAGGAACCCGCATGACCAACCAGATCCCCGAGAACGCGATGATCGTCGACGACAACGGAATGCCGCTCGCGATGATGAACGTCGACCAGATTCAGATGCAGGCGATCCAACTCGGCCATGAGATGGCCGCAGCCTGCCACGACCACGATGCCCTCGACGCCCTCTCCGCGAAGTGGCTCAGCCGAGTCGGTGTCGATGCGTTCGGCTACGTCGCAGCCGGGGCACTGAGGCATGTCGTTGCGAACGTCCTCGACCCCACCCTCGAAGTCCTCGAGAAGGCCGCGCCCGGTATGCCCTCGATGCGCGACAAGCTCGCAGAGCTGGCCGCCGAGGACCTGACAGAGGGGGAGTCGTGACCAATCCACTAGCCGCCCTCGATGACCGATACTTCCGCCCCAGCTCCGCAAAGCGTCTCGCTCGGCTGATCGAAGAGCGCCGCTGGCACATCACCCTCGAGCAGCTCAACGACGAGCGCATTCGGCGCGGCCTGTCCAAGCCGCCGCAGGACCAGCGCGAAGTCCTCCCGATGGGGCCAGGCCGCTCCGATCGCAGCATCGAGAACGGACTCGGCCGATGACACCGACCCTCTGCCGCACACGCGGGTGCCGCTACCTCGTCCGTGAACCGAAGACGTTGTGTCCGCAGCACCACAGGCCCCGCCGCGACGATTCCGAGGCCCTACGGGATCGCACAGCACGCAAATCCACAGGCTGGGCGCTATGACCCCCGAGGCGATCCGAGCAGCCGCTTACACAGCCGCCCACGAAATCCGCAGGCGTCGGGTAGCCGGAATCCCGATCCCCGCATGGCTGTTCGGCCTCGACCGGGAAGTCACCGCAGAGTTGGCCGCACTCGGACACCGAGCTATCCCCCCGGCCGAAGACTCGCCAGGCTGGAAGACAGCAACACAGCTTGCAGCCGAAACAGGTTGCAGCCCACGAACGATCAGACGGAACGCTCGACGGTACGGAGGCCGCAAGGTCGGCGCGTCGTGGGTATTCCCAGACCAGTAAGGAGGCCCGGTGCCCCAGAAGCCCATCCGTGAAGACCTCGAGGACTACATCTCCTCGATGAACGAGACGGAGTTTCAAGTCATGCTCGCCCGCACCCGCGAACCGGACGAGCGCGCCGAGATGCGCGAGTTCAGCAAGAAGCTCTTCAACCGCGCCAACGAGGACTGAAAGGACCGCCCATGAGACACGCATCCAGTACCAACCTTCAGCGCGCCATGACCAAGCTCGGCGCGCCGATGCCCAAGGCCGTTGCCGCAGCAATCAGTGAAGCCGAGATGCTGCACGACGCAGCCGACAAGATCACCGACCCCGGTGAAGCCCTCGTCAAGGCTGTATCCGCCGCAACCAAGGCAGGCAAGGACCCAGCCGCCGACAAGGAAGTGCAGCGGCTCATCGCACAGCAGCAATTGGCCGGCCCCCTCAACATCGTCGGCCGCACCGAAAGCAGCGCCGGGGCCGCGATCACCGAGACCATCCGCGCCAACGTCGGGGAGTTCGTAGACACCCTGCAAGACTCACTCGACAAGGCCGTAGCCGACCTCGTGAGCGCCCGCGACACCCTCGGCGGCATCGACCCCACCAACACTCAGAGCGTTCTCAACCTCGGGGCCAAGGGTGCCGACGCCTGGGGCAAGTACCAGCGCGCACAGCAGACCATCACCGCGATCGCTCAGGCGTGGCAGACATTGATGCTGGGCAGCTACAACATCACGGCGGACAGACGCCGACCGATGCTCATGTTCTGCGACTTCACCCCCGACGACCAGGACCTAGACCAGGACTGGACCGTCTGGAAGGCCGTACTCGACGGGCGAACAGAGTTCGAGCTTGCCGACGCCACCACCTACCGCCAGCGTCTCGCGGCAGTCGGAGAGCACCGGCAGGCGCAAGCGCAAGCCGCAGCCGATGCGACCCAACACGCCTGGGCACGCACCATCCGAGTTGGCGGATAGCCGACCACCACAACAGAAGGAGATCACAATGGGATTCAGCGTACGAATCACCGCGAAAAAGGGAATCGTCACACCCTCGGTTCGGCTGAACATTCCGGACAACCGGTTGCAGGCACCGCCGCCGCCGAAGAACAAGCGTCGGTAACCGAGCAGTGAACCGGGAGGGTGTGCGTCCGCCGCATGCCCTCCCGTTCGCATTCCATGACCAGCGCAGCCGTCACGATGACCGTGATGGCTGACGTGTGGTGGAAATCGCCACGACTCAGGGGGTACCCCGACCTACCAGGACGCCGAAAAAGTCGCTCAGAATCGCACACAGCGGCCATTCTGACGAGCGGATGGAGCATGGGGTGGCCGAGGTACCCGCATTGGGGTGTACGCCGCATCTCGTGGCATTGGCGACTCTAGAGAGCAGCCAGCATTTCCACAGCTGCACCGGCGACACAGAGGCCCCGAAACGGCGTCCACCTGCACCGATGCACCCCAGGCGGACCCACCCGTATAGGGGTCCATATCCGCTCCTCCAGGCTTCATAGGCGTTCCCTCCCCGAACCCGCCCCCGGGGTCCGCGCATCACAACGAAAGGCCCTGATATGCCCTCTCAGACACCCGAGCAGTCACTCCTCGAGGCGGTCGACTCCGGCGATGTGCTGGCGATCTACAAGGCTCAGCGAAGGATTATTGCGAAGGCACTCACCAGCGCAGCACAGAACACGTTGCCGCAGTTGTCCAACGAGCTGGCGAAGGTCACTCAGCGCATCGCGGACGAGGAGAAGCGCCGGCAACCCGACGAGGACGACCCGCTCACCGGGAACCTCCCACCCGACGAACCGTTCGATCCCAGCATGATCTGATTTTTTCCACCACCACCACTGTGATGCCGATCCCCTACCCCCAGGACCGACACACACCCGCGTATGAGCCGAGTAGCGACGTGAGGCCCCCACAGGTGGACCTTCCCCTGCCCGGTCATCAGGACCGTGCAGCCTGCACCACTTTGTCGGAGCCGACAAAGTTTCGGGATCGCGTGGGCGAACCTTCCGGGATCGCAGAATATTGCGGGATCCCGCAAATGTCATGCTCGAGTGTTTTTCGCAGATCGGCGAACAACACTTTGCCCGATCGGGAAAGGGATCAGCTCCGTTCGTGGGCCACATCACGGTACTCACTGAGCGAGTACCCCCTGATGGATCCCCACTCAGTGAGTACCCCTGGCCCCGGTCTAAAGATTCCGAACGGACTAAAGGCAGAAGCTTGGAACCTCCCAAGCCCTGCCTCCCAATTTCCGCTGACCGTTGTTCCGCTCCACGACTCATAGCCTCCCGGCCTTGTGAGCGCGGGAGGCTGAGAGTTGACCGCCGGGGTGATGATCAGTCACCCCAGCGGCTCCGCTGCCCGAGTCGTCAGCGGATTGTCAGCACATACTCGGTGGCGGTCGGTTTACGTCGGACTCACCCAGATAGCGACGTGGAACGGGTCTAGCGGCCCTGCGGTACCTCGAGGGCGGTTCGGAGTTGACGAGCGAGCATCGCGCCAATCTGGGCGCTGTCGCTGCGCGGCATCTGTTCCGCTACCCGTTCCGCAGTGTCGATCACCCGCTCGACACGGGCGAGCGCCGCCTCGAGTTCCGCGATGCGAGCGCGCTGGTCGATGCGGCCGAGCTCGTCGATGTTCACGCCGTGATCGCGGCAGGCAAGGATGATGTCGGTGATGGTCCAGGAGGCATCGATCTGCTGCCCCAGTGCCTCGCTGACGGTCTCGATCAGGTTCTCGGTGGTGTTCATGCGAACCACCCAAGCTCGAGGGACAGACGCAATACGCCGAGCGGCGCGAGGTAGATCACCGACACCAGGCCGAGGGCATACGCGGCCTCTCGGGGGCTCGTGGATACACTTCTGACACGGTTCATAGCGGGTCCGTTCCGTTGTGACTCCGAGGCCCTGCAAGGTGTTTTCGCCACCTTGTGGGGCCGCTCTTATGCTTGGCTGGTCTGGCATCCAATCCGTAGGGAGTACCTCTTGGCAGCTGCAAGCAAAGTCTTTGCGGCCAGGCTATCGGGCCTGGTGGTGCTGGGACCGGACGGTGAATCCATCGGCCGTGTACGCGACGTCGTGATCACAGTTCGAATAGGACGCCAGCAACCCCGGGTGCTCGGTCTCGTCATCGAAATGTTCAGTCGCAAAAGAATCTTCGTTCCGATGCTGCGTGTGACGGCGATCGAACCGGCGTCCGTCACCTTGACGACGGGAAACGTCAGTCTCAGACGGTTCACCCAACGCCCCGGTGAGGTACTGGCACTTGCCCAAGTGCTGGACTCGCGAGTGCGCGTGGACGATCCGGACCTCGAGGAACTTCGCGGCGTGGAATCACTCGTCGTCGACCTCGGCATCGAGTTGACTCGCACACGCGACTGGGTGGTATCGCGTGTCGCCGTACGCGGCCACCGTGGCCGTCTCGGACGGCGAGCTGCCATCCACGTCGTCGAATGGCACCACGTCCAGGGGTTGACCCACAGCGATCTCTCCCTACCCGGGCAAGGTGTGTCCGCTCTACTCCTGCAGTACGAGGGTATGCGCGCGGCGGATGTGGCCAACGCCATGCGCGAACTGCCCGACAAGCGGCGTCACGAACTCGCCGTCGCGCTCGACGACGAACGCCTCGCCGACGTCGTGCAGGAACTACCCGCCGACGACCAGACCGATCTTCTCATGCACCTCGAGGTCGAGCGCGCCGCCGACGTCCTCGAGGCGATGGACCCCGACGACGCCGCCGACGTCCTGGGCGGACTGCCCGAAACCGAAGCGGAATCGTTGCTGCGGTTGATGGACCCACAAGATTCCGAACCGGTGCGCCGACTGCTCGAACACTCGCCGGACACCGCCGGTGGTCTGATGACGCCCTCCCCGGTGGTGTTGACTGCATCGACCACCGTGGCGGAGGCGTTGGCGAGAGCCCGAATCTCCGACGTGACACCGGCACTGTCGAGCATGGTATTCGTGGTGCGCCCGCCGACCGCCACCCCCACCGGGCGATATCTCGGAGTCGTACACCTGCAGAAACTGCTGCGTGAACCACCTGCCAGTCTCGTCGGTGGCATGCTCGACTCCGATCTGCCACGACTCGGCCCGGAAGACTCCCTCGCCACGGTCACCCGGTACTTCGCCACCTACAACCTCGTGTGCGGTCCGGTCGTGGACGAGGAGAACCACCTTTTGGGCGCCGTCACCGTCGACGACGTCCTCGATCATCTCCTCCCTGAGGACTGGCGCGAAGAGGAGAGCAGCGATGAGTAGCGAGCTGAGCGCACGTCAGCGTCTGGACACTCCACAGACCGGCCGACGCTTCCGCTTCCTCACGTATGACGTCGAGGCCGTGGGCAGGGCCAGCGAGAACTTTGCCCGATTCCTGGGCACCGGCCGGTATCTGATGATTCAGACCGTCATCGTCGTGATCTGGGTTGCCCTCAACATATTCGCGGTTCGTCTGCAGTGGGACCCGTACCCGTTCATTCTGCTGAACCTGGCGTTCTCGACTCAGGCCGCCTATGCAGCCCCGCTGATTCTTCTCGCCCAGAACAGGCAGGAGAATCGCGACCGCGTCTCGCTAGAGGAAGATCGGTCCCGCGCCGAACAAACGAAAGCGGACACCGAGTTCCTCGCCCGGGAGCTCGCCGCGCTTCGGATCGCGATCGGCGAGGTGGCCACCCGCGATTATCTGCGTCGTGAGCTGGACGAAATCAAAACCATCCTCGCCGACGACGAAGATTCACAATCCCGTCAAAAGTAACGACCCACACAGTCGCCGCCCCGCAAGTGCGCCGCAACTCGTGACCGCGTGCCGACCATCCCCTGCTCGTTTGGGGGCATCGCCTGACAGGCCGATCACGCCTATGTAACGTGTCTCACACAGTCCGGGATACATGCGGTGCATCGAGCAACAACACCGCAGGGGGTGATCGAATGCGGGTGCGTGGCCTGTTGACGGTTTCGGCGTTGATCGTCGGCACCGTTGCCACGATCGGATCGTCGACCGTCGGAGCCGAGGCCGACAACTCGTCCGTGGCAATGTCCGGCTTCACCACGGCACACGTTGCCGGCGAGGCCGTACCGACGGCAGAACCCCTCCCTTCTGCCGGCATCGTTGCAGCGCCGCCACGGACAGCACGTTCTCAGCGCTCGGCGCCGACCGCCGCCGCTCCGCCCGCTGCAGCACTGGCGCCGCCCGGTTCCACGGCACCGGCCGACATTTCCGGGCTGATAGCGGCGCCTGTGATCCTCAATGCACTCGGCATCCCCGAGATCGTTCTCAACGCCTACCGCGGCGCAGAACTTCAGATGATGATCGAGCAGCCTGGATGTGGACTCCCGTGGCACCTTCTGGCCGGAATCGGACGCATCGAATCCGGCCACGCAAGAGGCGGCAACACAGGCTCCCTGGGAACGACCATCACTCCCATTCTCGGCCCCGTCCTGGACGGATCCCTCACCGGTAACGAAATCATAAAAGACACGGACGGGGGCCTCGTCGACGGCGATCCCACACACGACCGCGCGGTCGGCCCGATGCAGTTCATTCCGTCGACGTGGGCGAGCTATGCATCCGACGGCAACGCCGACGGCGTCGCCGATCCGAACAACGTGTTCGATGCCGCGTTGGCAGCGGGACGGTATCTGTGCGCGGGAAATCTCGACCTCCGCGAGCCTGCGCAAGAGATGCGCGCGGTGCTGCGATACAACAATTCCGGCAAGTACGCCGCCGACGTCCTCACGTGGTCCAACGCCTACAAGAACGGCGGCACCCCCACACCGGAGGGCTTACCCGGTGCCGCACCCACCCCTACGCCAAAACTCCTAGGTGCCCCGTCCGGCGAGAACGGCGCACGAGATCCGTTGGGTACACCCTCTCCCGAGACCCCGGTACCACCGCTTCCCCCACGCCCAGCGCCCATCGCTCCAGGTATGCCACCACCTCCGGCGCTCGACAGCCCTCCCGCACTGCCCGGCCTACCTGAGCTTCCGCCCCTGCCGTGCGTGCTCTTCTGCGCACCGCCGCCCCCACCTGTGAACGAGACCGCAACGTCCGACACACTGCCGACCGAAGGGGATTTCCCGGCACCTGTACGCTGACTCACACGTCTCGGTAACGGAGCGATCACGGAGTGCGGCATAAACCTCCCATCCGACACGCTCAGATAACAGCCGGATAACAAAATCATAACTTGTCGTGTAGCCTCGAGTCCGTCGTTGAACGGAACACTCCCGATGCGGGGGTTGCAGGAGGCAATCGAGTGGGTCGGCACAGCAAGAAGGCGGAGTCGCATGTTCGCCGAAATTCAGTCCTCGCGCTCGGCGGACTCCTCCCCGTCGGACTGATCACAGCCGCGAACAGCGCGGGCGCCACCCCCAAGGTGCCCTTCCTCGTAGCAGCCTCGATCGACACAGCTGCCGCGGAACCCGAATCCGATCTCGATCTGCAGGCAACCGATCCGGCCGAGACCGCACCCGAGGCGGCCCCGGCCATCCCGGCCCCCGCGGACGTTCCACCTCCCCCTGCACCGGCACCCGAACCTGCCCCGGTCCAGGCCACACCGAACCTTCCGACGAGCATCGCTGCGGGTGCACTCGGCATTCCCGAGATCAACCTCGCCGCGTACCAGAACGCCGAGCGCATCCTCGCCGTCGAGAATCCAGGCTGCGGAATGTACTGGACCCTCATCGCCGGCATCGGCCGTGTCGAATCCACCCACGCCTACGACGGCAAGACCGACGCCGAAGGCAACATGCTCGAGCCCGTTCTCGGTCCCGTTCTGAACGGATCGCTCTCCGGCAACGCCGTCATCGTCGACACCGACAACGGCGCCCTCGACGGCAACGCCGACTACGACCGCGCAGTGGGTCCCACGCAGTTCCTGCCCGAAACCTGGAACCGGTACGCCGCCGACGGCAACGGTGACGGGGTCGCCGATCCACAGAACCTGTTCGACTCAGCAGTGACCACCGGTAAATACCTGTGTGACGGTGGCCTGAACATGCGCAATCCCATCCAGGCAGCCAAGGCCGTCCATCGGTACAACAATTCCGCGGCGTACGTCGCGAACGTCCTCGCGTGGTCCGTCGGCTATTCCACCGGCATCGCCCCCACATCGGCGGACCTGCCGAAGATTCACTGAGCGCGCATCCCTACCATTGAGTCATGGCTGTACTGACCGAGTCCGATGTTCGTAGCGCTCTGGCGCGCGTACAGGACCCCGAGATTCGCAAACCCATCACCGAGCTGGGGATGGTCAAGAGCGTCGACATCTCCGACGACAACAGCATCGACATCGGCATCTACCTGACCACCGCCGGCTGCCCGATGAAGACCGAGATCAGCGACCGGGTGACCAAGGCGGTCGCCGACGTCGCGGGCGCAGGCGCGGTCCGTGTCGAACTCGACGTGATGAGCGACGAGCAGCGCACCGAGCTCCGCAAGTCGCTGCGCGGTGATTCCGCCGAGCCCGTCATCCCCTTCGCGCAACCAGGCTCGTTGACGCGGGTCTACGCCGTCGCATCCGGGAAGGGCGGTGTCGGCAAGTCCAGCGTCACGGTCAACCTGGCAGCATCGCTCGCCGCACGAGGTTTGTCCGTCGGCGTTCTCGACGCAGACATCTACGGACACTCCGTTCCCCGCATGCTCGGTACCGACGCCAAGCCCACTCAGGTGGAGCGGATGATCATGCCGCCGGTCGCCCACGACGTGAAGATGATCTCGATCGCCCAGTTCACCCAGGGCAACACACCCGTCGTGTGGCGCGGACCGATGCTGCACCGTGCGCTGCAGCAGTTCCTTGCAGACGTCTTCTGGGGAGACCTCGACGTGCTGCTCCTCGATCTGCCGCCCGGCACCGGCGACGTGGCCATCTCGGTGGCACAGCTGATTCCCGGCGCCGAGATCTTGGTGGTCACCACCCCGCAGCAGGCCGCCGCGGAGGTGGCCGAGCGCGCGGGTGCAATCGCCCTTCAGACGCGGCAACGCATCGTCGGCGTGGTCGAGAACATGTCGTGGATGGACCTGCCGGACGGCACGCGCATGGACGTGTTCGGATCAGGTGGTGGACAGGAAGTTTCCGACCGTCTGACCAAGGCAGTCGGCGCGAAAGTGCCCCTGCTCGGCCAGATTCCCCTGGAGCAGGGTGTCCGTGAGGGTGGCGATTCGGGGCAACCGATCGTGCTCTCCGCACCCGACTCGCCCGCAGCCACCGCGTTGCGGGAGGTCGCGGACAAACTCGCCGTCCGCAAGCGCGGTCTCGCAGGTATGTCCCTCGGAATCGACACGACCCGCCACCTCTGATCCGGCTACCGGCTCTGCTTCGGCCGGCGCCCTCATTGCGGCGTCGCCTACGTCGCGTCGATGTCGATCGGCGGGCGTCCCCCTCCGCTCGTCGAAGCGGATGAGGACGAACCCGAAGGCGTAGCAGTCGAGCCGGATGCCCCTGCTACCGAGGGGGTCGATGCAGAGGACACAGTCCCCGGGTTACCGGGCCTCGACGGCTTCGTGTCGAAGTTCCCGGTGAAAATCGAATCGTCTCCATCGAGTAAATGCTTCGTGACAACGGCCCGTGGGGTCATGCCTCGCAGTTGGTTGAGATCGGACAGCGGCTTGCGGAGATCGTCGAACTCCGGACCCAAATCGTTCTTCAACTGCGCACTCGCGCCACTCGCGTAGTCGCGAACCTGACGAAGAGACTTCGTCACCCACCTGACGGCATCAGGAAGGCGCTCTGGGCCGAGGATGACCAGAGCTGCTACGAGGAGGACGAGGAACTCACCCCAACCGATGTTGCCGAACACGTGGCTATCCTACTGTGCCCGTACTCGTAGCGCCCGTTGTGGAGGCTCGAGAGGGATCGTCCAGGTGAATTTGCAAAGCGCGAGGCACACTTGCACCGTAGCCTGGCCAGAAGCCATCCCGTCAGGTCACGGTGCGACAGCAGTTGCGGGACGTTGCAAACTCCCGCCCGGGGTCTGCAATTTCCACCGTGCAGCTGGTGAACCACAACCACCCACTTCGCCGGTTCCAGCCGACGAACCGCGTACCGACGCCAACCGGACCATAGGCTTGCGACCACACCCGATGCATTCCGGGCCCCATTCGGGCATCCGGCGTGGGTCGGCCAACCTCGGGCCGATGAATGTTCGTCTCGCGGGGAGCGAACGAACGCGGCAGGGTCCTCTTCCCCTGGCCCGACGTCCTTGCCCAGACACGGTGTTCCTCGCAGCAGGGCTTCTTCGGCACATCAGAGCACGGCCTGGGTTTGCGTGACCCGCACTGCCAGGCGATCGTCGTCGTCGGTGATGTCGGTTTCGATGACGATGACCGTTCGGCCCACATGGAGCGGTCGAGACTGCGCCACGGCATGGCCCGCACGGATCGGACGAAGGAAATTGGTTTTCGATTCGATCGTCGTCGTTCCGGTGGATCCCGGCGGAAGATTCAAGAAGGCGAGCGTTGCTGCATTGGCGTCTGCGAGTGACATCAGCGCACCGCCGTGCATGCTGCCGCCGATCGTGCACAACGATGGATCCCACGCAACGCGGCTGCGGGTGCGGTCGGCGGAATGACTGAGCACCTCGAGTCGAAGCTTCGAAGTAAAGGGCATCGACTGCCGAACCATCTCGGTGGCCGCGTCGTCAGGTAGCTCGGTTGCAATTCCGGCACTGTCGGTATCGGGCATCTCGGGTCTCCTTCAACTAGTGAGCAAACCTCTGGTGAGCGTTACACCTCCGCGAATCGGCGAGTCGGGCGATTCCGACCAACGAATCACACCGACACAGTAACAGAGCACCTGCTCGTTTACTGGTTTCGGGCGATGCTTGCCTCCGATGCCAAGCGGCCACCCCGTCAGCCGTCGAGAACGGCTCGTTCAGTCCGATATCGGTGTGACCGTCACATCGACCAGCCGTCCTTCGCGTACCAGTTGGACATTTACGGGCTCGCCCATCTGCTGGTCGTTGACGGCAACCACCAACTCGTCCGCTCCGGACACGGTGCGGTCCCCCACCTTCACGATGACGTCTCGTTCGACGATGCCTGCCTGCGCAGCCGGACCGCCCTGGGTCACGTTCGCCACCTCGGCACCGCTCGTGACGTCGTTGACGACGGTACGTGCATTCACGCCGATGACGGGGTGGTGCATGACGCCGTCCCGAATGAGGGTCTGCGCAACCTTGGTGACGTCATCGATCGGGATGGCGAATCCGAGCCCGACCGACCCACCGGATTCACTGAGCATCGCGGTGTTGATTCCGATGACGCGACCCTCGTCGTCGACGAGCGGACCACCCGAGTTTCCATGGTTGATGGCTGCGTCGGTCTGGACCGCGTCGATGACTGCCTGGGTATCGCTTCCTGCACCCGACAGTCGCATGGGGCGGTGCACCGCGCTGACGATGCCGCGGGTGACGGTCTTGCTCAGGCCCAGCGGTGATCCGACCGCGACGACGTCCTCGCCGACCTGGATATCCGCTGACTTTCCGAGTTCGGCCACCGTCAGATTGTCTGCGGACACCTTCAGTACCGCGAGATCGGTCTTGATATCACGACCGACGATCTGCGCCTCGGTTTTCGTGCCGTCCGAGAAGATGACCTGAATTTTTCCGCCGTTCGGCGCTGTTGCTGCGGCCGAGATGACGTGGTTGTTGGTCACGATGTAGCCGGCGCCGTCGATCACCACACCCGAACCGGTGCTGCCGTGTTCGTCGACGGCGACCTGGATGGACACGACGGAAGGCAGCACCGCGTCGGCCACCTGCGCGACGTCGGACTGTGCGAGAGTGTCGTCTCCGCCGCTCTGCGACAACGTCACCCGCTGGCTGGTGAGCGAACTGCGATCGGCAGTCACGAACACTGCAAGCAGTCCCCCGAGCAGACCGATCACGAGAGCTATTCCGGCGAGACCGAACAGTGCTCGGGGCGCGACCTTCTCACCGAACAGAACTTCACGTGCGTTGAGTTTCGGTGCCGGCGGGTGCGCCCGGACCGGACCGCCCACACCAGGGCTCCCGAGAGTCACACCGGATTCCGGGTCGCGCCACGGGTCTGCGGGTACGTCATCGTCCGGTTCGGCTTCGGCAGCAGTGTCCGGGGCACGTTCGATGGTGTCGACGGCGCCGGGCGGGCGACCGAAAGCCTCGGCCAGCACCGGATCGGGTGCACCCACCTTCACCTTCGGCGCATCGTCACGGGTCTGCCCTTCACGGGCGAACGAGCCTTCGACACCGCCGGGTCGGCCGAATGCGTTCGCCGAGGCAGGATCGATCTCCGGGCGATAGACGGGCCTGGGATCGAGCCGAGGCGCGTCGGGTGGCCGCAGGGAACCGCTTTCTTCCCTGTCTTCACCGCTCACCGAGTAACCACTCTTTCGCACCCCATCGTCGTCACGCGCCCCAGTATCACTGATCGGTTGTCAGTACAGAAAACTGCCACCGGTGATGATGGTGAGACCGGCGACGATCTCACCGCCGCCAACGGCGGGACCAGCGACGACCGGTGTCGTGGGACTGCCCCGCCATCGTCGGATTCAACGGAGCGCGGTTCTGGAATTCCGCACCGCCGTTCTGGAATTCCGCACCGCCGTTCTGGAATTCCGCACCGCGGTTCAGGGAATGCGCACCGAAAGGACCGGATGGTGGGCAGGTGGGGATCCGGCTCAGGGTGCCGAGAAGAGACAATGGCATGGTCACCTCACCGCTGCCACGCAGAGCCCGTCGTGCCTGCTGCTGAGAGTCGACTTCGTGCGCGCAGTCGGGGCATATCGACAGATGATGCGCAGCTCTCAGGTGAGCCGACATACGCAATTCACCGTCTACGTACGCGGCGATCGCCTCGCTCGCCAGATGTTCGGTGGAACCGAACTGGCGGCGCTCCGGCACCTGCGACATTCGACCCTCCTGGTAACTACCCGACACCGACCTGATCGGCCTTGTCCTTCCCGTTCACAGCAAGATGCTCGCGCAGTGCCTGCCGACCACGGTGGATCCGGCTGCGCACCGTCCCGAGCTTCACTCCCAGTGTGGCACCAATTTCCTCATAGGACAGCCCTTCGATGTCACAAAGGACAACGGCGGCACGAAACTCAGGAGCCAACGCATCGAGTGCAGCTTGCAGATCTGCGTCGAGACGAGCGTCCTGATAGATCTCCTCGGGATTGGGGCCCTCGGACGGTACTCGATCGTAGTCGTCCGGCAACGCTTCCATCCGGATGCGGTTGCGCCGGCGCACCATATCGAGGAACAAATTGGTGGTGATGCGGTGCAACCAGCCTTCGAACGTTCCGGGCTGGTAATCGGACAGTGAGCGAAACACCCGGATGAACGTGTCCTGGGTGAGGTCCTCGGCATCTTGCGCATCTCCCGAGAGCCGGTACGCCAGCCGATAGACACGATCACCGTGTTCGCGAACGAGTTCGTCCCAAGAAGGCATGGCAGCCTTCTCGCCTGTGGCGTCGAACACAGCCGTTCCGGTCAGCTGTTCTTCCGGACCGGACTCGCCCGCGTCGAAGCTCGCGATCTGGTTCTTCGATTCTGGGGTGCTGCGCTGGTTGTCGATCATGTGAATAGGTGGATCCTCCTCTTCAGGACCGCAGATCACTGGTTGCGTGGTAGCTGGCACAACGGCCTGCTGAGCCCATTTGTTCCCGATCTCTCCGGAGCAAGTGGTCACGATATGATCTCCCCGCCATGCGGCCTCGGATCTGGCGATGAGCATTACTCTGCTCCATCACAGTGTGTGCGCCGTGTGAACAACCTGAGGGGTTGCTGAGAGTTTGACGCGAGCGCGCCTTGCGGCAGCAATGCGGCGACACCGTTAACCTCATGGGCGTGCAGACAAACGCCGAACGGATTCTTGCCCACACAGAACGGGCCGTCCGCGAAGACGAGGCTCTCGAGCTCGCTCGGGAACGCGCCGACGACCTGGGCGCCACGCCCGTATCTCCCGCCGTCGGCGCTGCTCTGGCGATGTTCGCACGAATGCTCGACGCCAAGACGGTCGTCGAGATCGGTACCGGTGCAGGCGTCAGCAGCCTGTGGTTGCTTCGCGGTATGCGCGACGACGGCGTACTGACCACCATCGATTACGAGCCCGAACATCAACGGGCCGCCAAGCAGGCGTTCCGAGCGAACCAGATCGCACCGGCTCGCACCCGCCTGATCAACGGCAGCGCGCTGGACGTCCTACCTCGGCTCGCCGACGACGCCTACGACCTGGTGTTCGTCGACAGCGGACCCGTCGATCACCCTCATTTCGTGCGTGAGGGTGTTCGGTTGCTCCGCCCGGGCGGCACCATCGTCCTCCACAACGCCCTGTGCGACGGCCGTGTCGCCGACAGCACGCAACGCGACGCGGCAACGATCGCAGTCCGCGAAGCTGCCAAGACGCTGTCCGAAGACGACAAGCTGATCCGGGTGCTTCTTCCGCTCGGCGACGGCTTGCTGTGCGCATCCAAGCTGTGAGCATGCTGGTCTAGATCCAGACACCCTTGCCGATTGCGACGACGCCGCCCGTGCTGATCGCGAACCGCTCCCGGTCACGCTCGAGGTCCACCCCGATGATCTCCCCGTCACCGACGACGACGTTCTTGTCCAGAATCGCGCGGCGTACCACCGCCCCCTTTCCGATACGAACACCCGGCATGAGGACACTGCCCTCGACGGTGGCCCCGTCCTCGATCATCACGTTGGAACTGAGGACGGAGTTACGAACGGTGGCGGCAGACAGGACGCTGCCGGCGCCGACGACGGATTCCTGAGCCAACCCGCCCTTGACGAACTTGGCGGGTGCAAGGTTCTCCGCAGCACCACGAATGGGCCAGCGCCGGTTGTAGAGATTGAAGATCGGCTGCACGGACACCAGGTCCATGTGCGCGTCGTAGAACGCGTCGAGAGTTCCGACGTCCCGCCAATACCCGCGGTCGCGTGCGGTTGCTCCGGGAACCACGTTGTCGCTGAAGTCGTATACCGCCGCCATGCCTGCCTCGACGAGGGCCGGAATGATGTCGCCGCCCATGTCGTGGTCCGAATCCGAGTTCTCCGAATCCGCACGGATCGCATCCACCAGCACCTTGGTGGTGAACACGTAGTTGCCCATCGACGCAAACGTCATGTTGGGGTCGTCGGGTGTGCCCGGAGGGTGTGCGGGCTTTTCCAGGAACTGTGTGATGCGGCCGGACTCGTCACTGTCGATGCAACCGAAAGCGAAAGCCTCGCTCCGGGGTACTCGAATGCCGGCGACGGTGACACCCGCACCCGAATCGATGTGGTGTTGCACCATCTGCTCGGGGTCCATCCGGTACACGTGGTCTGCGCCGAACACCACGATGTACTCGGGGTCCTCGTCGTAGACCAGATTGAGGGATTGCAGAATCGCGTCCGCACTGCCGGTGTACCAGCGGGGTCCGAGTCGCTGCTGCGCCGGGACGGGGGTGATGTATTCGCCGGTGAACCCGGACAGACGCCAGGTCTGCGAGATGTGCCGGTCGAGCGAATGAGACTTGTACTGGGTGAGCACACACAACCGCAGATATCCGGCGTTGACCAGATTGCTCAGCACGAAATCGATCAGGCGGTAGGCACCCCCGAAGGGCACCGCAGGCTTCGCTCTATCCGCGGTCAGCGGATAGAGCCGTTTACCCTCGCCCCCGGCGAGCACTATCCCGAGCACATGCGGCTGGCTCCTCACACCTGTCAACCTATCCGTCACCCCCGCCCCTTGCCAGCGGGGACGCGCCGGAACCGATTCACCTCACCCCACTTCCGCGATTCCCTGCTCTTGGTTCCGCGATTCCCTGCTCTTGGTTCCGCGATTCACCGTGGCCGCTCCTGCTCGCGAGCGATACGTTTAGCGCGTGCGTGTGGCGATGATGACGAAGGAATACCCCCCGGAGATCTACGGGGGCGCGGGAGTCCACGTCACCGAATTGGCCGCACACCTGCGAACTCTCTGCGAGGTGGACGTGCACTGCATGGGCGCACCCCGGCCCGACGCCTACGTCCACCAACCTGATCCCGCACTGGCAGAAGCGAATGCGGCCATCGGAATGCTGTCGGCGGAACTGCGAATGGCGCACGCGGCAGGCGCGGCCGACGTCGTGCACTCACATACCTGGTACACAGGACTCGCCGGACATCTCGCCTCCGCGCTGCACGACGTTCCGCACGTCCTCACCGCTCATTCCCTCGAGCCCCGACGCCCCTGGAAAGCAGAACAACTCGGTGCCGGCTACCGCATTTCGTCGTGGTCAGAACGCAACGCAGTCGAGCATGCCGACGCGGTCATCGCGGTGAGCGCCAGGATGCGCTCGGACGTCCTCGACGCCTACCCGGGCGTCGACCCCGCCCGCGTTCACGTGGTACGCAACGGCATCGATACGGACATCTGGCATCCGGGCGGGTCCGGGACCGGTTCGATCCTCG
This sequence comes from Rhodococcus quanlei, assembly GCF_055231015.1. Taxonomy (NCBI): domain Bacteria; kingdom Bacillati; phylum Actinomycetota; class Actinomycetes; order Mycobacteriales; family Nocardiaceae; genus Rhodococcus; species Rhodococcus quanlei. Next base: position 43,108 of record NZ_JBUYWD010000008.1, on the reverse strand, counting down.
ACACCATCGGCGTCGACCGCACGAAACCCGTCGCCACGTTCGTCGGCCGGATCACCCGACAGAAAGGGCTGGCGCACCTCGTCGCGGCCGCACACCACTTCGACGCCGACATTCAGCTGGTGCTCTGCGCGGGCGCACCCGACACACCGGACATTGCCACCGAAACCGAGGAGGCGGTCTCCCAGCTCGCCTCCGCGCGCGGCAACGTGTTCTGGATCCGGGAGATGCTGCCCCCCGGACAGGTGTGCGAGATCCTGTCCGCGTCCACGGCATTCGTGTGTCCGTCCGTGTACGAGCCCCTCGGTATCGTGAACCTCGAAGCCATGGCGTGCGAAACCGCCGTCGTCGCCTCGGACGTCGGCGGCATACCGGAGGTCGTCGAGGACGGCCGTACCGGGCGCCTGGTGCATTACGACTCGCACGAGGCGGGCGCGTTCGAAAGCGGCCTCGCAGCAGCCGTCAATGCCATCGCGTCCGACCCGGCAGCAGCGGCAGATATGGGCAGGGCCGGCCGGGCACGAGCGGTCGCCGAGTTCTCGTGGACGACGGTCGCCCGGCAGACGCTGGCCGTGTACACCGACGTCCTGGCCAGACGCTGACCCCTGCACAGGGCGGAGGTCAGGCCCGTTCGTACGACGACACGATCGCCGACGCAGTGACCGTCGAGCGCACAGGCATGTCGGCCACCTTGGCTGCCAACTCCCCCGGACCGACATGACGTGCAGACGGGCCCATGCCGACGAGTCGGGCGACATCCGTACGGGTCAGCTCCATCGAGAATTCGATCTCGGTTCGCGTGGCCGGTGCGAAGTGACCCGACGTCGACGCGTCGAGGCGCTCGACCTTGCGCTCGTCCACGTTCACCATTCCCAGCACATCGATCAGCTCGGCGAGATGACGATCGGTAGGAGTGAGCACGGTGAGATGCCCGCCCGGCTCCAGGACTCGCGCAGACTCGGCCGCATTGCGGGGGGCGAACACACACAGCACGTCGCTGATCACAGCGTCGCGAACCGGAAGTTGCGCCCAGGCGTCTGCCACCACGGCGCCGGTGCGCGGATGTGACTTCGCGATGCGCCGCGCGGCGTACTTCGAGACGTCCAGCCCCAGTCCGCGCGAGCCCGGACAGTGATCGAGCACTCCCGCGAGGTAGTACCCGGTACCGGCGCCCACTTCCAGTACACGAGGTTCTCCACCGCACTCACCCACAACTTCGGCCACTGTGTCGACGAACGGGTCGTAATGACCCGCTGACAGAAACTGTGCGCGGGCCGCGATCATGTCGGCGCTGTCGCCCTCGAACCTGGCTGCGGCCCCCGTCGTCAGGCTTACGTACCCCTGGCGTGCCACGTCGAACCGGTGACCGGCCGAACACACGATGGCGCCGCCGTCGAGTTCGACTCCGCAGCGACACTGCGGGCAGGCCATGAGGCCGGTTACGTCGGAGAGCACCGAGTCACCCCTTTCCCAGGCTCGAGGCGATCGAGTACCGGGCATGCGGCAGGCCCCGCCGACGATTGCGAACGGGGCCTGCTGTCAACCACAACAACTAGCCGGTGACGTCCCTGAGTTCCTCGCCCAGTGCGGCAGCTTCCTCGGGGGTCAGCTCGACGACGAGACGTCCGCCACCCTCGAGGGGAACCCGCATGATGATTCCTCGGCCCTCTTTGGTTGCTTCGAGGGGACCGTCCCCGGTCCGGGGCTTCATGGCCGCCATCCTCTGCTCCCTCCAGATCTGCGCTGCCTGCTGCGCGCCTCGACTTACTATCCCCCGACCGAAACCGAGGCTTGTGTCATACATTCTTCCCTATCGGCGGCCGGACCGGGAACCTGACTCGGAATAAGATTGAATGTTTGACTTTCCGGCCCGCCATGTGAGCGCAATTCACGCTGTGTCCAGCAACGACGGCCAGCTTCGCACCACCACGGTCCGCACGACGGCCATCACCGTGCATTCACTTCCGATCCTGCGCATCGACACCTTCGAGATGCGCGACTTTCTCACGCAGAGAATCTATTTCGGCACCGAGGCGATCGAGTGCCCAATCCACTTCGCTCGATTTGTAGCCACGCACCGTCTGCTGAAACCGCAACTGGCGCACGTCGTTCCCGGTCACCCCAGTCGCCGGCAGGGAAGTCATCGTGGTCCCCGGGGGGATCGGAGCCAACTCCTCGGACCGGCCGAAGACCGCGCTGGCTGCGAGGAACAACATCGCACCCACGAACACCATGACGAGGAGATACAACAGAGCCGTCAGCATCCCTCGATCCTGTCACGCCGACCGAAACGCGGTCAGAACGGTGCGCATCACGAGACCGGCATTCACCTGCGGATGGTGTTCATCGGGGGACGGTCGCACAGGTCGACATCGGTCGTCGACGGCACGAACGAGTCCCCGTCGACGAGGTACTGGGTCAGACCCGCACCGGAGTCCTCCATCCCGCACCGCCGCAATATGGTGCCGATGATCTGCCTGCTCATCACCCCGAGCTCCGACAACGGGCGATTGCGGTGCTTGCGCACTCCCAGATTGACCTGAGCGATTGCACCGAGCCCCAACCGGTCGTAGGTATCGAGCAGCAATCCGATCTCGACACCGTATCCGGGTGCGAACGGCACCGCGGACAGCAGCTCGCGAGTACCGGCGTATTCGCCGCCCAGGGGCTGCAGAACCCGGGTCAGCTCGGGACGCAGCGCCGCAAGGAGAGGCCGTGCGACCAACTCCGTCACCCGTCCACCACCGTTCGCGTCCTCGGCACCGCTCAATCGCAGTGGCCGCCTGTAATAGCCCTTCACCAGATGAACGCCGTCGCGCATCAACAGCGGTCCGAGAAGTTTCGGAACAAAGGCGGGATCGGGGTTGATCAGATCCGAGTCGACAAAGGCGATCAGGTCACCTGTGCTCGCGGCGATCGAACGCCACAGCACCTCCCCCTTGCCGGGGACCGGGTTCACCGTGGGCACCGCCTCCTCGCGGCTGATCACGGTGGCCCCCGCCCCTCGCGCCCGTTCCACCGTCAGGTCTTCGGAGCCCGAGTCGAGAACGATCAGCTCGTCGACGAGGCCACCCAGCAGGGGGCGAACGGTGTCGACCACCGCAGCCACCGTCTGCTCCTCGTTGAGCGCAGGCAACACCACCGAGACGGTGCGACCGGCCTTCGCCTGCTCCAGTTCGGCGAGGCTCCACACCGGCTGATCCCACGTGTTCGCGTCATCGGCGAACGTGTCGGCTGTCTGCGGCGCACTCATGCGAGCCCCCGGACAGTGTGGGCCGGTGCGCGCCGACCTGCTATCGCCGCCACCATATCGACCACTCGGCGCGTGGACGCCACCTCGTGGACACGGAACATCCGGGCACCTTCTGCCGCGGCCAGTGCTGTTGCTGCCAACGTTCCCTCCAACCGGTCGGCGAGATCCACCCCCAGAGTCTCCCCTATGAAGTCCTTGTTGCTCAGCGCCATCAGCACTGGCCACCCGGTGTTTACGAGTTCGTCCACTCGACGCAACAACTCGAGCCCGTGATACGTGTTCTTCCCGAAATCATGGGTGGGATCGATGAGGATCGAATCCCGGGGAACTCCGATACGAGCTGCGTTCTCGGCGGCAGACACGACATCGCGTCGCACCTCGTCGACCACATCGGTGTACCGCACCCGAAAGGGGCGCGTGCGGGGCACCGCACCTCCCGTATGCGAGCAGACGATGCCCGCGCCGGTCTCGGCCGCAACCTCGACAAGCGCAGGGTCCGCGCCTGCCCATGTGTCGTTGATCAGATCGGCACCCTCACTGCGCGCCAACCGAGCCACTTCACTACGCCAGGTATCGACGCTGACGATCAGGTCGGGAAAGCGCCCGCGAATGGCTTCGACGAACGGCACGACCCGCCGGACCTCCTCGGCCGTGTCCACCACATCGCCGGGGCCTGCCTTCACTCCCCCGATATCGACCGAATCCGCACCCTCGTCGACAGCTCTCTCGACGGCGGCCATCGCCGCGTCGTCGGAGAAGGTCGCTCCCCGGTCGTAGAACGAGTCCGGGGTGCGGTTCACGATCGCCATCACCAACGCCCGGTCCGCTGGGACCGGGCGTCCGCACAGCGTCGGTGACGGCGAATCGGGAAGCACACGCATGCTCCCAATATTGGCACGCCGGGCGGCAGCGCCTGCGGGCAGCGACCCTCTACCCGCGAGGAAGAGCGCCCGCCGCAACCTCGTCGGCGTAGCCGTCATACCACTCACGGAACCCGGCTTCGCGGCCGCACAGGACGTAGAGACGACTGTTGTCCTCGACGGCGAAGCCCTCCTTGCGCAGTTCCACCTTGCGACTCTTGAACGTCGACGTCTGCTCGAGCGAGTCCACGATCCGAACGAACAGCGGCACCGCGTAGCTGGGGATCCGCGAGTACAGGAACTCCGCGATCTCCTTACCGTCGAATCCCTCACCCTCGTGGAGAGTGACCGCGGCCATACCGGCACGCCCGTCGGCACCGGGAACTTCCACCCCGTAGACCACGGCCTGCTCGATGGCCGGCACCGCACCCAAGGCGCCCTCGACCTCGGTGGTGGCGACGTTCTCGCCCTTCCAGCGGAACGTGTCGCCGAGTCGGTCCACGAACGCCACGTGCCCCAGGCCCTGCCTACGGACGAGGTCTCCGGTGTCGAACCAGCAGTCACCGTCGGTGAAACCGTCGCGGATCAGTTTCTTGTCGGTGGCCGACTCGTCGGTGTAGCCGTCGAACGGAGCACGGTCGGTCACCTTCGACAGGAGCAGTCCGACCTCTCCGGTCGCAACCTTGCGCAACCGCCCGTCCGCGTGCCGTTTCGCGGCCCCGGTGTCCTCGTCGAACTCGACGACGGCGTGCGGCAGCGGGCACATCCCCGCCGTCTTCTCGAAGTTGAGGGCGTTGATGAACGCGATGTTGCACTCGCTGGCGCCGTAGAACTCTGCAACCCGGTCGATGCCGAACCGCTCGGTGAACTCGTTCCAGATCTCGGGACGCAGGCCGTTTCCGACCATCAGGCGCACTGTGTTGTTCGCGTCCGATGCCTTTTCCGGCTGATTGAGCAGGTAACGGCACAGCTCACCGATGTACGTGAAGCCGGTCGCCTCGTTGCGCGCGATGTCGGACCAGAACCCCGACGCCGAGAATTGCCGGCCCAGTGCGAAGGTGGCGCCGGATGACAGCACGGACGACAACGACACCGTCAACGCGTTGTTGTGGTAGAGCGGCAGGCAGCAGTACAGGGTGTCGTCACCATGCAAGCGCACACCCAAGCTCCCCAGGCCCGACATGCTCTTGAGCCAGCGGAAGTGACTCATCAGGCTTGCTTTCGGCAGGCCGGTGGTACCTGAGGTGAAGATGTAGAAGGCCTTCTCCTTGGCCTGAATCTGCGCACAAACGGCCGGATCGGTAGACGCTGCGTCCTGCGCCGCACGCTCGAGGTCGGCCAACGGCACGACCGACGTCGCCGGTTGCTCCGCGAGAGACTCCATCGCCTCACCGCACGGCTCCGCCACTACGAGGACCCGACTCTCGAGTAGGGCGATGCTGTGGGCGAGAACCTCGCCACGCTGGTTGTAGTTGAGCATGCCGGCCGCGGCGCCCAGTTTCACGGTCGCAAGCGCCAGCAGCAGCGTCTCCGGGGTGTTCTTGGCCAGGATGCCGACGACGTCCCCTCGGGTGACTCCGAGGTCTTCGAGCGCGTGTGCATACCGGTTGACCCGGACGTTCGCTTCCTCGTACGAGATCGACTCACCTTCGAAACGGATGAACGCCCGTTTCGGGTTAGCCTTCGCAGCGCGCTGGAACACCTGTCCGATCGACTCCTTCGCATCCGGCTTCCGGATCAGGCCCTTCACTCCGTTGGCCATGATCGGTAGTTCCGGAACGACGGTCGGAATCTTGCGAACGAAATCCAAGATTCCGATGGTCGACGGTGCTTCAGACGGCATAGGTTCCCCTAAGAACGCGAGTATGAGTCACGTCACCTTACTTCAAAGTAACATCAACGGCAGTCGGGGCCGTCCCAGTCGAGGTTCAACCGTTGCGCAGAGCCTCGTCACCGGACACACGCGGCAAGCGCTGCCGTGACATCCTGGGTCTGCACGAGCCGATCCAGAGCAGTCCGGCCGACGAAACCACCGCGTTCGAGGCCCTTCAGCCAGTCCATCAGACCGGTGTAATGCCCGAGCGGGTCGAGCAGCACCACGGGTTTGTCGTGCATTCCCAGATAGCCCGCCGTCCATGTCTCGAACAGCTCCTCGAGGGTGCCGATCCCCCCGGGCAACGTGATGAACGCGTCGGCCCGATCTTCCATGACCTGTTTGCGCTGACGCATCGTGTCCGTGACGACGAGTTCGTCCGCGTCGACGTCGGCGACCTCGCGGTGCACCAGAGCTTTGGGGATGACACCCACCGTCGTTCCGCCGGCCTCACGCGCAGCCTGGGCGATCGACCCCATCATCGAGACGTTGCCGCCGCCGGAGACCAACTGCCAGCCACGCGTGCCGATTTCGGTTCCGAGCGCCCGGGCCAGGTCGAGGTACTCCTGCGCCACCGGCCCCGACGCGCAGTACACGCATACCGAGAAACCGGACGGCATCACCAAATGTCCTCTGTTCCGGTCGGCGCGGACGTGTCGGCAGTCTGGGAATCGATGACGATCCGGACCGCTTCCTCGACGCTGTCCGTGACGCGGAGCAAGTCGACGTCGCCCGCCGAGATCTTCCCGCTGTGCTCGAGCGACATCCGAATCCAGTCGACGAGTCCACTCCAGTACTCGCTCCCGAACAGCACTATCGGGAACCGGGTGATCTTCCGAGTCTGGACCAGAGTCAACGCCTCGAACAACTCGTCCAGAGTGCCGAATCCACCGGGCAGACACACGAAAGCCTGCGAGTACTTCACGAACATCGTCTTGCGGGCGAAGAAGTACCGGAAGTTGATCCCCAGATCGACCCAGTCGTTGAGGCCCTGTTCGAACGGCAACTCGATACCGAGACCGATCGAATACCCACCCGATTCGCTGGCCCCACGATTCGCCGCCTCCATGACACCGGGGCCCCCGCCCGTGATGACAGCGAGTCCGGCCTCCGCGAAGGCCGCGCCCAACGCCCGTCCTGCCGCGTATTCAGGGTGGTCGACGGGGGTACGCGCAGACCCGAACACTGTGACGGCACGCGGCACTTCGGCCAGTGCACCGAACCCTTCGACGAACTCGCTCTGAATCCGCAGAACACGCCACGGGTCCGTGTGCACCCAGTCGGTGGGCCCGCGCTCGTCGAGCAAACGTTCGTCGGTGGTGGTGCCCTCGTCCTTGCGGTCCCGTCGCAGTTGGACCGGGCCACGAAACTTCACCGAGCCGGGGCTGGCGTTCTGCGCTGCGCCGACGCTGTCCTGGTGTGCCATGCGCACAGGTTATCGAGTCAGGTACCTGCGCAGCACTGCTGCCACCTCGGTAATCTGCGACACCGGGACCCGCTCGTCGCGTTTGTGGGCGAGGTTGGGGTCGCCGGGCCCGTAGTTCACGGCGGGTATGCCCAGTGCCGAGAAACGCGAGACGTCCGTCCAGCCGTACTTCGCCCGAAAATGTCCACCTGCCGCGGCGATCAGTGCCGCAGCCGAAGGATCGGACAGCCCGGGAAGCGCGCCCGGCGAGGAATCGGTGACCTCGAATCCGAGGTCGAGTCCGTCGAACACCTCACGCACATGGGCAACAGCCTCGTCGGCACTGCGATCGGGCGCGAACCGGAAATTCACATCCATCTCGGCGCGATCCGGGACCACGTTGCCGGCCACTCCCCCGGCGATCCGCACGGCCGAAAGCCCCTCGCGGTACTCGCATCCGTCGATGTCGACGGAGCGCGCTTCGTATGCCGCCAGTCGTTCCAGCACCGGGGCGAAGTGGTGGATTGCGTTGTCGCCGAGCCAGGATCGCGCGGAGTGCGCTCGCGTCCCGGACGTGGTCAGCGTGACGCGTAGCGTTCCCTGACAACCGGCCTCGATGAGTCCGCCTGTCGGCTCCCCCAGGATCGCCACGTCGGCCTGCAGCCATTCCGGGATCTCGCGCTCGATCCGGCCCAGACCGTTGTGAACGGCAGCGATCTCCTCGCAGTCGTAGAAGACCAGGGTCAGATCGTGCGCCGGATCGTCGATGGTCGCGGCAAGATGCAGGAATACCGCGTCTCCCGCCTTCATGTCGACAGTCCCGCACCCGTGCAGAATGTCGCCTTCACGCCGCGACGGCACGTTGTCCGCGATCGGCACGGTGTCCAGGTGCCCGGCCAGCATCACGCGGCTCGGCAGACCGCGATTCGTTCGGGCGAGCACCGCATTACCGTTGCGGATCACCTCGAACCCCGTGGTCTGTTCACGCAGGGCTTCTTCTACGGCTGCCGCAATCGCGGCTTCGTCGTGCGACACACTCGGAATGTCCACGAGCGCCGCAGTCAAGTCGATGGGATCGGCACGAAGATCGAGGCTGCTCACGCGAACAACACTAAACCTCGCGCATACGCCGCGACCACGTGGAAGCGAGGAGCCACCGGGCATCGCCCGGACCATGACCCGCATTACCGAGTATCAGCCGTCGAACCCGCCCGGGATCTCGTAGATCGCGCCGTCGAAGCCGACGCGGAAGAGCCGTCCCTCCGAGAAGCCGGAATCACCGTTCCCGTAGGCAAGCGAACTCGACAGCGGAAGTCCCGTCGACAGGGCGCAATACTGGTTCGGGCCATTCACACGCCAGATCTCACCGAGGGCATTTGCGGGGACCACCGGCCGGTTGCGGGAGTCGAGTACGAGCCCGTCGGGAGCACCGATCACATCCGTCCCGCCGAGGCCGACCCAATTCTCCGGCGCTTCGGGGTTTGCGATCGGAATACGAGAGATACCGGGGTTCGCGAACGTCCGCGAAACGAACAGATAACGGTTGTCCGAGGTCACCGCCGCACCGTTGGCACTGGGTACGGCTGCCCAGTCCGGATCGACCGAGCCATCAGCGGCGATTCTTCCGATTTGTGTGGCGAAATCGTTGGTCGCGTATGCGTAGCCGTCCGGTCCCACGTCGAGACCGTTCACAGCACTCAGTCCAGATACGAAAGGAGTGACCTCGCCGGTGTCCACGTCGACCTTCGCAATGGCACCGGGCCTGCTCACGTCACCGAACAACACGCGAGGGTCGGAGGAGCCGTATCCCACCAGCAGACTCCCGTCCTCGGCCCAGGCCAGTCCGCCCGCACCCGCACCGCCAGGTGTCGTCGCGACGAGAACGGCTGTGGTACCCGGCGCGTCCAGGCGGAAGATCCGCCCCGTCGCGGCGTCCGTCGTGTACAGCCGCCCGTCGTCATCGACCACGACATCCTCGAGCGCCGCACCAGGCACCGACCCCACGAGCACCGGGGCCTGACCGGCTCCCGGGCAGATCGGCGCTGCTGCCGCAGCCGGGGCGCCGACGAGGGCCACCGCCGCCCCCGCAATCAGAGTCGTAACCGACACCGTTGTTCGCACCAACGCTCCACACAATCCGGTCGAAGTCACCGGAGGATGCTATCGCCCACGGGCAGCGCACAGACCATTTCCACGCAACCTGTCACGCCACCCTCCGGACCGCACCGACCTACCAGTAATCTGTATTGCTGTGAGCACACAGGGAGCATCAGCAGTAGGCATCGCCAACGTGACCGCCGACGGAACCGTTCTCGACACCTGGTTCCCCGAACCGGCGCTCGGCGCATTCGACAAAACAGGCACCGTGAACCTCGACAGCGACGTTCCGTCCGAGTTGGCACTGCTTGCGGGTAACGACGAAGCACGCGAGGTGTCGCAGGTCGTCGTCCGCACGACCATCGCCGACCTGTCGAAGCCGCCCGTCGACGCGCACGACGCCTACCTGCGGCTCCACCTCCTCTCGCACCGACTGGTCGCGCCGCACGGACTGAGCGTCGAGGGCCTCTTCGGCGTCCTCGCCAATGTGGTGTGGACCAACTTCGGCCCCTGCGCCGTCGACGGATTCGAGAAGGTGCGCTCGCGCCTGCGGATCCGCGGCTCCGTCACCGTGTACGGCATAGACAAGTTCCCGCGCATGGTCGACTACGTCGTCCCCTCCGGGGTTCGGGTAGCCGACGCCGACCGCGTACGTCTCGGCGCGCACCTGGCCAGCGGCACCACCGTGATGCACGAGGGCTTCGTGAACTTCAACGCCGGCACCCTCGGCAACTCCATGGTGGAAGGTCGCATCTCGGCCGGAGTCGTCGTCGACGACGGCTCCGACGTCGGTGGTGGCGCCTCGATCATGGGCACCCTGTCCGGCGGCGGCAAGGAGACCATCAAGATCGGCAAGCGGTGCCTGCTCGGCGCCAATGCCGGCGTCGGAATCTCCCTCGGCGACGATTGCATCGTCGAAGCCGGCCTCTACGTCACCGCGGGAACGAAGGTGACCGGCCCTGATGGAACAGTCGGCAAAGCCAAGGAGCTGAGCGGACGCTCGAACCTACTCCTGCGCCGCAACTCGGTGTCCGGTGCCGTCGAGGTCGTTCCGACCAAGGGCACCGGCGTCGAACTGAACGCCGCACTGCACAAGAACGACTGACGGGTGAGCGACGGCCGGCAGGAAGACGCCGCACCCAACGGTGGCGAGGAGACGCTCGGGCGCGGATTGAAGGTCCGCCATCTGACGATGATGGGCCTCGGTTCCGCGATCGGTGCGGGGTTGTTCCTGGGCACCGGCGTCGGCATCGCCACGGCCGGTCCCGCCGTCCTCGTGTCGTACGTCATCGCGGGCGCCATCGTCGTCTGTGTGATGCGCATGCTCGGCGAAATGGGCGCCGCGGTCCCCGCAAGCGGCTCCTTCTCGCATTACGCTCGGATCGGAATCGGCCCCTGGGCCGGCTTCGTCATGGGATGGCTCTACTGGTTCATGCTGATCATGGTCCTCGGTGCCGAGATCACCGGCGCATCCCGCATCGTGGGCGAGTGGTTACCTGATGTCCCGCAGTGGGTCATCGCCCTCGTTTTCGTCGTGTTCTTCGCAGTGATCAACCTTGCGAAGGTGAGCAACTTCGGCGAGTTCGAGTTCTGGTTCGCCGCCATCAAGGTCGCGGTGATCGTGGCCTTCCTGGTCGTCGGCGTCCTCCTCGTGTTCGGTCTGCTTCCCGACACCGACCCAGTGGGAACCATCAACCTGCTCGGTCATGGCGGGTTTGTCCCCGAAGGCTTCGCCGGAGTGGCCGCCGGTCTGCTGGTGGTTGCCTTCGCGTTCGGTGGTATCGAGATCGTGACGATCGCGGCAGCCGAATCGGAAGACCCGGAGCGCTCCATCGCGACCGCTGTGCGCAGCGTGGTCTGGCGTATCACTCTGTTCTACATCGGCGCTGTCGCCATCATGGTCCTGGTCATCCCCTGGGATTCACCGGCGCTCACCGGTCCGGAGGGTCCGTTCGTGGCGGTCCTCGATCAGGCGAACATCCCGTACGCGTCCGGGTTCATGCAACTCGTCGTCGTGATAGCACTGCTGTCGGCGTTCAACGCCAACATCTACGGCACCTCGCGCATGGCGTTCTCGCTGGCGCGGCGCGGTGACGGACCGGCGCTCATGACGAAACTGTCCGCGAGCGGTGTCCCGGTCAATGCGGTGTGGTTGTCGGTGTTCTTCGGATTCGTCAGCGTGCTGCTGAACTGGTGGCTTCCGGAGACGCTGCTCGGCATCTTGCTCAACGCCGTCGGCGCATCTCTACTCGTGATCTGGATCTTCATCGTCGTCGCGCATCTACGGCTGCGTCCGAGACTCGAACGGGAGGATCGGCTCTCCCTCCGGATGTGGCTGTTCCCGTACCTCAGCTACGCGACGTTGGCGATGCTCGGCGGAGTCGTGGTCCTCATGCTCTTCGATACAGACGCTCGGGCGCAGTTGATATCGACGGCCGTGCTGTTCACGGTCATCACGGTGCTGTCGGCGGTGAACCGTCGCGTGCGTGCGCGACGTCAGCCCTCGTACGCGGAGTGAAGCCGCGCGGCCTGCCGCATCAGGTGTTCGCGCTCACGGAGATTGGTGGCCCGGTCAGCGGCCTCGGCGTACAGCGCTGCCGCCTTCTCCCGGTCGCCTGACCGTTCGTGCAGGTAGGCAGCGACGGCCCCGTACCGGGGCAACGCCGGGTCGAGTTCGCGGAGAGCGGCGAGCCCCGCCTGAGCGCCGTCGGCCCCGCCGACTGCCACTGCTCGGTTGAGCCGCACGACAGGATTGTCGGTCAGCCGCACCAGTTCGTCGTACCACTCCACGATCTGGACCCAATCCGTCTCCGCCGCGCTGGGAGCGTCAGCGTGCAGCGCCGCGATCGCGGCTTGTGCCTGATACTCACCCAAGCGCTCCCGCTGCAGCGCACCCTGCAGGACGGCCACGCCCTCCGCGATCGCCTTGGTGTCCCAGCGGGTGCGGTCCTGCTCGGCGAGCGGGACGAGCGACCCGTCGGAGTCGGTGCGGGCAGTCTGCCGGGAGTGGTGCAGCAGCATCAGTGCAAGCAGGCCGGCAGCCTCGGGGTGATCGGTCAGCCCAGCGAGCAGGCGGGTCAGGCGCATCGCCTCGGAGGCGAGGTCGACGTCACCCGAATACCCCTCGTTGAACACCAAATACAGCACCCGAAGCACCGTGACGACGTCCCCTGGCCGTCCGAGGCCCTCACCGGCGACGCTGTCACCAACCACCCCTTCGGGTCCCGAGGCGGATCTGCCGGCCAAGTTCGTAGCACCTCGATCAGCCCTTCCTGGACGGCGTCCTCGGCTGCCGCGAAGTCGGCTCCGCGTCCGACGAGGACCCCGATGACCTCCGGGACGATGCGCCGAAGCAGCGGTTCGTCCACGTGTTCGTCAGTCCTCGATGGTCTGCGGCTCGGTCATGAACGGGCGCAGCTCGAGCCACTCGTGGATCGGCTCGCCCCCTGCACCGGGCGCTGCGGACAGCTCCCCTGCCAACTCGACGGCACGCTCGTAGCTGTCGACGTCGATCGCCATCCATCCGGCGATCAGGTCCTTAGTATCCGCGAACGGGCCGTCGGTCACCGGCGGGCGACCCTCCCCGCCGTACTGGACGACCGTGCCCTCCGGGGCCAGGGCCTGCGCGTCGACGAACTCACCGGTCTCTTCGAGCCGCGCCGCGAAATCCCGCATGAATTGGATGTGTGCAGTGATCTCGTCCGGCGTCCACCGATCCATCGGTACGTCGTTGACCGCAGCCGGGGCGCCACGGTAGTGCTTGAGCAGCAAGTACTTCGCCATGATGTTCCTCCTCGTCGCGGTACGGCCCCATTGTGTCCGTACTCGAACCTGGGACGGAGTCGTCTGACGATTCTCGACATGACCGGCGAACGTTGTTTCGGCTGCGCTCACATGAGGCTCTTCTTCTGCACCTTTCCCATGGCGTTGCGTGGCAGTGAGTCGACGACTCGAATCTCACGCGGCCGTTTGTGGACGGACAGTTCCGCAGCGACGTGCGCGCTCAGGTCAACCTCTTCGATCTCGTCACCGACGACGAACGCCACCACCCGCTGACCGAGGTCGGCATCCGGCAAACCGACGACCGCAACCTCCCGAACGCTCGGATGCCCGAGCAACGAATCCTCCACCTCACCGGCACCGATCCGGAACCCGCCGGATTTGATGAGGTCCGTGGAGGCTCGGCCCACGATCCGATGGAAACCTGATTCGTCGATGACTGCCACGTCACCGGTCACGAACCAGCCGTCGTCCGTCCAGGACTGTGCGGTTGCCTCCGGCCTGTTCAAGTAGCCGTCGAACAGCATGGGTCCACGAACCTGAAGGCCGCCGATGCTCTCACCGTCGTGCGGAACCTCGCGCCCTTCCTCGTCGCGCAAGCGAGTCTGCACCCCACGCACCGGAAGACCGACCCAGCCCGGACGTCGTTCGCCATCGATCCGGGTGCTGAGGGTCAGCATCGTTTCGCTCATGCCGTATCGCTCTATCGGGGCGTTACCGGTCAGCTCGCGCAGCCTCTCGAACACCGAAACCGGAAGTGGGGCACTCCCCGACACCAAAAGACGAGCGTCCGACAGTGCTCGTGCGGAATCCTCGTCCGCGACCACACGCGACCACACGGTGGGAACCCCGAAGTAGAGCGAGCCGGACGCCGCGGCATACGCGTCCGGTGTGGGTCGAACGGTGTGAACCAGCCGACTGCCCGTCCGCAGCGGGCCGAGGACGCCCAGAATCAATCCGTGCACGTGAAACAGCGGCAGCCCGTGTACAACGGTGTCTCGTGCAGTCCAACCCCAGGCCTCGGCAAGCGCATCGATACCAGCGGCGATCGCACGGCGACTCAGGAGAACACCCTTCGGCGGACCCGTCGTCCCCGAGGTGTACAGAACGAATGCGGTGGACGATTCGTCCGGCTCGGGATGGCTGTGCCACGACCGCGCATGGAGCCGGACGGGCACCACGGGCAGGCCGCTCGTTTCGCCGTCCGTGTCGCCCAACCATGCCTGTGCACCCGAGTCACGCAGAATGTGCTCGCGCTCGGCCCGCCCGGAATCTGGCGGAACCGGAACGACCACCACGCCTGCGATCAGGCACCCCACCACAGCCAGAACCGTGGTCGCAGAAGGAGTGGCGAGTACCGCTACACGTTCGGCCCGCGACACTCGTTCGGCCACCGAGGTGGCGGCGCCGAGAACATCACTGCGAGACAACGTGGTGTCGCCGATACGAACAGCGTCGGCGACGTCGTCACCACGGGAAACGGCGAGAGGATTCAGAGAGGTCAGCAACACCCCGACAGCCTCTCACAGGGTCGCTTGACCAGACTCCCGTAGAGCAGGCGTGGGCGCTGTGCGGTGGGACGGCGGCACGATGATGGCCAGGGCTGCGCCGAGCATCGTGCCCGTCAGTACCGCAAGTCCGTGCGCGTCGTCGACCAGAACGAGGAGTACTCCGCACAGCACGACTCCGGCTGCCAGACACAGTTCCCGACGGCTCGTGTGAGCGGTGACCACGACACCCACCATCGACGCCGCCAACGCGAAAGTCGCCGCCGAATTGCCGGCACCCACCGAGGGAACGACGAACGCCGTCAGCAAACCGAATATAACCTGGCCGAGGACCAGCAGCACAACCGCGCGCCAGGCGCCCCAGAACTGAACCGCGATGGGAGCGATCATCGCAAGAACAACGAGATTGGCCACCGCGGCGAGCAGTCCCCCGTCCTGTACCAGCGCCGATGTGAGTATCCGCCACCATTGCCCGTCACGGATCTGGGTCGGGTCACGCTCGAAGAAGTCGAGCAGCGACGGCACCACGATCTGCAGGAGCGACGGCACCGCCACCACCGCCCACATCCATACGGCGGCATGAGGAATATGACCACTCGGCACCACACGGGCCCGGCCCGCCAGCAATGCGAGAGCGAGTACGGCAACGATGAGCACCACGCTCACCAGTCCTGTACTCGAAGTTTCCACGTGGCAACTCTACCGCCGGACCTTCACGCCCGATTTGCCCGTTCCGTTGGCGGGGTCGGCCGCCTCAGTCCTCGGTCATCACCGAACGGAGGAAGAAGCGCAGATTCGATGGCCGTTCCGCGAGCCTGCGCATGAAGTACGGGTACCACTCGGTGCCGTACGGCACGTAGACGCGCACCTGCCTTCCATCGTTCACAAGCCGCAGTTGCTCCGCGTCACGAATACCGAACAACATCTGGTGTTCGTAATCTCCGTGGCCACGCTGCCGCACCAGCGGGTCCACGGCTGCGATCATCGCAGGGTCGTGTGAGGCCACCATCGGATAGCCCGCGCCATCGAAGAGAATCTCGAGACACCGAAGGTAAGCGGAGTCGACATCACGTGAATCCTGATACGCCACCGACGCCGGCTCGCTGTAGGCGCCCTTGCACAAGCGAACCCGTGAACCGCTACCCGACAACTCGCGGCAGTCCTGTTCGGTGCGATGCAGATACGACTGCACCACGACACCGAGCCACGGGAAATCGGCGCGTAAGGCAGTCACGATCGCCATGCGCAAATCGGTGGTCGTGTGATCCTCGGCGTCCACCGTGACCCACACCCCGGCCGCCTGCGCTGCGGCGCACACCGTGCGCACGTTCTCCGCCGCGATCGTCTCGCCGTTCGTCAATCCACACCCGAGCGCCGACAATTTCAGCGACACCTCGACCTGATGGGTGTCGTGCGGAAGTTCGGCGATCAGCTCCAGATATTCCTGCACTGCGGCACACGCACCTCCCACATCGGTGGTGTCCTCGCCGAGGAAATCCACGGAGACGGCGCGACCCGAAGCCAGGAGCTTGGTCGCCGCCTCGACCACGTCGCGGCGGTCCGGACCCGCGACGAACCGGTCGACGAGCCCTTTCGTGACCGGAACCCCGGTGATCGCACGCTCGATGCGCGGCGATCGGGCAGCGGCGAGAATCGCAGGCCGCAACGGATTCGTCAGCAGTGGCGGCACACGCACGGCATTCACCGACCCATGTGCGGGTAACGATGATCTGTGGCCGGGACGAACGTCTCCTTGATCGTGCGGGCCGATACCCACCGCAGCAGATTGAGTTTGGATCCGGCTTTGTCGTTGGTTCCGGACGCGCGTGCACCACCGAACGGTTGCTGCCCGACGACCGCGCCCGTCGGCTTGTCGTTCACATAGAAGTTTCCGGCGGTGTACCGCAGTGCGCGGGTGGCCTGCTCCACCGCTCGACGGTCGTCGGCGATCACCGCACCGGTCAGCGCATACGGGGCAGCGGAATCGGCGGTATCAAGCACCTTCGTGAACGCGTCGGCTGCAGAATCGTCGTAGACGTGCACGGTGAGGATCGGGCCGAAGTACTCGGTGGTCATGGCCTCGTCGACCGGATTGTCCGCAACCAGCACCGTGGGCCGCACGAAGTACCCCACGCTGTCGTCGTACTTTCCTCCGACGGCGATCTCGATACCTGCGGTGGTGCGGGCACGCTCGATCGCTCGCACAGCCTTGTCGAACGCGCGACGGTCGATGAGGGCCCCGCCGAAGTTCTCGAAATCCGTGATGTCCCCGTACGCGATCGCGTCGACCTCCGACAGGAACGAGTCACGCATCCGCTGCCACAGAGACCGTGGCACGTAGGCGCGCGAGACGGCCGAGCACTTCTGCCCCTGGTATTCGTAGGCGCCGCGGATCAGGGCCGTCTTCAGGACGTCCTCGTCTGCAGAGGAATGAGCCACCACGAAATCCTTGCCGCCGGTCTCCCCCACCAGCCTCGGATAACCGTGGTACCGACCGATGTTCGCACCCACCTGGCTCCACAGCTTCTGGAACGTGGTGGTCGAACCGGTGAAGTGGATCCCCGCCAACCGCGGATCGTTCAGCAACACCTCCGATACCGGTTCACCATTCCCCGTCACCAGGTTGATGACCCCGGGCGGCAGACCGGCCGCCTCCAGCACCTTCAACGTCCAGTAGGCGGCAACAGTCTGTGTCGGCGACGGCTTCCACACCACTGTGTTCCCCATCAGCGCCGGTGCGGTCGGCAAGTTGCCGGCGATGGCGCTGAAGTTGAACGGCGTGATCGCGTAGACGAATCCCTCCAGTGGCCGGTACTCGAGCCGGTTCCACACGCCGGGCGAGGAGATCGGTTGGTCGCCCAGAATCTGCCGGGCGAAGTGGACGTTGAAGCGCCAGAAGTCGACCAACTCGCACGGTGCGTCGATCTCCGCTTGCTGAACCGACTTCGACTGTCCGAGCATCGTGGCCGCGGCAACGGTTTCGCGCCACGGACCCGACATGAGGTCTGCGGCCCGCAAGATCACCGCGGCACGGTCGTCGAACGACAGGTCTCGCCATGCAGGCGCAGCTTCGGTCGCAGCTTCGACCGCCGCCGAAGCATCGTCGCGAGTCGCATTGTGAAAGGTGCCGAGAGCGGCGGAATGCCGGTGCGGTTGGACGACGTCCGTCGACTCGCCGGAACCCTGCCGATGCTTTCCGCCGATCACGTGCGGAATGTCGATCGGGTTCGCCGCGAGGTCGGTGAGAGCCGACTGCATTCGGGCGCGCTCGGAGCTGCCTGGCGCATACGTATGAACCGGCTCGTTGGCGGGCGCCGGAACCTGAGTGATCGCGTCCATCGACCTACCTCCTACACAGCCCGTATCTCCTGTTCGGCCACCTACCCTCTCTTCCCAGGCTAGCTACGCTCGAGGTATGTCGGCACGAAACCGGGTCACGCCTTTCTCGGACATCGTCGCCGTCCCGTTGCGTGGCCTGTTCATGGGCAATCGGGGGTGCCTGCACAAGGATGGAGAACTCGTCCGACACCACACAGGGAGGCGTTGGATCGTATGTGAAATCCACTTTCGGGGGCGCCGGGTCGAACAGTGGGCGCAAGGTCGGTACACGGTGTTGTTCTTCCACGACGAGGCGGTTGCCCTTGCGGCCGGTCACCGGCCGTGCGCGGAATGTCGGCGCGGCCGGTACAACGAATTCCGGGCGGCATGGGGTGGGGCGCCGAGCGCCTACGAGATGGATGCGCAGTTGCACCACGAGCGCCTCGGCGACCGCTGGAATACGGCCTGGGCATCGCTTCCGGGCGGAGCGTTCGTCGTCCATGACGATGCTCCCGCTCTGGTGTGGGGCGGCAGCCTGGTGCCGTGGTCCGCCGCCGGGTACGGGCCTCCCGTCGACCGCCCGTCGAAGGGTCCGGTCACCGTGCTGACACCGTCGTCCACCGTTGCTGCCCTGACCGAGGGCTACGTGCCTGTAGTCGCTTTCGAAGCGGAATGAGTGTCAGTCGTTCACATTCCGCGAGTCGACCACCATCCGATGCACGTCGGTTTGCCCGTCGCCGAGGCCGAAGCTGATAATGCGTTCCGGGTGGATACGTATAGTGGCGGACCCGTCCGTTGTGACTGACGCTTCCAGGGCTTCTGCACGCCCTCGTACTTCCACGCACCGCACACGCCACGGGTCGGTTGAGGGCAGGTCGTCCACCACGAACGCCACCCGGCCATTGTCGGCAACGTTCTTGAACTTCCGGCTCGCCGTCATCTTGTAGCCCTGGATGTCGATGGTTCCGGTGTCGATATCGAGGTGAAATCCCAGCGGACTGACCTGCAGGGTTCCGTTGGGCTGCACCGTGGCCAGCCGTCCGAGTCGCTGCGTGGACAAGTATTCGATTTCTTGCTCCGAGAAGCACATGTCTCGAACGTAGAACCCCAACTGCACTCGAGGTCAAGACTCGACGCACGCCGAGTAGCGCCTGCCCGTGGTGTTGTGGGTGGCGCTGGCTCGGTGTCAGGCGGGTTTCGCGGTCAGGCGGCGTTGGGTCCGGCCCTGTTGTCGTGGGGCCCGTCCCTGATGGTGTGTGCCCGGTGGTTCGAGGGCAACGCCTGCGGTCGTATCCCAAGGTGCGGTGGCGGGAGGAACCAGGGGTGCCGGTCGGTGCCCATCCGGATTTCCCACGCGGAGTGATGCAACAGGCGGTGGTGAAATCCGCACAGCAACACCAGATTGTCCATATCGGTGGGCCCGTGATCGATCCAATGAACAATGTGATGACCTTCACACCAGGATGCCGGTGCTCCGCAGTTCGGGAACGCGCACCCTCGATCGCGGGCCACCAGGGCGCGGCGTTGTTTACCGGTGACGGTGCGGACGGTGTCCCCCAGATCCAACGGTGCACCATCAAGGTCGACCACCACGGTGGACAGCAGGCAGTCGCAGGCCAGCAGGCGGGCCGTGTGCACGGTGATCGGGCCCATCCACGACGCCCACCCCACATGATCACGGTCCGGATCGGCGAACAGATCCCGATACGCGCTCGCGTCCGGTGTCGGGTCCGATGCAGCCTGGTCCGGCGTCTGATCCGACGCGGCCCGGTTCGGTGCCGGGTGGTCGGCCAGATCCGTCGCCTTCACCGTCACACTGATGTGCGGTTTTTGCCCGCCCTCGACCGGCCCGGCACCGGAGGCCAGGTAACGCCGTAAGAGTTCGGTGAACCCATCCGCCCGGCGGCGTGCCGGGGTCCGCGCATCCGGGGTGCCATCAGTGGCGGGGCGTGGTGTCGACAACCCCGACAACGCCGCCAGCAGCATCTCCCCGGTCACCGCATCCAGATCACCCTTCACAGCAATGCGCCCGTTCAAGGTTTTCGAGGCATGAAACTCGTTGCGGTCGACATCTTCTGCCGGTGGCGGGGTGTCGGATTCGAAAATGTGCTCGAGCTTCGCGGTGACTGCCCGCACCCCATCGCTGGTCGCGGCCGGACCGGACGCGGCCGCCAGCAGCGCATCCCTACATGCCGGCAACGCCTCCGCCGGCATCGCGGCCGGTGGTTTCTCGCAGAACCGCACGATCAACCCCGCATGCGCAAGCGACACCGTTCCGGCATCCAGGGCGGCGCCGACCTCCGGGTGATCACCCAATGCAGTCCCCAACGCGATCAACCGCCCCGCCGCCCCCACCTCCAACAACGTGTTGCCCGCCAACCACATTTTGGTGCTCCGATACCCGAGCACATCCATCTTGCAGCGAGCATCGACCTCCGCCAGCAGACGCACCCGACGCGCTTCCAAACGGGCGATCTCCGCCGACAACCCCACCACCGACTCACACAACTGCCGATCCGCTAACTGCCACGACTCCGGAACCTGCGTCGCCAACCGCAACGCATCAGCCCGCAGCTGCTCGTCTACCCCGTGATGTGAATCCCCCGACCCCATACACCCACCCTACTTCGAACACCAGTTCGAGTCAATGCTTTCGGCGCATGCAATCGATCGGAATCCGAAGCTGGTTCCTACTGAAGACCGATCCGCTCGTCGATCTAGCGAGTCGCCTCCAGCAGGCCAAGCTCTGGGTGGCGCTCGCGAAGTGTACGAACGGCGGACACACCCTGTCCGCCCAATTCGCCGAGGCAATGTCGAACTTGCCACAAAGCTCGGTCCTGGATCCTCTCCCCGGAACCCACAGCGACACAGAACTGGCCTGGTGCGACGCGAATGCCGAATACTCAATGTCGTGAATCATGCAGCGACCGAGCCCGACCGCAACACCGACCCCGAGCTCCGCGAACTGCTCGAGGAGCTCACACAGTACGAGCCGATCTTCCATCACCCAGAACTAGGCGCCACGAGGGAGGACTTCGATCGGCTCACGGACCCGAGCTTCTGGGAGACCGGGGCCTCCGGCAACCGCTACAGTCGCGAACACGTCTGGTCAACCCTCGAGCAGCGATACGCGACAGACCCATCCGGCCAGCTCGACGACAACTGGCAAACAAGCGAATTCCAGCTGCGCGAGATCGCCCCGTCAACCTACCTACTGACGTACACACTCCTGCAAGACACCAGACTCAGCCGCAGGGTGACCGTATGGCAGCGTCGTGCAGATTCCTGGACGATCCTGTACCACCAAGGAACCACTGTCACCGACTACGCACCGTGAGGATATGCAGCAGCCAACTACCGGCTGCTGTGATCTAATTCCTCCCATGACAACATCCACGCAGCTCTGGTGGCGGCTCTACTAGCGGCCTGCCCTGCGTGTTCCCGGCCGCCTCTTCGTGCGGCCGATAGTTTCCGATTTGTCGACGGAATCGAACTCGGGCTGTCGAGGGGAGGTACTACTTCTCCATCGAAAGGAACTACCCACCAATGTCATTCGACACCGCTCCCACACCGCCGGACGGAATCGGCGAAGTAGTCATCACCGCTCGGTCGTTCGAGGAATACCGGGCCATGTTCGCCTTGTCCCCCGACGATCTGACCAAGCAGATCCTGGACTGCCCCAGCGGCGCGGCGGAATTCACCAGCGAAGCGAATTCGCGCGGAGGCCATGTGACCGCATGCGACGCGGCGTACGCCCAGCGCACGGCCAACGAACTCACGACCAGCGCCGCGGCCGAAACCGATCGGGGCAACCGATACGTCCGCGCACATACTCGCGACTACGTATGGGACTTCTTCACCGACCCCGGCGAGCACCAACGCATCCGACAGCGTGCCGTCCAGCGCTTCGCCACCGATATTCGCCGGAACCCGAATCATTATGTGGCAGGACAGCTACCATCGCTGCCCTTCCCCGATGCGAGCTTCGACCTGGTACTGAGCTCACATCTGCTGTTCAGCTACGCCGACCGCCTCGATTACACCTTTCATCTCGACGCGATTTCGGAATTGATGAGGATCACTCGCGACGAAACCCGGATCTTTCCTCTGGTGCCAGTCGGCTCGACAACACCCTATCCGCAGCTGGACGCACTACTCGAGGAACTCGAAAACCGCGGCACCGCAACACGAATAGTCAAGGTCGACTACGAGTTCCAGCGCGGCGCCAACCAGATGCTGGTGTGCCACCGCTAAGCGCGTAGTCGCTCCGCAGCCGCGGCGATCCGCTCGTCACTGGCTGTCAGACCGATACGCACGTGCGTACCCCCGCGTGGCCCGTAGAACTCGCCGGGCGCGACGAGGATGCCGCGCTCGGCGAACCAGTCGACCGTATCGCGGCACGGTTCGCCGCGCGTGGCCCACAGGTACAGACCGGCCTCGGAGTCGTCGACGGTGAAACCGGCTCCCTGAATCGCACCGAGAAGAATCTCGCGGCGACGGCGGTACCGTTCGCGCTGCTCGTTCTCGTGCTCGTCGTCGACCAGGGCAGCGGTCATCGCGGACTGAATGGGCAGCGGCACCATCATCCCGGCGTGCTTGCGCACCTCGAGCAGTTCCGCAACCAACGCTGGGTCACCAGTGACGAACCCGGCCCGGTAACTGGCGAGGCTCGACGTCTTCGACAGCGAATGCACGGCGAGAAGTCCGGTGAGATCACCGTCGTTCACGCGCTCGTCGAGAATCGACAGCGCCTCGCCCTCCCAGGTCAGCCCCAGGTAGCACTCGTCCGACACAACGATCGCGTCGCGTTCACGCGCCCAGGCCACCACCTTGCGCAGATGATCCAGACCCAGCACTTTGCCCGTCGGGTTCGACGGAGAGTTGACGAAGATCAACGACGCTCGCTCCGGACCCAACCGGCTCAGGCCATCGGCCCGAAGAATGCGGGCGCCGGCGAGCAAAGCACCGACCTCGTAGGTGGGGTATGCGAGTTCCGGAATGACGACCAGGTCGTCGGCACCGAGACCGAGAAGCCTCGGCAGCCACGCGATCATTTCTTTCGTCCCGATGGCCGGCAGCACCGACTCCGGTCTGATTCCTGTGATCCCGTATCGACGCGCCAGGGCCCCCACCGCGGCATCGCGCAGTGCGGCGGTGCCGTGCGTGGTCGGGTAACCGGGTTGCTCGGCGACCGCGTTCAGTGCCTCCCGAATGACCGGGGCCACCGGGTCGACGGGCGTTCCCACCGACAGGTTGACGATGCCGTCAGCGTGAGCGACAGCCTTGGCTTTCGCGCCCTCCAGCGAATCCCAGGGGAAATCAGGAAGGCCCCTGGCGACGGGAACTCGGGACAACCGCTAGTCCTCACCCATGGGAGGCAACGCCTTGATGAACGGCGGGTCGTAATCGACCTTGCCGAGCTTCGCCGCGCCGCCGGGCGAGCCGAGATCGTCGAAGAAGTCGACGTTCGCGCTGATGTATCCGTTCCACTGGTCCGGGGTGTCGTCCTCGTAGAAGATCGCCTCGACAGGGCATACAGGTTCGCAGGCGCCACAGTCCACGCACTCGTCCGGATGGATGTACAGCATTCGTCCACCCTCGTAGATGCAGTCGACAGGGCATTCCTCGATACATGCCTTGTCCAAAACATCGACGCACGGTTCCGCGATTATGTAGGTCACCGCTGCTCTCCTGCCTTCCGACCAGATTGATCGGGATCTGATACCGCTCCCCCAAACAGACCTCAAGAACCCGTAAGGATCACTATTATGCTCTGCCGACGACTAGGGTATCTGCTAAGGGTTACCTGATCAGAGCCGAGGCATCGTGGTATCGACCCTGCCCTGTGCACCACGTCCGGAAGCAGCGCCCTGCTGGTCGATCCACTGGTTGCCCTGCTCCGCCGCACGGGCGAGCGCACCGCGTTCGCCCAGATAGCCTGCAATGGCCCCCACCACCGGCAGATTCCCGAGCAGCGAATACACCTTGCCCGGCTGCGGGCGTTTGTCGAGTTCCCCGGTGATCGCGCGGAAGATCCGGGCGGTTCCGATCAGATTGCCGACTACCGCGAACGGTTGCCAGGACCGCCTGCCCGCGCCCGCGTCATTCGCCTGAAGCGTCCCCGGCAGGACGTGTGCATCGACCTCGCGCCGACACAGCACCGACGCCAGCAGGTCGACCTGATCGGATCGGTCGGTGATGCCGTGTTCGCGTGCGACCGCCACCAGAACGACCGCCTGGTTGGCGAACCCGAGCAGTTCCTGAAGTGGAAGCCGGTTGAGCAGCAGCCCGAAGAACCCGGGAAATGCCACCGCGATGGTGTTGACCGCACCGAGCCGGGTGACCCACCACCGGGACCGCTCGTCCACTGTGGCCTTTCCCCATGCGTCGGTTCCGGGGAATCGGATCGTGTCCATCACCCAGGCCGCCCCATCGAGGAGAGCCTCGGCGATGTTGCGCTCGTCGGGCGTCGGAACGAACGTGCGGGCTTTCAGCCTCAGGGGGTCGGTGTAGGCGAGATCGAGCACAGGATTGATACCCCACACCGCACGGTCGAGTACCGCGACCACGCGACGGTCACCCAAAACGTCCTTGGAGCTCATGCTGCCGAATCCCTTCCGGTGCGCCGCGCGTGCGTGGTGGTGCGCTCGCGAGCGGGCCGGCCGATCCCTTCCGCGATGGCACGAAGTTCCTCGACGGTCTTCTCCGAGCCGTGCTCGGAACCGGCCATCCGCGAGATGGTCTCTTCCATGAGCGTGCCGCCCAGATCGTTCGCACCACCGTTCAACATCATCTGAGTGCCGGTCACACCCAGCTTGACCCAGCTGGTCTGAATGTTGGGGATGCTGCCGTGCAGCATGATCCGCGCCAAGGCGTGCACCGCACGGTTGTCCCGATTGGTGGGGCCGGGCCGGGAGGCGCCGGCGAGGTACAGCGGGGCGCTCTGGTGCACGAACGGCAGCGGCACGAACTCGGTGAACCCGCCGGTCCGGTCCTGAATGCCGCGCAACACCCGCAGGTGACCCACCCAGTGGCGTGGGCTGTCGACGTGGCCGTACATCATGGTGGAACTCGATCGCAGGCCTACTTCGTGTGCCGTGGTGACGACGTCCACCCAGGTAGCGGTCGGCAACTTCCCCTTGGTGAGAACCCATCGCACCTCGTCGTCGAGAATCTCGGCGGCTGTGCCAGGGATGGTGTCGAGTCCGGCTTCGCGCAATTCGGTCAGCCAATCACGAACGCTCTGTCCGCCGCGGGACGCCCCGTTGACGATCTCCATCGGGCTGAACGCGTGTACGTGCATCGACGGCACGCGCTTCTTCACCGCGCGGACCAGGTCGGCGTACCCCGTGACCGGCAACTCCGGGTCGATACCACCCTGCATGCAGACCTCGGTGGCACCTGCGACGTGCGCTTCCCACGCCCGATCGGCAACCTCGTCGGTGGACAACGTGAACGCGTCCGCATCGCCTTTGCGCTGCGCAAAGGCGCAGAACCGGCATCCGGTGTAGCAGATGTTGGTGAAGTTGATGTTCCGGTTCACCACATAGGTGACGTCCTCGCCCACCGCATCTTTGCGCAGCGAATCCGCCAGCGCCACCACCGCTTCCAGACCGGGACCTTCCGCCGTGGCAAGTGCCAGGTACTCGTCGTCCGTGAGCGCCGCGGGATCGCGCTCGGCGGCCCGCAACGCCGCCACGACACTGGTGTCCACGCGGGACGGGGCGCTGAGCTCGAGCACTTGCTCGCGGACGGTGTCCCAGTCACCGAAGGCACTCCCGAGATCGCTTCGGGTGTCAGTGTTGCGGCCGTCGGTGTCGATCTCGCTGTTCAGATCGACCCGGCCGGTCGACTCCCAGGACTCGTCCGGCTCCTGCCAGGGCATGCCCACCGGCTTGGAATCGGCACTCGCCAGCCCCGTTTCGGGGTCCGCCAGCGCCTGAACGTGACCGGTCACGCGCGGATCGATCCACGGCGAACCGGCGAGCACGTACTGTGGTTGCGCCGCAGTACGTTCGGTCAGCTCAAATCCGGCATCGGCGGTGATCTTCGCCAGGACATCGAGGTTGGGCCAGGGCCGTTCGGGATTGACGTGGTCCGGGGTCAGCGGTGAGACCCCGCCCCAGTCGTCGACACCGGCGTTCAGCAACGCGACACATTCTTCGGCCGAGACCAGGTTCGGCGGCGACTGGATGCGCATGCCCGGCCCCAGCAGCAGCCGGGCGACCGCGATCGCCGCCGTGAACTCGTCCAGACTCGCATCGGGCGAATCGCGCATCGCGGTATCCGGCTTGGCCAGAAAGTTCTGGATGATGACTTCTTGAACGTGACCGAACGCCTTGTGTGACTTCCGGATCGCCATGATGGACTCGGCACGCTCGGCGAACGTCTCGCCGATCCCCACCAGAATCCCCGTGGTGAACGGAACACTGAGACGGCCGGCATCGGTCAATGTCCGCAACCGCACGGTGGGGTCCTTGTCGGGGCTGCCGTAATGGCACTCCCCCTTGTCCGTGAACAACCGTGTGGACGTGGTCTCGAGCATCATGCCCATCGACGGCGCCACCGGCTTGAGCCGAGAAATCTCCTCCCAGCCCATCACGCCCGGGTTCAGATGCGGCAGCAGGCCGGTTTCCTCGAGGACCCGAATGGACATCGCACGCAGGTAGTCGAGGGTCGAGTCGTAACCGCGTTCGTCGAGCCACTGTGCGGCCTCGGGCCACCGATCCTCCGGTCGATCACCGAGAGTGAACAGCGCTTCCTTGCAACCCAACTCGGCGCCTCGGCGAGCGATCTCGAGAACCTCGTCGGGTTCGAGGTACATGCCGTGCCCCTCGGACCGAAGCTTGCCCGGCACCGTCACGAAAGTGCAGTAGTGGCACTTGTCCCGGCACAACCGGGTCAGCGGGATGAACACCTTCCGTGAATAGGTGACGGCCTTGGGCCTGCCCGCAGCGAGGAGCCCCGCGTCACGCACCTTGGCGGCCGACGCACACAGATCGGAAAGATCGTCGCCCCGAGCCTGCAGCAGCGTGGTGGCCTCGTCGACATTGAGAGTGGCACCGTCGCGTGCACGGCGAAGCACTCGCCGCATCGCCGACCGGCTCGGTGACCCGGACGCAGTAGAACTGGTCCGAGCGGACACCGGAGCTCCCGGCATGGGGAGCATCGTGGGACTGCCGGAATCGTCACCTGAATGAGTCACCCCGCGATCATGCGCCATGATCGCCGCCCCCGGCCACCCCGGGTGGTGTCGACATCACCCCGACCGCCCTCAACCGTGTGGGTAGTCCTCGTCGTCGGGAACGCAGATGTGCTGTTCCGCGGCGTCGGCTTCGTTCGCCTCCAACGGAGCCCCGTCGGCATCGTTCGCGGCCTCGTCACCTGCGTCGAGGCTCTGCTCGAGCCGGTCGGCCTCGGGTACTTCCGGAGAGTCGGCGGCATCGAATTCGGTCATGTCTCTCCTCCTTCTCTCGATGAGGGCACCTCCCACGATATGTGCCTTCTCGACAGAATGCCCGGGCTCGGCCAAAGTGAAGCTCATGACCTCGCCGCCCACCGTGACCATGTCTGACCCGAAGTGGCGCCCGAGTCCGAAGGCCAAGCGCCTGTGGGCGGGCGAGGCAGCGTTGGTGTGGTTACCGATCCTCGCGGTCGAAGTCGTCCTCGCCGGGATCGGATTCTGGCCGACGTGGGTGCACGCGAGCGTATTGGCGGTCTCCGTGGTGGCCGCTGCCGCACATGGGATCATCGTTCCGGTCTGGCGTTATCGGGTTCATCGTTGGGAGATCAGTGACACCGCGGTCTGTACCCGGACCGGCTGGTTCGACCAGGAACGACGAATAGCGCCGATCTCCCGCATCCAGACCGTGGACACCGAACGGGGCCCACTCGAGCGAATGCTCGGGCTGTCCACCGTCACCGTCACCACTGCATCGTCCGCAGGGGCTGTCGAGATCACTGCACTCGACAGGGACGTGGCCGACCGTACGGTCGCCCAACTCACCACAATTGCCCAGCAGAACGCCGGCGACGCCACATGACCGAATTTCACCCGACGGCTGCGCCCGAGCATGTCGCGCCCGCCGAGGAGGACACCGAAGACGCGCGTGCTCGCGAGTCGGAACAACCATGGCTGCAACTCGACCGGCGGATGCTCCTCGTCCACCCGGTGAACGAAATCGTCAAACTGCTGCCGGTACTGCTCGTCTCGTTCGTTCTCGGCGCCCAGAGCGGAAACCACCTGTGGAGCTTCCTGGTCGTCGTCGGACTGGTGGCGTACGGCCTCGCCCGCTGGCTCACCACCACTTACCGGATCGGTCCGGTGCACGTACAGCTTCGTCAGGGCATCTTCCAGAAGCGTGTTCTGTCGATCCCGCGATCACGCATCCGGTCGGTCGACGTCGAATCCCATCTGTTGCATCGCCTGCTCGGGTTGTCGATCGTGCGCATCGGCACCGGCCAACGCGCTCCGGGCAAGTCCGACACGAATCGTTTCGAACTCGATGCCCTGTCGTCGGCCCTCGTGCCCGATCTGCGCGCCGCCCTCCTCACCCGCGCACTCCGGCAAGGAGACAGCGATCCGGCCGACGAAACGGTCGCCGCCGTCTCGACCGGCATCGAGATCGGGCATTGGCACCCGTCCTGGGTTCGCTACGCCCCGTTCTCCATCACGGGCATTGCGACGATCGCGTTTCTCGTCGGCGTCGCGTTCCAGTACAGCGCGGGCGCCGACGTCGATTCGGCCCGAATCTCGGACGGGTTCGCATCGATCGAGCACGCCGGCCTCGCGCTGGTGACTTTCGGCGGCGTCATCGTTCTCCTGATCATGGCGAGCGCCTTCGCGTGCGTGCGGTACCTCGTCACCTACGGCGCGATGACGGTCACCGACAACCGCAACGTTCTCCACGTCAGTCACGGCCTGCTGTCGACACGGCAAACGACGCTCGACCGGGCGCGACTGCGTGGGACGACGCTCGCGGAGCCGCTGTTGTTACGACTGGCGGGCGGTGCCAGTTTGAACGCCATCATGACCGGTGTTGCGGCAGGCCAGGGCTCGTCTTCGCTCCTGCTGCCCCAAGGCCCGCGCACCGAATGCGAGCGCGTCATGGCCACCGTCATCGGGGACCGACGTCACGCTGACATTCCCCTCGCTGCGCATGGGCCCGTTGCTCGCCGACGGCGCTTCACTCGCGCCCTTGCCCTTCCGTTCGCCTGTGCCGCACTTCTCGTCGGCCTCTCCTGGACCGGTCGGACTGTGCACTGGACGGCATGGGTGGTCACCGCGCTGCTGCTGTGCGCCTCGGTGGCCCTTGCGTGGGATCGATACCGCGGTCTCGGCCACACCGTACTTCCGGGATGGCTCATCACCCGCAGTGGGTCGCTCGACAGAAAGCGGCACAGTCTCGATGCCGACGGCATCATCGGCTGGACGGTACGGCAGACCTGGTTCCAACGGCGCGCAGGTGTCGCGACCGTGATCGCTGCGACCCCGGCCGGAATCGGGAGCTATGCAGTGAACGACATTCCGGTGGACCAGGCATGGGCGCTCGTCGAGGCCGTCACACCGGGCGGAGGTGACGTATGGGCACGCCGATAGATCTGGCAGCAATGGACGCGGAATTGATCGAATGCCGTGCCTGCCCACGCCTCGTCGAATGGCGGGAGAAGGTGGCGGCCGAAAAGCGTGCCGCGTTTCGGGACGAAACCTACTGGGGCAGGCCGGTGCCCGGATTCGGGCCTGCCGACGCCGCCGTCCTGATCGTCGGTCTTGCCCCTGCCGCCCACGGTGCGAACCGGACGGGCCGCATGTTCACCGGCGATCGCAGCGGCGACTTCCTCTACGCCGCAATGCACGCGATCGGTCTCGCGAACCAGCCCACCGCCACATCCATCGACGACGGGCTCGAATTACACGGCACCCGCATCACATCGCCGGTGCATTGCGCTCCACCGGCGAACAAGCCCACCACGTCCGAACGCAACAACTGCCGACACTGGCTCGACACCGAACTCGAGCTGCTGAAACCGACCCTGCGCTCGGTTGTCGTCCTCGGCGGATTCGGTTGGCAAGCACTTCTGCCCGTGCTCGCCGACCACGGTTGGACCATCCCGAAACCGAGGCCGCAGTTCGGACACGGCGTGCGCGTGCGTCTGGACGGCGACCGTCCACTGAACCTGTTCGGCTGCTATCACGTCAGCCAGCAGAACACCTTCACCGGGCGTCTCACACCCGCGATGCTCGAATCGGTCCTCACCGACGCTGCCCGCACTGCTGGGGTTCTCACCTGATCATCGACGCTTCGGCAACTCCTCGAAGATGTACTTGGCGAGGCTCCCCAGACGAGGCCGGTCGGGCCTCATCGTCGGTACGCCGAGCGCCTCGAACGGCGAGGCCGTCACAGATCCGACGCACACCGCAGCAACCGGACCCCGGAACGCAGCCACCACCCGATCGACAGCATCCATATCGCGCGCAGTGCTCAGCAGCGAAGACACCGCAGGTGCACTGGTGAACGTGACCGCGTCGACACGGGCGTCGGCGATCTCCTCGACCAGGTTGCGCATCGGTCGTTGGTCGTGGGGCCGCTCCCACCGGTACACCGACAACGCCGTGACATCGGCACCGAGATCGGTGAGGGCCTCACTCAAGTCGACGATCGGCTCCCATTCGGTGATGGTTCCGTGTCGCTGTACCGCGACGGAGGTCCCGGACACACCTTCGGCCTTCAAATGCTCGAGGACTTCTTCGGACGACTCCGTCTGCGGCGACCATTCCTCGCGGAGACCGACGCCGCGAACGGCACCCTTCGCCTTCGGACCCCGGGTGATGATCCGGCCGGAGCCGAGCGCCCGCACGAGGCGCTCCCCCTGCCCCCATTCCCGGGCAGTCTCGAGCCAGCCACGGAAACCGGAAGCCGTGCTGACGACCGTCACCTCCGGCGGCGACTCCACCAGTTTCGCGGTGGAAACCCGCAGCTGCGCATCGTCGGTCAGCGGCAGAACGTGCATGGCCGGCGTATGCGTCACCGTGGCGCCGTGCCGCTCGAGCAGCGTGATGAACTCACCGGCACGGCGCTCGGCCGTCACGGCGATTCGGAACCCGGACAGTTCGTCGTTGGACATTCCTTCAGTGTGCTCGATCTACTTCGCACGCACACCATCCTCGACTCGCTTGCCCAGATCGGCGTCGACGTTGCGCCAATACTCGAACGCCCGCTGCAGAACCGGCTCCGTCACACCGTTCGACAGGTGTCCGACGATGTTGCCGACGAGACGCGTGCGGGCGTCGTCGTCCAAAACGTCGCGTACGAGAGTTCCCGCCTGACCCCAGTCGTCGTCGTCCGCATGGAGGGTGTTGGCCGTGCGGACCATGTCGCCATCGGTATGCCAGGTGGCAGTAGGACCGACCTGATCCGGGTCCGCCTGCGGTCCGCCCTTCGAATTGGGCACGTATACCGGATCGCTTCGAAGGCTGTACCGCATGTTGCCGTCCTTCGAGTACGACCGGACCGGAACATGCGGAGCATTCACCGGCAGGTCCTTGTAGTTCGCCCCGATGCGGTATCGGTGGGCGTCCGGATAGGCGAACAATCGTCCAACCAGCATCTTGTCGGGGCTGGTGCCGACGCCGGGCACGAGGTTGCTCGGTTCGAAGGCAGCCTGCTCGATCTCGCAGTGATAATCGGTCGGATTCCGGTCGAGCGTCATCCGCCCCACTTCGATCAACGGGTAGTCCCCGTGCGGCCACACCTTCGTGAGATCGAAGGGATTGAACCGGTAGTTCTTCGCGTCTTCGAACGGCATGATCTGCATGTGCAGCGTCCAGCTCGGATACTGACCCGCATCGATGTGCTCCCACAAGTCCCTGGTGTGGTAATCGGTGTCCGTGGCCGCCATCTGGTCGCCCTCGTCCTGGGTGAGGCATTCGACGCCCTGATCGGTCTTGAAGTGGTACTTCACCCAGAACTTCGCGCCCTCGGCGTTCACCCACATGTACGTGTGACTCGAGTACCCGTTCATGTGCCGCCAGGTCTTCGGGATTCCCCGATCCCCCATCAGCCAGGTGACCTGGTGGGCCGACTCCGGGGACAGGGTCCAGAAGTCCCACTGCATGTCATGGTCGCGCAGGTTGTTGTCCGCCCGGCGCTTCTGGGATCTGATGAAATCCTGAAACTTCATCGGGTCGCGCATGAAGAAGACTGGCGTGTTGTTGCCGACCATGTCGTAGTTGCCCTGGTCGGTGTAGAACTTGATCGCGAATCCGCGGGGATCGCGCCAGGTGTCCGGGCTTCCGCGCTCACCGGCGACCGAACTGAACCGAATCAGCAGGTCCGTCTTCTTACCTGGCTGGAACAGATCGGCCTTGGTGTAGGCACTCACGTCGTTGGTCACTTCGAAACGGCCGAACGCACCGCCGCCCTTTGCGTGCGGTTGACGCTCCGCAACCCGTTCGCGATTGAACTGGGCCATCTTTTCGATGAGGTAGTGATCTTGCAGAAGGATCGGCCCGTCGGGGCCGACCGTGAGTGAGTGTTGGTCACTGACGACCGGGATTCCAGCATCGTCGGTCGTGAAATTGGGTTCCGCCATGACTGGCTCCTCCGCCGGATACAGTTCAACGAACGCGTACCCGAGAAGACCCGGTGGCAAACGAACCGACGTCGGTCAGCGAGTCGGAATCCCCGCCGGCGACGTCGCCGCTTTCCACAGGAATACAGCCGACGGAACGACGGCACCGATCAACAACAACAGGGTCGATACCGACCCCAACAGCAAGACGTCGCCGCCGGGCCCGCCGAGCATGCACACGAAGAATCCGAACAGCCAACCACTCAACGGCCACATTCCTGTGCCGTTACGACCGGTCAGCGAGCGCGCCGTGCGCACCAACAGGAGGTTGACCACCGCTGCGATCAGGATCGTCACCGGAAACGGCGTGCCACCGATATACAGCGGCAGATACAACACCGAGAGAATCGCGCACAGAAAGCCGTCGAAGGTCAGCAACGCCAGCGGAACCCTCTCGCTCGGCGTCCACTCGGTGGTATTGATGTGCGCGGTGGTCATACCGTCGATTCTGAATCAGGACTAGCCTGAATCAGGAAACCGGGGGGTACCCCAGCATGGTCAGTAGATGGCTCTGCATATCCGCAAAGTGGTACAGGGCGTCGTAGTAGAGCGCCCGCTGCTCCGGCCAGTGGGGGCGCATGGTGTCGACGAACGCGACGATGGCGTTCTGAACACTCCAGTTGTACATCCACAATCCCTTCGGAAGTCTGTGATCTACATTCCAGGATAGACAGTGCGGTGACGCCTGACACACTCACCCCGGCGTCGCCGGTTCCCCGTCGGTAATCTTCATCGTGTGACACCGTCGACGACAGCACCGCAGACCCGGCCTCTGCTGCTGCCGCTGGTGGTTGTGGCGGTACTCCTGGGCATCCTGCTGATGCACTCGGCGCCGGTGCCACCTCCAGCGAGGCCGTCGGTTCCGTCTACCGTGTCCGCCGACTTGCACGCCGGTCACAATGCCGCGCCATCGGACTCGTCCGGTGACGTCGCGCCGACACATGCGGCTGCCGGTGAGTGCGGCGGTGACAACCATTGCGGTCACCACACCGCACTACATCTGTGCATGGCGGTCGTGGTGATCATCGGCCTGATGACACGCGCGCGCTCGTGTATCACCGTTCCCGCTCCGGATCCCGTGTTGCTGGGGCTCGCGCCCTGGCTCCGCCGACAGGCGGACCGTGCACCGCCTTGGACCACCCCCACTCTCTCGCAACTGTCGGTGTTGCGGGTGTGACAGGTGACCCCTACGGGCCACCCGACCGGTCGCGCCTCCCCGTCGTGCCCGAAACACCTTCAGATACCGAACTTTTCGAGGAGTACCGACCATGAAGTCGAACCGTTCCACCCGTGTCAAGATCGCTTTCGCCGCCGGGTCTGCGGCCGCAGCCCTGGTCGTCGCCGGTTGCAGCGATGGCGACAGCGCCACCGATGCGGGCCAGGTGCCCGGTAGCGCCACCTCCGCCGTCACGTCGCCGGAAGGCGCAAGCGAGTCCCCTGACGACGAGTTCCCTGACAGCGGCGCCACTCACAACCAGGCCGACGTGACCTTCCTGCAGATGATGTACCCGCACCATGAACAGGCGGTCGCGATGGCGATGATGGTCGAAGGACGCACCACCAACGCGGAGATCATCGAACTTGCCGCAGAGATCGAAGCTGCGCAAGCCCCCGAGATGGAACAGATGACCGCACTGCTCGAGGAGTTCGGCCGGCCCGCACCCACCGAGACCGACCCCTCGATGGACATGGATCACGGCGGCCACGACAACGAGAACGGCAGCGGCATGATGACCGAGGAACAGATGACCGAGCTCGCGAACAACAGCGGAACCGAGTTCGACACCATGTGGCTCCAGATGATGATCGCCCACCATCAAGGTGCAATCGACATGGCCGAGACCGAACTGGCGGAGGGCGACAACCCCGAGGTCGAGAACATGGCAGAAGCGATCGTCGACGCCCAGCAGTCGGAGATCACCATCATGCAGAACCTGCTGCAAGGCTGAGCGGCCACGTGCGGGTGAACCTGTCCGACCGACACGGGCCCCGGTTCACCCGCACACCGCTTCGGCCCTTACTCGGTCGACGTGATTCCCGAGAACAGATCACGTTCACGCCCAGTCGCGTCACGCTCCCCCAGCTCGCCGCGGACGAGTACGAAGTGCTCTGTGCCCAGCACCGGCTGTGCGATGTTGTTCGACAGCGCGTACTCACGCCCGCCCGGCGCCACCGTGACCTGCGTGGCATGCGCACCGAGTGCTGCTCGCTTCGCATCCATGACATCTGCGACATCGAGCGCCGTCGTGACCGCCGAGTCGGGAACGCTCGGCAACTCACCAGGATCGGGCATCCGCCACCCGTCGGGTAGTTCCCCGATCCGGCACAGCCCTGCCTCCAGCGAAGACGCTTCGGTGACCGTCCAATAGAGTTTCGGCACGTTCCATCGCGGTCCGGCTGCCGGGAACTGCACCGAATCCGACGCCTGCACTGCAGCGGTCACCAATCGGTGTGCCTGAATGTGATCGGGGTGGCCGTACCCGCCGACCTCGTCGTAGGTGACCACGACATGCGGGCGCAGTCGACGAATCACTTCGACGAACGCTGCCACGGTCGAATCCACCTCCGCATTGACGAAGGCGCGCGGATTCGCCGCTGCGGGAGTTCCCGCCATCCCGGAATCACGAAAACGACCGGCACCACGGAGGAAGTGCGGCCCGCCGGCACCGAGTGCCGTCAGCGCCGCAGTGAGCTCGAGGATCCGGAAGCCCCCGAGTTGGTCGGCCCGGTCGGCGACGAGCCCTGCCCATTCCTCACCGATGACCTCACCTTCCTCGCCGAGCGTGCACGTGAGCACCGTGACGGAATCTCCCTGCGCCGCATAGTGCGCGATGGTTCCGCCCGTCGTGATCGTCTCGTCGTCCGGATGCGCGTGGACGAGGAGAATGCGCCGCCCGCTCAACTCGTCGCCTCCATCATTCGGTCCGTGACCACACTGCCGCGTCCGAGAAGATTCCGACCGGAAGCGCACCGTCGAGCGACACTCCGTCGACTCCCGGGCCCGCGGCAACCAGTGTGCGATCCTGCAGTATCGGCAGAACCCCCGCCAGCTCCCACATGCGTTGATCGGCATGAGCGAGTACCGCTCCGACGTCGCCTTCTCCGCGCAGCGCGGCATCGATCTCCGGTTGCAGTGCGGGATCACACACACCCGAACGATTGGTCGGCGCCTCCGCCCGGTCTTCCGCATCGAGGCCGAGCGGCCGCACCGCCTCCGGCCCAGGAGGACAACCGAAACGCGAGGCAAGCGCGGTCGCGGGATCGCCACCCGAGCGCACCCAGCCGACTACAGCGTCGATCTCTCCGGAAACGAGTGCGTCACCGTAGATTTCGTCGACCGGTACGGATTCAACGGTTGCGGCAACACCAGCGCCACGAAGCTGGTCGGCGGCGGTGTTCGCGACCGCAGCTGCGGTCTCGTCTCGCTCCGGCACGCCGATCACCAACTCGAGAGGCTCACCCTCACGCATCAGCTCACCTTCCGGCCCTGGCTGAAAACCCGCCTGCGCAAGTAGGTCCAGCGCCTGTTCCGGCGCAGGTCGCGGTGGAGCAGTCGGCACATAGCCCGGATCGGACGGTGGCAACACGAGCGACTGTGCGGCGACAGCGTTGTCGTCGCCCGCCCCCACGGTGGCCAGCACCGCCGGATCGAGCAGATCCAGAACTCCGCGGCGCACCCTCACGTCTTCCAATTCGGGCGCCCGAGAATTCAGGGTCAGATGCAGAGATCTCGGCTGCAGCACCGTGTCGGTACGAACTCCCGGGATAGCCGCGAGCTGAGCCATCGCTGCCGACCCGCCGTGAACCTGGGCGACCTGGGTGTCGCCGGTCCGCATCGAATCTGCAAGCTGCCACGGTGCCCCGCCCCGGCGAAACAGAATCTGGTCCGCGACGGCCGGGATTCCCCAGAAGCGGTCATTGCGTTCGAGAAGAATCTCGTCCCGGCCACGATCGATCGACCGGATGTGAAATTGCCCGCCGGACACCGGCAGTCCCTCCGCAAGCCCGGTGGTGAACCCGCCGAGAGAATCCTTGAGCAGGTGCGCCGGCAGCAGATTGGTGAACAGTTCCCGCCACGCCGGATAGGGTGCCCGCAGAGTCACATGGACGGTCTTGCCGCCGCCGGACGAGGAGACGTCTTCGATCAGCTGATATCCGGCGGGGTCGACGACGCCCGGCGAGCTGACCATCTGTTCCCACAGGTAGCGGAAGTCCTCCGCCGCAATCGGCGCGCCGTCCGACCATTGCGCCACATCCCGCAACTGGTACGTGATGACCGGCGGATTCTGCGACGTGATGCCGGCCGAGACGACGAGGGAAGGGTCGGGCACCCACTCGGTGTCGCCGGGCCGTTCCACGCTCGGGACGGGTCTGAACGGGCTCGGCAGCACGAGCGAACTCACTGCCGCGTTCGTGGGCGACTGATCCGCGATCAGATGCGGGTTGAACCCCATCCCGATGTCGTCGATGGCGACGACCACCGGCAGTTGCACCTCGGGCGAGGCCGGTGCGGGCGTGGTGGTCGTCTCCGTGCTCTCGACCGGCGGCGGTGGATCGGCGGTGCAGGCCCCGACGAGCAGCGCCGCCGAAAGGGATGTTGCAGTGAGCAGGACCGATCGCAGTCTCGATTTCGTGTTCACGTGCGAACACGTTGCTCTCACAGCACTTGTCGTTGTCACCGTGCCATCACCGACCACTGCACCATCCTCACTCGCGAAAGACGAATGTACCTTCCGATCGGGCAATCGACCGGAAGGCACATTCGTCAAGCACTGCGTCCGACGACTAGAGAGACGCCTTGTCGCGCGCCTTGGACCGCGAAC
Organism: Rhodococcus quanlei; assembly: GCF_055231015.1. NCBI lineage: Bacteria > Bacillati > Actinomycetota > Actinomycetes > Mycobacteriales > Nocardiaceae > Rhodococcus > Rhodococcus quanlei. The sequence goes on along the minus strand of NZ_JBUYWD010000008.1, from coordinate 5,563 downwards.
GCTCACGAGCGCGATCTGTCGACGAGAGGTGAACCTTGCGCACACGCACGGCTTCCGGCGTGACCTCGACGCACTCGTCACCCGCACAGAACTCCATGGCGCCTTCGAGGTCGAGCTTCTTCGGCTTCGCGAGGGTTTCCATGACGTCGGCGGAGGACTGACGCATGTTGGTCAGCTTCTTCTCACGCGTGACGTTGATGTCGAGGTCCTCGGCACGCGGGTTGATACCCACGACCATGCCCTCGTAGGTGTCCGCTCCCGGCTCCACGAAGAAGATCCCGCGGTCGGCGAGCTGGATCATCGCGAACGGAGTGACGGTACCGGTGCGGTCCGACACGAGGGAACCGGTGTGACGGGCACGGATCTCGCCGGCCCACGGGCCGTATCCGTCGAACACCGCGTTGGCGATACCGGTACCGCGGGTTTCGGTGAGGAAGTCGGTGCGGAATCCGATCAGTCCACGGGACGGAACGATGAATTCCATGCGAACCCAGCCGGCGCCGTGGTTCGTCATCTGAACCATCTTGCCCTTGCGGGCCGCGAGAAGCTGCGTGATGGCACCGAGGTACTCCTCGGGGCTGTCGATGGTGAGTTCCTCGAAAGGCTCGTGCACCTTGCCGTCGACCTGCCGGGTGACCACCTGCGGTTTTCCGACGGTCAGCTCGAAGCCTTCGCGGCGCATCTGCTCGACCAGAATGGCCAATGCGAGCTCACCACGTCCCTGAACCTCCCAGGCATCGGGACGGCCGATGTCGAGAACCTTGAGCGAGACGTTACCGATCAGCTCCTGGTCCAGGCGCGCCTTCACCATGCGGGCGGTGAGCTTGTGCCCCTGAACACGACCGACCAGCGGCGACGTATTGGTTCCGATGGTCACGGAGATGGCCGGCTGATCGACGGTGATACGCGGCAGCGGCTCCGGGTTCTCCAGGTCTGCCAGGGTGTCGCCGATCATGATGTCCGAGAAACCCGCGACGGCGACGATGTCGCCGGCAACGGCGACCTCACCGGGTACACGCTCGACACCGATCGTGGTCAGCAACTCGGTGACCTTGGCCTTCTGGACGACCGGCTCACCGTCGACCTCACGGCACCACGACACGGTCTGGCCCTTGCGGAGTTCACCGTTGTGGATGCGGACGAGCGCGAGTCGTCCGAGGAACGCGGAGGCGTCGAGGTTGGTGACGTGCGCCTGCAGCGGAGCGTCGGCGTTGCCCTTCGGCGCGGGCACGTGCTCCATCAGGACGTCGAACAGAGCTTCGAGGTTGTCGGCGCCCGGGGCCTGACCGTTCTCGGGCTGTTCGGTCGACGCCTTGCCCTCACGGCCGGACGCGTACAGGACGGGAAGATCGAGGGCGAGCTCGGCGGCCTCGGCGGCCTCGTCGGACAGGTCGGAAGCCAGATCGAGAAGCAGATCCTGCGCCTCGGTGACGACCTCTTCGATGCGGGCGTCGGGACGGTCCGTCTTGTTGACGACCAGGATTACCGGCAGCGACGCAGCAAGCGCCTTGCGCAGCACGAAGCGAGTCTGCGGCAGTGGGCCTTCGGATGCGTCGACGAGCAGCACGACGCCGTCCACCATGGACAGACCGCGCTCGACCTCGCCACCGAAGTCGGCGTGACCCGGGGTGTCGATCACGTTGATGACCGTGACCGATCCGTCCTCGTGATGCTTGTGCACCGCGGTGTTCTTCGCGAGGATCGTGATGCCCTTCTCGCGTTCGAGGTCGCCGGAGTCCATGACGCGATCGACCAGCTCGGCGCGCTCCTCGAAGGCCCCCGACTGGCGCAGCATGGCGTCGACGAGGGTGGTCTTGCCGTGGTCGACGTGTGCGACGATGGCAACGTTACGGAAGCTGGTGATGCTCACGCGATGGCTCTCCTGGCTGAATCGAATTTCGGCCACGCGAAAAGGTCCATCGCACGGCTCTCTGGTCGGCCGCTATGCGGATTGGTATCCCGACATACCCTCTACCGACCCGGCGACAGAGGTGCGAATCGCCCGGTGTGGGCATCGCGGCCACGTAGATACTACCCGCCAAGGGCTCGATCTCGCGCATCGCGGAACATCGCCCTGCGCCCACCACCTGCACAGAGTGACGTGGAACACCCCCTGCCCGGGCAGGGTAGGCTGACCTGAGTACCACCCGGGTGCGACCCGGATCAGCGTGAACAGAAAGGCCGAGCCGACACGATGGGCAAGGTCAAAGCAAAAGAGGTTTCGAGCCTCAAGCCCAAGAAGAAGTGCTGCCGCAAGAAGACGCGGTGCCTGAAGTGCCCGGTCGTCGTCATGCGAATGAAGAAGCTCGAGGCTCAGGGCGCTTCCAAGAAGGAACTCAAGAAGGGGCTCAAGAAGGCTCGCGCAGCATAGCCGTGAGGTCGGGCAACCACGCCCGATCGTTCTCGACGAGGTCCGTTTCCCTCAGCTCAGTGGCGTCGACCCATTTCACGGCGGCATGGTCGAGCGCCTGCGGGCTTCCCGACACGAGGGACGTACGGTAGGCCCGCAAAACGAGACCGCTGCTCAAGGGCACGTCGACACCGACCCTGTGCGCTCCGATCACCTCGATTGCCAGTTCCTCACGAATCTCCCGCACCAGCGCAGCCGCCGCTGTCTCCCCCGCCTCCACCTTTCCGCCCGGCAACTCCCACTGGCCCGCCAACTCGGGTGGACGAACTCGTTGGGCTAGCAACAGCCGACCGTCGACAACGATCGCCGCCGCCACGACTTCACGCTCGGCAGCCCCTGCAGAGTCGGTAGTCCTTGCAGCATCGGTACTCACTGCACCATCATGAGGTATGGCCGAGTTGCTGTCCGACGGACTGATCGACACCTCACTCGCTGAACTGCCTGATTGGCACCGTTCGGGCGATTCCATCGTGCGCACCGTGGAATCCGCCAGTTTTCCCGACGCGATCACACTCGTGGTCAAGGTCGCCGAGATGGCGGAAAGCGCAGGCCACCACCCAGACATCGACATCCGCTGGCGAAAGGTCACCTACACCTTGTCGACCCACTCGTCGGGCGGCATCACCCAGCGGGATCTGGATCTTGCCGCTGCGATCGACCAGGCGATTCCGCACTGAGATTGTCGGACTCGCGTCGACCACCCTGCTTCCGACCACCCTGCTTTCGACCACCCTGCTTTCGACCACCCTGCCGCCGGCCACTCAGGACCACCCAGACGAACACCGCGAATGCGCCCAGCACATCCACGGTGCCCAGCCAGGCGAGGAGCGCCGGGCGCGAGAACAACCAGATCGAATCCTGGAAGAAGCTGAGCACCCAGGGCACACCGATCAGTGTGGTGACGATCCAATACCCGGCGATCAGCTTCGTTCCCAGCTCCGCTCGCAAGGGTCCGTGAAGCAACCAGATCAGCATCGGCACCACCCACACCCAGTGATGCGACCACGAGATCGGGGACAGTAAGAGTCCCAGTAGCTGGACCACCACCAGCGTGCCCAGACGGTCGTCACCAGCAAGTGCCCGCCAGGCCGCCACTGCCAGGATCGCTGCTGTCACGACGGCGACGAGCCAGATCGCCCCGGTACCCACGTCGTATCCGGCAATCCGGCTGAGAGCACCCCGCAGGGACTGGTTCCATACGGATCCGACCGGCCCGATCCGATCCGCATCCCCGAGGAGCGTGGTGAAGTACTCCTTGGCCTCGGCTCCGATCAGCAGAAAGCTGAGAGCGACCGTGCCGCCGAATGCCACTGCCGAGAACGCCGCAGCCTTCCATCTGCGTTGCGCCAGGAAATAGAGCCCGGTGATCGCCGGCGTCAGTTTGATTCCTGCGGCGATACCCACGAGTCCACCGGAGACCCACCAGCGCGAACTCGTCACCGCCGCCATGGTCAGCAAAGCGAGGAAGACATTCACCTGCCCGTAGTCGAGTGTGGTCCGAACCGGTTCGGACCACACTCCGACCGTGGTCCACAGCATCGCGACCGGACGCCACCGGGTGTCACGGGCCGCGTCGCCCAAGAGCAGGGTCAGACTCATTCGTACCAGGGCGTACACGCCCAGGATCGTCAGTAGCTGCCAAACCACCGCGATGACCGGGAACGGTATGTAGTGCAGCGGAAAGAACACCAGGGCGGCGAACGGTGGATACGTGAACGGGAGCGGAAAATCCGGGGTCACCACCGAATAGGTGAAGTCGTACAGGTCGCCGCCGAACAAAGCCGCGGATCCGTCCACGTACACGTGCAGGTCGACGAAGTTCATCCCGTTGGGGCTGAACAGCGTCCAGCCCAGGCGAAGTACGACGGAGACAGCCAGAAGAACTGGAGCGCTCCGTAGTAGCCACCGAATCGTCGAAGATTCCGGGACCGTCGGCCGCGCGGTCACTTCGGACAGGTCTGACACTGTGCGGCGCTCTCCCGTGATGCGTGATGACGATGTTTCGATTTCGCACAGCGTATCCGGACTGTGACCGAGCGGCCGGACAGGAGTGTCGATGCCCGTAACAGTTACATCACCATTCCCACAAACCACAACAGTCACAGGTTAAGGTCACCAGACGATCACCACCGGGGTCTGTATGCAATACACTCCCACCGGGCATCACAGCCGGACGTAATTTCGGTCACGGCTGTACAACCCGGGGGCGCTGTACATAGAGTGACCCCCCGAACCGTCAGACGTGGATCAATTTTGCTCTGCGCTGCTATGACAAGGATGGGGAGACCGTGCTTCGAACCCGAGGTATGCGTAGGGCGTTCGGCGCTCTCGCGATCGCTTCTGCTGCCGTGCTGGCCGTGCCCGCACAGGCAGTCGCACAGCCCACACCGCCGCCCGTACCCGAGGGCGTGCCGGTCGAGATGCTGGCATCGTTCGCACCCGCCATCATCGGCGCCGCAATCGGTCCTGCCGACATCGCAGGCGAGCTGTCGAACGTCGCGGCCCCTCAGGACCAACTTCTCGCGCAGGCGCGAATCCTCCTCGAAACCCCGGGCATCCCGCCGGAGATCAAGTCCACGCTCGAACGCGTCATCACGTTCCTCGACGGCAGCGGCGGCGGCGGACCCGAGATCCCCGAGGAGAATGCGCCGGTCATAGCGCAATTCCTGTACCCCACCATCGGCAAGAACTGCATCGGTGAGGGATCAGACTCCGTCGGTACAGCCTTCGCGGTCCCCGGTCCGGCCGAGTTGCCGCCTCCCGGCCCCAAGCCCGGCGAAGCAGCCTTCGTGTTCACCGCACTGGGCACCGGACCGGTTACAGCCGAACAGGCCACGCCGATGACCGTCACCTGGATGAACCTGGACAACGGCAAGCGCGCCACCCAGAATCTCACGGCTGACGCGAACATCAACCCGGACGGCCCTGCCACACTGTCCACCATCGCGCAGACCGGCCCCGGCCGCGTCGTCGCAGTCATCTCCGGTGGCCTCACCACCGAGGCGGAAGGTGCCGCACCGATCAGCTGCGACTTCCTCCCGACCGTGGGCATGTTCCACGTAGCCTGACCCGATCACCCGAAGTGGGGCCCCCCCACAAACGGGGGGCCCACAGCCGGGAGTTCCGGTTGGCGGGGGCTTTAGGGGGGTGTTT